>WTGA01000048.1 GCA_011523765.1 Gammaproteobacteria bacterium
GTTCCAGAACAGGTCATCATTGAATCTTGGCATGAGCAAGCCTCCTGGGCTGATTTGTTGTTTTAGTGAACCCGGATTATACCAGATATCGGCTTGCTCGTGTCATTTATTCTCAATCAAATCAATGTGATACATCAGATCCGGGGTCTCAGGATGCCCTCCGGTGCCCGGATGGGGTGAAAATTCCGGATTTCGGGTGGAAAACGCCGAAAAAGCCGCTTTTAGTCCCATTTCCTGGGGGAATCGAAATTTCAGACCCCTCAATTCAGACGAAATATCAATCGGTTGCGACCAACGAAAAACCCTCATGCCCGAATATATCCGCCACCACGTCGACACTATCCTCGAACGTCTGAAAGAATGTCCGGATCGGTTGATCATCATTTCCGGTCCCCGCCAAACCGGTAAAACCACCCTTGTAAAACAGGTGTTGCACCGTACCACCCTGCGGTCGGACTACTTCGCAATCGATGAGCCGGAACCCGGCGTACCCGTATTCCCGGATGTTGCAGCGGAACCGGTCATCCGGCCAGCTGACGGGCGGGACAGGGGCTGGTTGGTCCGTACATGGGAAGCCGCTCGCAGAAAAGCCGGCGAATCCGACCAGGGTTTCGTTCTGGTGCTGGATGAAATCCAGAAGATCTCCCAGTGGTCGGACACGGTCAAAGGTTTGTGGGATGCGGACCGTGCGGCGGGAACTCCCCTGCATGTCGTGATTCTCGGTTCGGTTCCTTTGCCGATGCAGCAGGGGTTGACCGAAAGCCTGGCCGGGCGATTTGAATTGATCCGTGTCAGCCACTGGTCATTCATCGAGATGGCCCATGCTTTTGATTTCGATCTCGGGAGCTATCTCTATTTTGGCGGTTATCCGGGTGCGGCACGCCTGGTCAGTGACCAGCCCCGCTGGCGCGACTATATCCGTGCCTCGTTGATCGAGCCGGTTGTAGACAGGGATATCCTCGCCATGACGCGTGTCGACAAGCCGGCGTTATTGAGGAGAACTTTCGAACTTGGCAGCAGTTATTCCGGACAGGTGTTTTCCTACAACAGGATGCTCGGGCAGATGCAGGATGCCGGCAACACGACAACGCTTGCCCGCTATCTGGGTCTGCTGGCAGAGTCCGGCCTGTTGATTGGTCTCTCCAAGTACGCCGGTCAGCAGCATCGGCGCAAGACTTCGAGCCCCAAGCTGAATGTCCTGAACACTGCCTTCATGTCGGTGGATTCCGGTTATTCGTTCGATGAAGCACAGGCGGACAGAACATTCTGGGGAAGATTGGTGGAGAGTGCGGTAGGCGCCCATCTGTGCAATACGGGGATGCCTGACATCCGGGTCTATTACTGGCGGTTGAGCCCCCATGAGGTGGATTTTGTCCTGGAATTTGGTCACAGGCTGATCGGCATCGAGGTGAAGAGCGGGTCCCGGCGCGGCCAGTCCCGCGGCCTGGAGGTGTTTCAAAAAAACTTTAAACCTGAACACGTCATGCTCGTGGGCCAACAGGGTACCCCGCTTGAGGAATTTCTGCGCCGGCCGGCCGTCGACTGGTTCAATCGAACCTGATGCGGGTCATCAATCGATTTTGCACGGAAGTCGAGCATAATGGGCAGCGCAAGCCCTCCGGCAATTTTCTGCCTACTCGGGCTATTCTGTCCTGTATGCTGCTTGGCAATCCCGGAGAGGGAAAGACGACGGTCTTTGAAAAGGAAGGTGAGAAGCCAGGTACCCGATATGTGACCGCACGGAACTGGTTTCGGAATCTATTCTGGTCTTCTGGTTCGGCACCGATCATACCCAGCCGCCGCCAAGCGGAAAACGGCCCGGCAGTGCCGATGAACTGGAAAACAGACTTCGTGCCAGGTTGTCAATGGATGAAACAGGAAAATATCGGTCTGTGTTGTGGAGGTCGCCAAACCTGCCGAATCACTGTAATGCCATTTTTCGGCCTCCCGGGCGGGCCGTTCATTCAGGGAACCTGCCCCGGACGGAAATTGCCGGATCAATGTATTCTTGAGTCTCCCGGATAGAAGTGATATTGTCTCCGAGTATAAAGACCCCGGCGGTGGCACCAGGCTGCAACGGGGGATCATCATGACAACGACGCAGGAGAATTAGCATGTTACGTTCACTTTCTATTGATGCGGAAAAATGCACGGGTTGTTTGCAGTGTGAGATGGCCTGTTCCTACGAAAACGAAGGGGTATTCAACCCGGCAAAATCCAGGATCAAGGTCTTCACCTTTCATGATGAAGGTCGATTTGTTCCCTATACCTGCACACAATGCGACGAGGCCTGGTGCCTGCACGCCTGTCCGGTCGAGGCCATCGTCATGAACAAGGCGACCGGGGCCATGGAAGTTGCGGACTCCGTCTGCGTCGGCTGCAAGGTCTGTACCATTGCCTGTCCTTTCGGCACGGTAAACTACAACCAGGATACGGGAAAAGTGATCAAGTGTGATCTGTGCGGGGGAGACCCCAAGTGTGCCGAGGCCTGTCCGACCGATGCCATCGTCTATGTCGATGCCGATGCAACCGGCCTGGACAAAATGCGGGCATGGGCGGCTAAAACCGATAATGCAGCGTCTGCAAGGGGGTAGAATCATGAGCTGGACCAAGAAAATTTTGCGCGTCAACCTCACGAATGGCGAGGTGGCCGAAGAACCGCTCAACATGGATTGGGCAGCCCAATACATCGGACAAAGAGGGCTGGGGACCCGTTACCTGGTCGAAGAGACCGATCCCACCTGCGATGCACTCGGGGCGGACAACAAGCTGATCTTTGCGACCGGACCCCTGACTGGGACCGCCGTGTCCACCGGGGGGCGGTATTCCGTGATTTGCAAAAGTCCCCTGACGGGGGCCGTGGCGTGTTCCAATTCCGGCGGATTTTTCGGTGCGGAATTGAAGTCCGCCGGCTGGGACATGATCATTTTCGAAGGAAAAGCCGGGTCGCCGGTACGGCTGCACATTGAGAACGAGAAAGCCGAGATCATTCCGGCGGATGATTTATGGGGAAAAACAGTCTGGGAAACAGACAAACTGATCCATGCCGCGGTACAGGACCCCCAGGTCAGGGTGGCCGCAGTCGGACGGTCGGCGGAAGCCGGGTGCCTGTATTCCGCCATCATCAATGATCTCCACCGTGCCGCCGGGCGCTCCGGCGTGGGCACGGTGATGGCATCCAAGAACCTCAAGGCCGTCTCGGTGCGCGGAACACGGGGAGTCGGCAATATCAAGGACCCGGTCCGCTTCATGAAAAGTGTCGCCGAACAAAAGCAGGTGCTTGCGGAGAATGCGGTCACCGGGCAGGGACTGCCTGCCCTGGGCACCCAGGTATTGATGAATGTCATCAACGAAGTGGGGGCGCTGCCGACCCACAATATGCGGGATGTCCAGTTCGAGGGTGCGAACAACATTTCCGGCGAGGCGATGCTGGAGGCGCGTGAAAGTGATGGAAAGCCCAACCTGACCACCAACGCGGCCTGTTTTGGTTGCACCATCGCCTGTGGACGGATTTCCACCATTGACAAGGGGCACTTTACGGTCGAAAACAAGCCCGAATACTGGGGCAACTCCGGCGGCCTGGAATACGAGGCGGCCTGGGCATTGGGCGCGGCCACGGGGGTGGATGATCTCGATACCCTGACCTATGCCAACTTTGTCTGCAATGAAGACGGCATGGACCCCATCTCATTCGGGGCCACGGTCGGTGCGGCCATGGACCTGTTTGACCTGGGTGCCATTACCACCGAGGATACCGGCGGCATGGATCTCAGCTTCGGGTCTTCAGAAGCCCTTGCCTGGTGTGTGGAAAAAGTGGCGGCCGGTGAGGGATTCGGCAAGGAGATCGGAATGGGTTCCAAAAAGCTGTGCGAAAAGTACGGGCATCCCGGGCTGTCGATGTCCGTAAAGGGCCAGGAGTTTCCGGCCTATGACCCCCGGGGAATACAGGGCATGGGATTGACGTACGCGACCTCCAATCGTGGCGCATGTCATCTCCGAAGCTATACCGTTGCCTCCGAAATCCTGGGGATTCCGGAAAAGACCGACCCGCTCGAGACGGAAGGAAAAGCCGGTCTGGTCAAGGCATTCCAGGATGCCACGGCCGCCGTCGATTCCATGGGACTGTGTGTCTTCACCACTTTCGCGTGGTCTTTGGACAATATGGCCCCGCAGATGGATGCGGCCTGTGATGGCGAGTGGACCGTTGAGCGTCTGGTCGAAGCCGGCGAACGCGTATGGAATCTCGAGAGGGATTACAACATGAAAGCCGGACTGACCGGGGCCGATGACAACCTGCCGGCAAGGCTCCTGAAAGAAGCGGCCAAAACCGGCCCGGCGGAAGGCAAGGTTTGCGGCCTGGACGAAATGTTGCCGGAATACTATTCGTTGCGCGGATGGACGCCGGACGGCCAGGTGACCCGGGAAACCAGGCAGAAATTCTCGTTGCCGGCATGAAACACGTCATTGTCGGGGCCGGGCCCGCAGGGGTGGTGGCCGCGGAAACATTGCGCAAGCTGGACCCGGAAGCGGAGATTGCGATGATCGGGGATGAGCCGGAGCCGCCCTATTCCAGGATGGCCATTCCCTATTTGCTCAGTGACCACATTGATGAAGCGGGGACGTACCTGCGAAAACAACCGGGCCACTTCGTCCACCACAGCATAGAGGTGGTGGCGGACACGGTGGCATCGGTGGACACCCGGGACAAACAGTTGTGGTTGACCGGCGGGGGTGCCGTGTCGTACGACCGGCTGCTGGTGGCGACCGGCTCGGTCCCCATCCTGCCTCCCGTTTCCGGGATTGACCATGAAAAGGTGACCAACTGCTGGACGCTCGAGGATGCCAGGAAGATTTCCCGGGGGTGCGCACCCGGTGCATCCGTGGTGCTGATCGGTGCCGGATTCATTGGCTGCATTATCCTGGAGGCGCTGGTGTCGGCGGGGGTGAAACTGACGGTCATTGAAATGGGCAACCGCATGGTGCCCAGAATGCTGGACGAAACCTGCGGTGCGTTGCTGGAACGCTGGTGCGGGGAGAAGGGGGTCAACGTCATGACCAATGCCCAGGTTGAAGCCATTGAAGATGCAGGCGGCCCGGTGAAAGTGAGGATCAGCGGCGGACGTGAGGTGAATGCCGAGCTGGTCATTTCCGCGGCGGGTGTCCGGGCCAATGCGAAATTTCTCGAAGGCTCCGGGGTGGAACTTTCCGACGGCGCGGTCGTGGTGGATCGGCACATGTGTTCGTCCGTGCCCGGCATCTATGCGGCGGGGGATGTGGCATGCGGGCGTGATTTTTCCACGGGGGAGTACAGTGTCCAGGCCATTCAGCCCACCGCTGTGGAACATGGCCGGGTGGCGGCCCACAACATGGCCAACCATGGCTCGGTGACGCATCCGGGCAGTGTACTGATGAATATCCTGGATACCATCGGGCTGATTTCGTCTTCGTACGGCCAGTGGCAAGGCGTGGAAGGGGGGGATACGGCGACATTGGTGGATGAAGAGGCATTTCGGTATATCCAGCTCCAGTTTGACGGTGACCGGCTGGTGGGCGCAAATACCCTGGGGCTGACGCAGCATGTCGGGGTCATCCGGGGCCTGGTCCAGGGACGATTCCGTCTCGGACGCTGGAAAGACCGTTTAATGAAAAATCCGCTGCTGGTCATGGAGGCCTACCTGGCGGTGAGCCAGGGGTAGGAAAAGCGGTCCTCCTGCTGCCGGGTTGCCGGGGCGAACGGACGCCATCGGAAACCATTGATCTTTCCTGGAAGTCGGGGCAACGATGCAAATCACCGTTAAAATGTTTGCAACACTCATGGAGTATCTGCCGGAAGGGGCGGTCAAGAACACCATTCAGGTCCAGGTGGAGGACCGCACCACGCCCTACCAGGTGATTGACCAGTACCGTGTTCCCCGGTCCGAGGTCCATTTGGTGCTGGTGAACGGGGTCTACGTCGATGAAAAAAGCCGGGACCTGCCAATGAAACCCAACGACACCCTGGCAATCTGGCCGCCTGTGGCGGGAGGATGAGCGGTCACGAAGTCTTCCGGTACGAGGCGGAGATGGGGTACTCCCATGCGGAATTGTTGCGGGAGCTGGAATCGGCGGTGGCGCCGTATGCGGTCAGGCGGATTTCCGAGTCCTCCTATTCCCTGGCTGCCGGCATGCATCCCGGCGGGCCGGTTGCCATCTTGACCCTGGAGCCTGAATCGGTGCGCCGCATTGCCTCGATCCGTATTCCAACGACCCGTGTTAACATTGAGTTCAGGAATTTTGATGGAGTTGAATACCGGAATTTCCTGGACCGTTTCAGGCGATATTTGCAGCGCGGGGGAGGTTGAAGATGAACATAACGGTAAAATTTTTCTCGAGTTTGATGGAATATCTGCCGAGGTCGGTTGAGGGCAATGCCATGGCTGTACAGGTCGATCCCGGTACCTCCCCACGACAGATTCTGGCACGATACCGGGTTCCGGACGAAGAGGTCCGCACGGTGATGCGAAATGGTGTTTTCCTGCCTGAAGAGGACCGGGATCAGCCACTGGAAGAGGGAGATGTCCTGACCGTCTGGCCATCCATTCAGGGCGGGTGAAACCACCCCCGGATTGACGGCCCGAAATATTCCATGCCGCCGGTGGCGGATACGGGTAGAATAGCTGCATACGGGTTGAACTCATTGATTGTCGGGGAATCAGATTGTTGCGGGATTCGTTAAAGCGTCCACTCCATGACTTGCGAATATCGGTCACAGACCGGTGCAACTTCCGGTGCGGGTATTGCATGCCCAGGGATATTTTTGGAAAGGGATATCCTTTCCTGAAATCCAGCGCGTTGCTTACGCATGCACAGATCGAGTTGCTGGTGAAGGTGTTTGCAGAACTCGGCGTGCGGAAAATCCGCCTTACCGGCGGCGAACCGTTGTTGAGAAAGGACCTTGAAAAACTCATTGGTATCATTGCCGTCATCCCGGGGATAGAAGATGTCGCGATTACCACCAACGCCTCCCTGCTCACCCGGAAACGCGCAGAATCCCTGAAACAATCGGGGATCGAACGTATCAACATCAGCCTGGACGCGTTGACGCCGCACATCTATGAACAAATCAACGAAATCCCCTACCCGCTCGAGGATATTCTGGGAGGCATCCGCAATGCACTGGAAGCGGGATTCAGGGCGGTGAAAATCAACATGGTGGTCCAAAAGGGGGTAAACGAAACGGATATCCTGCCGATGGTGTCCTATTTTCGCGGGTCCGGGGCGATATTGAGATTCATCGAATTCATGGATGTCGGCAACCATAACCAGTGGAACATGGACAAGGTGTTTGGTGCCCGGGATATCCTCGGGGAAATCAGTGCGGTGTTTCCCATGGAACCACTGGACGGGCAATACGACGGGGAAGTTGCCAAGAGATGGCGGTTCAAGGATGGCCAGGGGGAGATCGGGATCATTTCCTCGATCACCCAACCCTTTTGTGGGGACTGCAGCCGGGCAAGGCTGTCCGCAAAAGGAGAACTGTTCACCTGCCTGTTTGCCGGCAGCGGGGTGGACCTGAAAAAATTTCTCGTGGCCGGGCTGCCCGCAGAGGAAATCCGGCAAAGAATCTCGGCGGTGTGGAAAAACCGAAACGATCAATATTCGATGAAACGGAATCCGAACCCGGCGGGACAGGTGATGGTCCAGCAGCCGCAGAAAGTCGAAATGTCCTACATTGGCGGATAGGCCGGGCCATCGGCCATCCACAAGAGCGGCCCCGGGCCGGTCACGGGACCGGGAGCCGGATTCGGACTGCACACGGCAGAAGTCCTGAAGCGGGAACCGGCCGGTGCCACCCGGAATCCCCGCTGCATCGCACTGAAAGGGTCCCGGCGCCAGGGCGGCCGGGACCGCCCGTTGCCCGGATACTATAGTTTTCCCGTTTGGGTTAAAATCCAGCCTGAATTCCATTAAAATGTTATCCACTATTTTAGGGAAAGAGGAAATCCATTGAAGCAAGAAAAGAGTCAGTACGACACGGAAGAATTGCTTGCATGCGGTCACGGGGAGTTGTTTGGACCCGGCAATGCACAGCTGCCGCTTCCCAACATGCTCATGTTTGACCGAATCACCCACATTGATGAGGATGGCGGGGAGCATGGAAAAGGAATGGTCCTCGCTGAAATGGATGTAAATCCCGATTTATGGTTTTTTGCCTGTCATTTTGCAGGCGACCCGGTCATGCCGGGTTGCCTGGGAGTCGATGCCTTGTGGCAACTGGTCGGGTTTTCATTGGGATGGAGAGGGGGTGAAGGACATGGGCGTGCCCTGGGCGCGGGAGAGATCCGGTTCAGCGGCCAGATCACCAAGAGTTGCGAGGTCATTACCTACCGGATTGATTTCAAGCGGGTCATCATGCGAAAACTGGTGATGGGCATCGCCGACGGCAAGGTATATGCGGATGGTCATCCTGTCTATGACTGCAAGGACCTCCGGGTGGGTTTGTTCAAAAACACCGAGAATTTCTGATTCTCGGGTTCGTCGTTGAGGGGTCGGCCGCTATCTGCTGGAGGTTCGAAAACCGTATTGAACCGTCTGGATTTGCCATTCTCCAACCCGTGTTATGATCGATCAATGCCTTTTTTGAAACAACCCGAACGGCGTGGGTGCCGGGTGGAATTGACATGAAAAGAGTCGTGATCACCGGCTTTGGGATTGTTTCCAGCCTGGGGAACAACAAAGAGGAGGTCCGGCAGGCGCTCATGACGGGTCGATCCGGAGTCGTCCACTGCCAGGACTATGCGGACCTCGGGATGCGCAGCCGGGTTCACGGCGCCATCGAAATTGATGCACGGTCCATGATTGACCGGAAACTGTATCGGTTCATGGGGGATGCCGCCGCATACAGCTATATTGCCATGCAGGAAGCCATCGAGGACGCGCAGTTGACCGAAGGCATTATCAGCAGCGAAAGAACGGGTTTGCTGTTGGGAACGGGCGGGGCTTCACCGGAAAATATCGTCAAGGCGGCGGATACCCTGCGTGAGCGGGGCGTCCGGCGGGTGGGTCCCTACATGGTCACCAAAACCATGTCCAGCACGATTCCCGCCTGTCTCGGGACGGCCTACAAGATACGGGGTGTTTCCTATTCCATCAGTTCCGCCTGTTCAACCAGCGCCCACTGCATCGGCCATGGTGCGGAACTCATTCAGCTCGGCAAGCAGGATGTTGTGTTTGCCGGTGGCGGAGAGGAGCTGCACTGGTCCCTGTCGGTACTGTTTGACGGCATGAATGCCCTGTCTTCAAACTATAATGATGCCCCGGCAACGGCCTCACGGCCCTATGACAAGAACCGGGACGGGTTTGTGATCTCCGGAGGAGCCGGGGTGGTGGTGCTGGAAGACCTGGAACACGCGCAACGCCGGGGCGCGCCGATTTATGCGGAACTGGTTGGATACGGTGCGACTTCCGACGGACATGACATGGTCCAGCCTTCGGGGCACGGTGCGGTGCGGTGCATGCGCCAATCCATGCAGTCCCTTCACCACCCGATCCAGTACATCAATGCCCACGGGACCAGTACTCCGGTCGGTGATATCCGGGAACTGGAGGCGATCGCCGAGGTTTTTGATGGAAATTGTCCGCCAATCAGTGCGACCAAGTCTCTCAGTGGCCATGCACTGGGTGCGGCGGGCGTCAATGAATCCATTTACACGCTGTTGATGATGGAATCCGGATTTATCGCGGCAACGGCGAACATAGAAAACCTGGATGAAGGGGCAGCCGGGTTTCCCATTGTCACGGAAACCATGACGGACAGGGAGATCAATGTGGCCATGAGCAACAGTTTCGGTTTTGGCGGCACGAACTGTTCCCTGGTTTTCGAGCGCTGGAATCCGTAACGCCTCTCCAGTCCCCGGCTGAAGCACAGGCGGTCCCGCGGCACGGCAAGGATGCTTTCCAGGTTTCCAGGCATGACCCGGCCCGGCATGCCATCCCCGGGGCCGGTGGCCATCTGGCTGGTGGTTTGCTGCGTTCTGGTGTTGGCGACGGTGCTGCTGGGGGGGGGCGTGCGATTGACAGGCTCCGGATTGTCCATGGTGGACTGGAAGCCGCTGATGGGCGTGGTTCCTCCCATGGATGCCCGGGCCTGGGCGGAGGTTTTTGAGCAATACAAGGCGTTTCCGGAATACCGGCTTGTATACCCGGACATGGACCTGGAGGGATTCAAGTTCATCTATTACATGGAGTATTCCCATCGGGTCCTGGGCCGTGTCATCGGCATCGTGTTCTTCGTTCCGTTCCTGGTTTTTCTGTGTACCGGGAAGCTTGTGCCCGGATTGCCGGGCCATCTCTGGTTGCTGCTTCTCCTCGGTGCCGTGCAGGGATTGATCGGCTGGTACATGGTACAAAGCGGGCTGGTGGACAATCCCCGGGTCAGCCAGTACCGGCTGGCCCTGCATATGCTGGTTGCGGTACTGATCTACGCATACATGGTCCGGATTGTCTGTGAACTGGTGATTCGCCGGGGACCCCGGGACCCGGTCTCCGCCACCATGGGAAAAATCGCATTGGCCGCCGTCTTGCTCATGATCGTCAGCGGGGCTTTTGTTGCCGGAACCAAAGCGGGATTCATCTTCAACACTTTCCCGAAAATGGGGGCGGACTGGGTGCCGGACCAGATGATGGCCCTGTCCCCGGGATGGCGGAATTTCCTGGAAAACCCGGTGGCCATCCAGTTTCTTCACCGGCTGCTGGCGGTGGGGGTGTTGATCGCCATCCTGGGATATGCCCGGCAACTGGGACATTCGACAGACCCGGCAAGGAAAACCACTGCAGGGTGCCTGGTGATTACGGTGGCGGTCCAGCTGGGCCTGGGTATCGCCACCCTGTTGTCCGGGGTTCCGCCTGTTCTGGGAGTGGCGCACCAGGCAGGTGCCATGCTGCTGCTCACCGTCGTGGTCGTCGGGAATTCACTGGATGGGGGTATTTTCCCAAAGGATGGCCGGCAAAAAGACGGCTGATGCCGGGCGAGGCGTTCGTCCCCCTTGTGGAAATACCGTACCGGTTTGCGCCCGCCCCTGTAATTACCGGGGCGGTCCCCCTATAATCGTCCCCTTTGTCCCCGATCCCTCCCATGACCGCAGCCAGGCTAGTTGTGCCATCCCTTGAAAGAATCCTGGCATGGGTGAGGGTTTCCCAGACCGGTCTGTACAGGGCCTGTGCATTTTCCCTGCCCCTGTGTCTTGCAGGCAGTTTCCAGTGTATCGCATCGGATGACGACTGGAATGCGGAAACCCTGATGAAAGAGCTTTCACAGATTACCCATGTGAAACTCGACTTTGCTGAAACCCGGTCATCCGCATTTCTGTTCATTGACCTGGTTGTGGAAGGAAACATGGAATATCGGGCCCCCGACTACCTGTTGAAAAATACGGTTGAACCGGTCACGGAAAGGGTACTGATCAGCGGGGACGAAATGCTCGTTGAACAGGTCCTCAAGGAGGGGAAAGGGGAGGAGACCACCCTGGTCCGGCGATATTCCGTGCAATCCCATGTCCTGCTGCAGGCCACGGTGGAAAGCATCCGGGCTTTGCTGGCGGGAAATTTCGGCATGCTGCTCGAGAATTTTGAAATGGACCTTTCCGGTGCACGCGACCACTGGCAGCTCAGCCTGGTCCCGAGATCAGAGGCGATCCTGGAGTCGGTAGTGAAAATAACGCTGTCCGGAGAAAGTACCCGGGTGAATGAAATTGTTACAATCCATGCCGATGGCGATGAAACCATCCTTCATCTGACTTACCGGTTACTTCAATCATCCTGAATCGGCTTTTGTGAATGCGGCGCGTACAAAGGGGGCATTGATCGTATGCGCAGTGATCGCCGCCCTTTTCGTTGTCTTGACCCAGTTCAGGGTATCCACCGACCTCGCACTGTTTTTGCCTGAACCGGATTCCAAGTTCGAACGGCTGTTGTGGTATCAGCTGGACAACGGGGCCTCCGCAAATATCATATTCCTGGCGTTTTCCGGGCTGGATACCGAGGCACTGGCCGATTTCAACAAGAGTGCGGTCGCCAGACTCGGACAGTCCGGCACATTCGGCCAGGTCACGAACAACGCCCGCAATTTAAGCGATCGTGCCCTGGCGTTCCTGGAAAAGCACCGCTACCTGTTGACGCACCATGATCTCACTGAACGGTTTTCGGTTGCAGGGCTCAAGTCTTCATTGCAGGCGCGACTGGAAGGATTGGCCTCTTCCTCGGCATCGGTGGAGAAAAGGTTTTTGCGCAACGACCCGACCGGGGAAGTGACCGCGTTACTGGAGGAGTGGCAGGGAAAAATAAGCCGGCACAAGCGCCCGGCTGAAATGTTCGGAGTCTGGTTTTCGGATGACCTGTCCAGGACACTGGTGCTGGTTGAGATTGCTTCGGACATTTCCAAACTGCAGAACCAGGTTGATGCGGTGATGGAAATCAGGGAGACCTATGAAAAAATAAAAATCCCCGGTCTGGAAATGACCATGACCGGTCCCGCCACGTTTGCCGTGGAGAGCGGAGAGGACATTCATGAGGATGTCAAACAGTTGACGTTGATGGCGGTCTCCCTGGTGCTGCTGTTTTTGTGGATGGTTTACCGCTCCCTGCGCTCGCTGGTCCTGATCGCCTGTACGCTGGTTTCCGGCGTGATCGTGGCCACTGCAGCCATACTGCTTGTCCATGGCCAGATTCATGGTATTACGCTGGCATTCGGAATCACTCTGGCCGGGGTGGTCGTGGATTACCCCATCCATCTGCTGACTGGTTTCAGAGGCCAAAGAGAAGGCCGTCAAAACCGGACCCGGAAAATATGGCGCACGCTCCGGCTCGGGGTGTTGTCGACGGTGATCGCATACGCTGCATTCTTGCTTTCCGGATTTGGCGGTTTGCAGCAGCTCGGCTGGTTCACCATTGTTGGGCTGATCACGGCAGCAGGCTTCGCACGGTGGGTGTTGCCGTTCCTGGTGCACCACGATGAAAATCCGCGGCAGGGATTGCCCGGGCTGCATCGCTTTTTGAAACAGGTCGGCCAGAACGCGAAAAGACTGAAATGGGTGGTGGTCGGCAGTTTGGTTCTGGCCATGACGGCCCTGCTGGTTTCCAGTCAGCCGATTTTGCACCTGAACGTGGATTCACTCAGTCCCATCAAGGACCAGCGCCGGGCGGACGGCAAGCTTTTGCGGGATGACCTGGGGTTCTGGTACGGCGGGAGCATGCTGGTGATCGTGGCACCAGACCAGGAAGCGGTGTTGCAGGAAAGCGAGAAATTGCAGGCCCACCTTGACCGCCTGGTGGAACAGGGTGCAATGGGCAGCTACGACATGGCGGCGCATTTCCTTCCGAGCAAGAAAACACAAATGTCCAGAAAGTCACAAATGGTGGATGGGGAAACCCTGCGCCGCCGACTGGAGGAGGCCATGGAGGATTTCCCCTTTCGCCCCGGTGTTTTCGAGCCCTTTCTGGAGGAAGCGGCCGGGACGGCCCGGATGGCGCTGGTCGAGCCGGCCATGCTGGAGGGGACCACCATCGACAAAAAGCTGAAACCGCTCTTGTTCGATTTCGAAGAGGAGGCCGGTGGTGTGGTCCTGTTGCATGATGTCAGGGATGGTGCCAAGTTGCAGGCCTTTGCCGACCAGCATGACGGCGTGTATTACCTGCACCTCAAAACGGCATCCACCGATTTGGTCGCCCGCAGCGTGGACCGGGTGTCGAAAGCGATGATCCTGTGCATCCTGTTGATCTACCTGGTGCTGGCCCTGGCTTTCGGGAACATGAAGCGGCCACTGAAAATCATGGTTCCGGCGTTTGCCGGGGCGGTAGTGACCGCGGCCGTACTGGTTTTTTCCGGCAATCCATTAAGCATATTTCATTTGGTTTCACTCTTGCTGGTCGTTGGACTGGGCCTGGACTATGCCTTGTTTTTTAATCGGTTGCCGGAAAACCGGGACGAATGGGAGACGACTTTCCGGTCGCTTTGGGTCTGCGGGGTCACCACGGTCCTGGTTTTTGGCATCCTGGTCTTCTCCCGGACCCCGCCACTGGAGGCGATCGGCATCACCGTCGGCATGGGTGCATTCCTGAGTATCGCGTTTGCCGCCATGTGGGCCGCCACCCCTGACTCCGGAAACCGCCGGAAAAATCCGGGGTGATTCCGGACCGCAGGACAGGCGTTGAAAATCGCCCCGGCGGCATGGTTCTGGGATAGAATCCTCCCCTCTTCCCCTATCTGGACGAATCCGGCCGGTGGATTCAGAACTTCCCAAAAACATTGATTCCGGGAGCAGGAAAATGGCGCGAATAGCTGTGGGTGGCTGGCAACATGAAACCAATACTTTCGCCACGATCCGGGCCGGATACGAATCGTTTGTCTGTGCCGATGAATGGCCGGCCATGACATCCGGCCCGCCCGTGCTGGATGCCGTCAGGGAGGTGCACCTGCCCGTCGCCGGGGCGATCCGGGCATTCGAGGAAGCGCAACACCAGGTGGTGCCGTTGCTGTGGTGTTCGGCCACACCGTGCTCTTATGTCACGGAGGATGCCTTTGAGAGGATCTGCGGAAAAATGCTGGGCCTTCTGGAGCAGGCACTCCCTGTGGACGGGGTTTACCTTGACCTGCACGGTGCCATGGTCTGTGAGCATCTCCAGGACGGCGAGGGAGAGTTCCTGTCCAGGCTGGTCGATCTGGTTGGCCGGGATGTTCCGGTATTCATCAGTCTTGACCTGCATGCCAATGTGACGGCCCGGATGGTGGAAAATGCGACCGTGATCGATATCTTTCGTACGTACCCGCATGTCGACATGGGACGGACGGGATACCGGGTCGCGAAGTATTTGTGTGATTACCTGCACAATCCCTGTCCGATCTTCAAATCCTTCCGGCAGATTGATTTCCTGATTCCGCTGAATACCGGCTGTACGCTCATCGAACCCTGCCGGTCCATTTACCGTGAATTTCCGCGGTGGATCAATCCCCTCGTGCCGTCCCTTTCGTTCGCCTGTGGATTCCATCTTTCGGATATCCATGATGCGGGCCCCGCGGTAGTGGGTTATGGCCATCACCAGGCCGAGGTCGATCAGGCAGTGGACAGGCTGGTTGCCCGTATCCGGGAAGAGCGGCCGAATTTTTCAGAAAAGATCTGGGATGTGGACGAAGGCATCAAGGAAGCCATGGCATTCATTGCCAGCGATGGCGGAACGGTGGTGATCGCGGACACCCAGGACAATCCGGGAGGGGGCGGGGCCGGCGATACCATCGGTATATTGCGGTCCATGATGGCACATCAGGTGCAAAATGCCCTCATCGGAGTCATCAACAATGCCGGGATTGCCGCCGCCGCCCATCAATCAGGGATCGGCAGCCGGATCGAAATCGGCATAGACAGCAACGCCGGGACCGTTGGCCGGGCATCGTTGCACACCCATGCCAGGGTGGAAAATTTGAGTGACGGGCGATTTACGGCAACCGGGCCCATGTACCGGGGAGCGAACATGGAGATGGGCCTGACCGCATTGCTCGACATCTCCGGCATCCGGGTGGTCGTCTGCTCAAAACCGATCCAAACGGCGGACCAGGCCCACTTCCGGCATCTCGGCATTGAACCGGAAACGTTTGACCTGGTGGTGGTGAAGAGTTCGGTCCATTTCAGAAACGATTTCGAGACCCTGTCGAGCCGCATCATGATCGTGGCCGCTCCCGGCGAGGTGTATGCCGACCCGGCCTCACTGGACTATCAGAATATCCGGCCTTCGATTGAAATTACCCCGATGGGTTGAATTGTTCCCGAAAACCGGATACATCTCCTTTCCTGAACTGGCGGCATCCCCCGGATGAATTCCAAATCAAGACAGCACAATATCCTGGTCGTCATGGCGGACCAGCTCACCGCCAAGGCACTCGGCTGTTACGGCAACCCGGAAGTGGTCAGTCCGCATATTGACCGGCTGGCCGGCCAGGGCGTGCTGTTCGAAAACGCCTACAGCAGCAGTCCCCTGTGTACGCCGGCCCGGTATGCCTTCATGACCGGGCAAAATATTTCACGTTGTGCCGGGTACGACAATGCGGCCTATATGCCCGCCACCATGCCGACCTTTGCACACTACCTGCGGCTGATGGGCTATCGCACCGTGTTGTCCGGCAAGATGCACTTCGTCGGTCCGGATCAGCTGCATGGGTTCGAGGAACGGCTGACCACGGACATCTATCCCGCGGATTTTGGCTGGGTGCCGGATTGGAGGAATCCGGCTGAACGCATTGATTTGTGGTACCACAACATGTCCAGCGTTGCCCAGGCGGGTGTTGCGGCAGTCACCAACCAGCTGACTTACGATGATGAGGTCGGGCACCAGGCCCTGCATGCCATTTATGACCATGCCCGCCGTGAAGACCCCCGGTCGCTCTGCCTGGTGGCGAGTTTCATTCATCCCCATGATCCCTATGCGACCAGGCAGAAATACTGGGACCTCTACGACAACGTCGATATTTCACTGCCTGCCGTGCCCAGGCCGGGGGCGGGCCAGCAGGACCCCCACAACCGGCGGCTTGAAAAGGCGATTGATGTGGATGCCATCCGGATCGGTGACGAGGATATCATCCGTGCACGAAGAGCGTATTATGGCAATGTTTCCTACATTGACGAGTGGCTCGGTCGGTTGCGGGATGCCCTGGATGAGTGCGGGATGGCCGGGAATACCACGCTCATCCTGACCTCGGATCATGGCGATATGCTCGGCGAGTTCGGCCTGTGGTACAAGATGTCATTCCGGGAGTGGTCCTGCCGTATTCCCGCGATTGTCTACCATCCGTCCGGCATGGTGCCGCGCCGGGTCCGGCAGGCGGTGGCCCATGTGGATATTCTGCCTACCCTGATGGATATTGCCGCCGAGGAGACCGGTGCGGAAAAACCATTGCCCATCGACCCGCTGGATGGCCGGTCGCTGTGGCCGTTGTGCCAGAACGGAAATGGCGGGGACCCGGACCGGGCCGTGAGTGAATACCTGGCGGAAGGCACGGAGGCGCCGATGCTGATGATCCGGCATGGCCGCTACAAGTACATTGGTTGCCCGACGGACCCGGAACAGCTGTTCGACCTGGAGAACGATCCGGATGAACAGGTGAACCTCGCCGGGCATCCGGATCATGCCGCCGTGCTGGAGGGTTTTCGAAAGGACGCCACAACACACTGGGATGTTGGCCGAGTACAGGAAAATGTGGTGGCGGACCAGGCCCGGCGGCGGGCCGTTTACGGGGCATTGCGGATCGGGCGGTACCAGAGCTGGGACTACAACCCCGCACGAGACCCTTCCGAGCTGTATACACGGAGCCACATGGATCTTACCCGTTTCGATACTCTGTCCAGGTTTCCCAGGCCGGAGCCGTTTGAACCTGAATAAAAGGGAATTATAAAGATAAAATGACGGGGTTATTATTTTGCTGTTTTGGCAATGGTTGAAACCATTCTGTTAATCAATTGCACGACTTCCCCCATCCCCATTTTTTTGGCAACCAATGCAAATGCAATTATCTGAAGAAAAACAATCACCAAAGGGCCTAGCCCGACTTCCGCGATTCGGCACCAAAAAAAATATAACTGATTGATTTAATTG
>WTGA01000083.1 GCA_011523765.1 Gammaproteobacteria bacterium
TCCCACGGCCCACCCGTTAATCGCGCCAACCACCAGTTTCTCTCCCAGCACGATTTCCCGGGTCACCTTTTGTATGGATTCGACCCATCTTCTTGCAGCGGCCTCGTTTTCCGGGTGTACATGTTCACGCCGGTCATCGCCTGCGCAAAACGCCCGGCCGGTACCGGTAAAGACAATGACATTGACCCGGTCGTCATGATTGGCCTGTTCAAATGCCGCCCCGGTTTCCCGGACGAGTTGCCGGTTCATCGCATTCAGGCTTTCCGGGCGGTCGAGCCGGATCGTGCAGATGCCATTGCCCACACTGTAGCGGAGGGTTTGATATGATTTCATGCCTTCTGTCCCGAACCATGCCACGGGGAATGTAGCAGAGTTGACCGGCAAAGTCTTTCCAGGACCCGCGGCCGGGGGCAGGGCGAAAATGGCCGTCTGTGGAGTTGGCCGGTAGCCGGTGGCCACCGGCAGGCAAGATGGCCGGCCGGTTGCGTTCCCCGCGGGAAAATCGCTTGAAAAAAGTTTGGAAATCAATGCAGTGACTCGATACTATAGGTGCTGTCCGGTGCAAGAGGTGTAACGATGGATGCGGTACCGGTTTTCCGGCGGTCAACCAGGCAGACCCAACCAGTTTTACAGGCCCGTGGATATCCGATTTAATGAATTTGTGAATGACGAGCTGACCCGGATCCGGGAGCACGGCCTGTACAAATCGGAAAGGGTCATCACCTCCGCCCAGTCGGCACAAATCGATGTCAAGGACGGTCAGTCGGTACTCAATCTGTGTGCCAACAACTATCTTGGTCTTGCCGACAATGCGGAACTGGTCAGACAGGCACAGCGGGCACTCGGAACCTACGGGTATGGAATGGCCTCTGTGCGGTTTATCTGCGGGACCCAACAGCCCCACAAGGACCTGGAAGCGCGGATCTCCGGGTTTCTGGGTTTTGAGGATACCGTCCTGTATTCTTCCTGTTTTGATGCCAACGCGGGCCTGTTTGAAACCCTGCTTGGCGAAGACGATGCCATCATTTCGGATGCCCTGAATCATGCCTCCATCATTGACGGTGTCCGGCTGTGCAAGGCACGGCGATACCGGTACCGGAACAATGAAATGTCCGACCTGGAGGCAAAACTGCACGACGCCCGGGAAGCCCGGTTCCGGCTGATCGCAACCGACGGGGTGTTTTCCATGGATGGGACCATCGCGAATCTTTCCGGAATTTGTGATTTGGCCGACCAGTACGGGGCGATGGTCATGGTGGATGACAGCCATGCGGTGGGGTTCGTGGGACCGAACGGCCGGGGAACCCCCGAGCATTGTGGCGTGGAGGGGCGGGTTGACCTGGTCACCGGGACCCTGGGAAAAGCCCTGGGAGGCGCCTCCGGGGGATTTGTGTGCGCGAAGGCCTCCGTCGCGGACCTGCTCCGTCAGCGGTCCCGGCCGTACCTGTTTTCCAATACTCTGGCACCGGTCATCGCCGCGACGTCACTCCATGTCCTGGACATGGTCGAACACGGAAAGGGTTTGCGGGACCGGCTGAAAGAGAATGCGGGGAGATTTCGCCGCGGCATGACCGATCTTGGATTTGACCTGGTACCGGGAGAGCATCCGATCATCCCGGTGATGCTGGGCGATGCGGGGCTGGCCCAGGAAATGGCGGGTGACCTGCTTGCACAGGGCGTCTATGTCATCGGGTTTTCCTACCCGGTGGTCCCCGAAGGCCAGGCGCGCATCCGTACTCAGATGTCCGCCGCCCATACCGCGGGCGAGATCGACCGGGCGATTGAGCGGTTCGGGCGGTCCGGAAAAAAACTGGGTGTGATCTGAACCGGGTACCGAACAGGAGGATGGGATGAAAGCGCTGGTCAAGGCCAAACCGGAACCCGGAATCTGGATGGAGGATGTTCCCGAGCCGGACCCGGGCCCAAACGATGTCAAGATAAAAATCAGGAAAACCGCGATTTGCGGAACCGACCTGCATATCTACCACTGGGACCGGTGGGCGGCCGGTACCGTGCCGGTGCCCATGGTCACCGGCCATGAATTCAGCGGTGAAATTGTAGAGGTGGGCAGTGCGGTCACCCGGTACCGGCCCGGACAACGGGTATCCGGCGAAGGCCATCTGGTGTGCGGAGCCTGCCGGAACTGTCGCGCCGGGCGGGGTCATCTGTGCCGCAATACCATCGGCGTCGGCGTGAACCGGCCGGGCGCGTTTGCCGAATTCCTGTGTATCCCGGAATACAATGTATTCGCATTGCCCGAGGATGTGGACGATGAGACCGCGGCATTGTTTGATCCGCTGGGAAATGCCGTGCATACCGCGCTGAGCTACGACCTGGTCGGGGAGGATGTGCTGGTGACCGGCGCCGGGACCATTGGAATCATGGCGGCCGTGGTGGCCCAGCAGGTGGGTGCACGCAAGGTGGTCATCACCGACATCAATCCGGCAAAGCTGGACCTGGCGAAAAAGCTGGGGGTGCAATTTGTCGTGGATGCCCGCGAGCAGTCGCTGGTCGATGTGATGAAGCAGATCGGCATGACCGAAGGGTTTGATGTGGGGCTTGAAATGTCGGGGGCCGCCCCGGCCTTCCGGGACATGATTGACGTGATGAACAATGGGGGAAAGATTGCCATCCTGGGGATTTCTCCGAATGCCTTCGAAGTGGACTGGAACAAGATCGTGTTCAAAATGCTCAACCTGAAGGGGATTTATGGCCGGGAAATGTTTGAAACCTGGTACAAGATGACCACACTGGTGCAGACCCGGATCAATCTCGCCCCCATCATCACCCACCGGCTGAAGATTGATGACTACGCCGAGGGATTCAGGGTGATGGCGTCCGGGAACAGCGGAAAGGTGATGCTTGACTGGACCTGACCCGGCCGGCACAGGGAGCGGGACCCGGAGGGTTTTCCCAAGAGGGCTCTCGAAATTATTCCCGACTCATGGCATGCTTGGCAGATGCCCAAGTATCTGACACGGCAACAGGTGGACGCCTACCACGAACAGGGGTTTGTGTCCCCCGTGGATATCATGACCGAAGAACAGGCCGCCGGCTACCGGGAGCGGCTCGAGGAGGCCGAGAGCCGTTACCCCGATGCCGTCAATGCGGAAAACCGGAACAATGCACATCTGGTCTTCCCGTTTTTTGACGAACTGGCCCATCATCCGCTCATCGTGGACGCGGTGGAAGACCTGATCGGTGGAGATATCGTGTTGTGGGGCTCCGTTCTGTTCATCAAGGAATCGGAAAGCCGTCAATATGTGAGCTGGCATCAGGACGCGACGTACATGGGGCTTACGCCCCATGATTTTGTGACTCCCTGGCTGGCACTGACCCCGAGCACTCGGGACAATGGCTGTATGAGCATGATTCCGGGCAGCCACAAGGGAAGAATCCGGCAACACGCCGACACGTTTCATGACGACAATATCCTGACCCGGGGACAGGAAATCCTGGAGGTCGATGAGGATGCCGGGGTGGACCTGGTCCTGCGGCCCGGCCAGATGTCGATGCATCATGCCAGGGTGATTCACGGTTCCCGGCCCAATCAAAGCGGTGAGCGCAGAATCGGTGCGGTCCTGCAGTGCTATGCGCCCTCCGATTGCCGGCAGGTGGTGGGGGAAGACTACTGGCTGCCCATCCGGGGTGCGCGCAACACGGCGCATCACGTGTACCTGGACCGGCCGGGCCATGACATGGACCCGGCGGGAGTTGAAAACCGTCGGCGGGTGAATGAAAACTGGGCGGCCATCCTCTATCACGGTGCCCGCAAAAAACGGGAGTATTAGCGCGCCGGCCGGCATATTGATTTGGGATGGCATTGATACGATAATTTATCTGAAAACTTCCTGACAGACCGGAAATTCCCAATGAGCCAGAATCCATCCAGCCGCCTCAGGGGCTACCATCCCCCGGAGCCCATCGAAGTCCCGCCGCTGTATGCCTGGCCGCCCAGGCCCGTTGCCGCCATCCGGTGGCTGGCCACCCAGATGCTGGTTCCCTGGGGATTCATCTTCCTGGGACTGGCCATCGTTTCCTGGCTCTTTTTCACGCCGTCCATGGAATCGATGTCCACCTTGTCTGCCGGCTGGATCGGGTTGGTCTGGCTGCGCAATGCCGTACTGCTGGGGCTGGTTGCGGGGGGACTGCACTGGTGGCTGTATATGCGCAGGGCCCAGGACCGGACGCGCAAGTTCAATGCGCACTGGCTGGCGACCGACGACCGGAAATTTCTCTGGCGGAACCAGGCCCGGGACAATGTGTTCTGGAGCGTGGTCAGCGGGTGCACCATCTGGTCATTGTACGAATCGGTCACGTTGTGGCTCTATGCCAGCGGCCGGATGCCGGTCATGCCCGTTGCGGAAACCCCGGTCTATTTTGGCGTGATGATATGGGCCGTGTTTTTCTGGTCGACCTTCCATTTTTATTTTGTCCACCGTGCCCTGCATTGGCCTCCCCTGTACAACCTGGCCCATGAACTGCACCACCGAAACGTGAATACCGGGCCATGGACCGGGATTTCCATGCATCCCGTTGAACACCTGCTGTATTTCAGCGTGTTCATGCTCTGGTGGATTGTGCCCGTTCATCCCATCATCATCATCCTGACCGGTTTCTTCCAGGGATTGAGCCCGGCCGTTTCCCATTCCGGCTTTGAGCGGCTTCAGCTGGTTGGCACTGCCGGGGTTGGAGCCGGAGACCACTTCCACCACCTGCACCACAAACATTTCAATTTCAACTACGGCAATACGACTGCACCGGTGGACAAGCTGTTCGGGAGTTGGCACGATGGCACGGCTGAATCGATGGCCAGGATGAAAGAGCGGTTGCGTTCCCTGCGGAGCCGCAGACTCGCCTCCTGAGACCGCGGCCTCATTTGGAATGCGGGCCCGTCCAGGGGCCGAAGGCGGTTTACTTCAGCCGCTTGTACCGGATTCTCTGCGGTGTGGCAGTGTTGCCGACCCGGCGTTTGTAGTCCTGTTCGTACTCGCTGTAATTGCCGTCGAACCAGGCCACCCGGGAATGGCCTTCAAAGGCCAGGATGTGGGTCGCAATCCGGTCCAGGAACCAGCGGTCATGGGAGATCACCACGGCGCAACCCGGAAAATTCAGGATCGCCTCTTCCAGGGCACGGAGGGTCTCCACATCCAGATCGTTGGTGGGTTCATCCAGCAACAGCAGATTGCTGCCGCTGGCGAGAATCTTTGCAAGATGTACCCGGTTTCTCTCTCCGCCTGAAAGCAACCCCACTTTCTTTTGCTGGTCCGTACCCTTGAAATTGAACCGTCCCACATATCGCCGGGACGGCACCGGGTGTCCGTTCACCAGCATGATGTCCTGGCCCCCGGAGATTTCCTCAAAGACGGTTTTCGTGTCATCCAGGGAATCCCGGGACTGGTCCACATATCCCATCCGCACCGATTCACCGACCCGGAACTCCCCGGAAAGGGGTTTTTCCATCCCGGTCATCATTCTGAACAGGGTGGTCTTGCCGGCTCCATTCGGTCCGGTGACCCCCACAATCCCGCCTTTCGGCAGGCTGAAACTGAGATTGTCATACAGGACCTGGTCCCCATAGGCCTTGGATACCCCCCGTGCTTCCATCACAAGGTCCCCCAGCCTGGGGCCGGGGGGAATGTAGATTTCGCTGGTTTCGGCCCGTTTCTGGTAGTCCGTGGAGCTCAGTTCCTCAAAGCGTTTGAGCCGGGCCCTGTTTTTTGCGTGGCGGCCCTTTGGATTGGACCTGACCCATTCCAGTTCGCGGTTCATGTTCTTGACTCTCGCGGCTTCGCCGCGTTCTTCCTGCTCCAGGCGGGTTGCCTTCTGTTCCAGCCAGGAAGAATAGTTCCCTTTCCAGGGAATGCCGTGACCCCGGTCCAGTTCGAGTATCCAACCGGCCACGTTATCGAGGAAATACCGGTCGTGGGTGACCGCAACCACGGTGCCTTCGAATTCATGCAGGTAGTGCTCGAGCCAGCCAACGGATTCCGCATCCAGATGATTGGTGGGTTCATCCAGAATGAGCATGTCTGGGTTCGACAGCAGCAACCGGCAAAGGGCCACCCGCCGTTTTTCACCGCCGGAGAGGGTGCTGATTTCGGCTTCCCAGGGGGGCAGCCGCAGGGCATCGGCCGCAATCTCGAATTTGTGGTCGAGGTTGTGGGCATCGGCCGCCTGGATGATATTTTCCAATCGGGACTGTTCGCTCGCCAGGGCATCAAAATCCGCATCGGGTTCGCCGTAGGCGGCATAGACGGCATCCAGTTTTTCCTGGGCATTCCGGATATCCGCCAGGCTGTCTTCAACGTTGCCGCGCACATTCTTGGTCTCATCCAGCTCCGGTTCCTGGGCCAGGTAACCAATTTTGAGGTCCGGCTGCGGGCGGGCTTCGCCAATGATATCCGTATCCAGGCCGGCCATGATTCTCAATAACGTTGATTTCCCCGCACCGTTGTATCCGAGGACGCCAATCTTTGCACCGGGAAAAAAATTCAGGTAAATGTCCTTGAGAACCGGTTTGTTCGGCGGAACCACTTTTCCTACACCATTCATGGTGAACACGTATTTTGCCAAGGGATGGGCCTCGATAGAAAATGCAATGGGTTCGAAACATGCCGGATTATAAAGGGCTGCGGCTGGTTTCGGAAACGGGTTCCCCCTTTCCGTCCGGTCATCCCCGGTGTCCGGGAATCCTGTCGTGTCCATCCGGTGTCCGTCCGTTGCCGCACGGCCGGAATCCTTCACGGATGCGGCCTGCCCGTCACCGGCTGAATCGCTCTCCCGACCGGTTTCCCGGTGGCCCACCGTGACCGCCCCGCTGAACCGGTCCCCTTTCCGGTCACGAAAAGGGACCGGACTGCCCGGGCACGGAGGCTTTGCTCGTGACAGGAGGCTTTGCGACAGGAGGCTTTGCGAATCTTTACAACTGGATATCCATGCTATATCCTTTACCCGCGGAACCAATAGACCGGTCCCGGTCAACAAGTATATGCGGTGCGAATGGTGAGATTGCCGGGAGTATCCATACAGACCCAACCAATTGGAATACGATATGAAAAAAATTGCAAAAACATTGATGCTGACGGCGGTCATTTCAATGGCGTTTACCGTCACGGCATTTGCGCCAAAGGCCCAGGCCTGGGAGCCCAAGAAGCCGGTTGAATTCATCATCATGGCAGGTGCCGGCGGCGGTGCTGACCAGATTGCCCGGCTGCTTCAGGGCCTGATTGAGCAAAAAGACCTGTCTCCCCGGCCCTTTATACCGATCAACAAACCAGGCGGTTCCGGTGGCGAGGCCTTGCTCTACCTGCAGGGCAAGGCAGGGGACGACCATACTGTACTGGTGACACTGAACAGTTTCTATACCACCCCGGTCATTCAGGACATTGGCGTGGATGTCAGCAACTTTACCCCGATCGGGCGCATGGCCCTGGACAATTTCCTGCTCTGGGTTCACTCGGACATGGCGGACATCACGGACCTCGACAGCTATGTTGCGGCGGTGAAAGCAGCCGGCGGCAAGTGGAAAGTCGGCGGTACCGGGAGCGGCCAGGAGGATTCAATCCTGACGGCCATGATGGAAAAGGAATTCGGGTATGAAGTCACGTACATCCCCTTTCCCGGGGGCGGTACCGTGGCGAAAAACCTGGTGGGAAAACATATTGATTCAACGGTGAACAATCCGGCAGAACAAAGCGAATTCCATCGGGCCGGCAATACCAAACCGCTGGTGCAGTTCACCGCGGAACGGTTGCCTGCGTATCCGGATACGCCGACTGCCAAGGAACTCGGTGTCGACATGCAGTATTACATGCAGCGTTCCATCAACGGACCTCCCGGCATGTCAGCAGAAGCGCAGGAGTGGTACATCAACCTGTTCAAGACGCTTTTTGACTCGGAAGAGTGGCAGACCTTCTGTACGGATGACGGGCTGGCCTGTGATACCTGGCTGGCGGGCAGTGACCTGGGTGAATACCATGCCAGCCAGATCATGCTTCACAAGGAACTCATCGAGAGTGTAGGCAGTTCAGCCATCACCGGAGAATAACTCCTTTTACCGGCCGGTGTGGCGCAGGGTGGTCCATGCGTCATACCGGCCATTGTGCTGTTTTGTCCCCGGCTGGCCGGGCATTGTGCCAGCTGCCGGGCACCAGCCGCTAACCATGAAATAACCATCAACGTGTCGGTCCGGACTGCAGAACTCGTCATGGCAGTGATCATGGGGCTTTGTTCCATCGGTTTGATGGTGAAAAGCGCCGAGCTGAATATTGGCTGGATTGACGGGCGCGGACCCGGGTCCGGGTCCTGGTCATTCTGGTTGTCTGCGGGCATGTTGCTGACCTGCATTGCGACGCTGGTCCGATGGTTTTTCGGGACCACCCCGGAATCGAGAAACCGGGAGCTCTACATGACCCGCGACACGGTGCTCGTCGTCGGCACTTCCGCGGGGGCGATCCTGTTTCTGCTGGTCCTGACCCACCTGCTCGGGATGTATGGGGCACTGATTCTGTTTCTGCTGTTTTACCTGAAATTCATCGGCCGCCATTCCTGGGGATTGACCCTGGTTCTCACGATTGCGATCCCGGTGGCTATTTTCTGTTTGTTTGAATGGGCGCTGAAGATTCCCCTGCCCAAGGCATGGACCGAACCCATGTTCTACCCGATCTATGATTTGATGTATTCATAAAATGCGGTGGATCCAAGGAAACCAGACGACCCTGGGATGACCCCGCCACGCTGAGATGGAATCCATCCTTCCCCTGCTCGGCGCCGGCCTGCTCGAAGCGGTCCAGCCCCTCAACTTCCTGATGATCCTGCTGGGGTGCACCATCGGGCTGATGGTGGGCGCGATGCCGGGTCTGGGGTCGGTCAACGGGGTGGCCATACTGCTTCCCATCACCTTCCTGGTTCCGCCGACCGCGGCCATCATTTTTCTCGCGGCCATTTACTATGGGGCCATGTATGGCGGAGCAATCAGTTCCATCACCCTGGGCATTCCCGGCGCATCCACCGCGGTGGCGACCGTGTTCGATGGCCGCCCCATGGCGCAGGCGGGCAAGGCCGACAAGGCGCTGACCGCTGCGGCCGTGGCCTCCTTTATCGGCGGGACGATTTCGGTGGTACTGTTCACCCTGTTTGCCCCCCCGCTGGCCGTACTCGCCCTCAAATTCGGGCCGGTTGAGGAATTCGCCCTGATGGTTCTTGCCTTTGCAACCTTTATCGGCCTGGGCGGCGACGACATCCCGAAAACCATCTTTTCCATCCTCATCGGCCTGGTCCTGGCGACGGTGGGGCTGGACATCATTTCGGGGCAGCCGAGATTGATTTTCGGCGACATTCCGGGATTTCTGCACGGCATCAATTTCCTGGTCCTGGCGATTGGGATTTACGGCATCGGGGAGATGCTGTGGACACTGGAATCCTCACAGGGGAAGATCACCGTACACAAGGTCAGGATGTCGCTGGGGATTTTGCTCGGCAACCTGAAGGATGTGAAGGAATATATCAAGACGACTTCGCTGGGGTCGATGATCGGTTTTTTCGTCGGCACCCTGCCGGCGGCGGGTGCCACACCGGCATCGCTGATGTCCTATGGCCTGGCCAAGACATTTTCCAAAGACCCGGAAAGCTTCGGCAAGGGGAATGTCGCCGGAGTGGCCGCTCCGGAAGCGGGCAACAATGCGGCCTCGACGGGGTCCATGCTGCCGATGATCACACTGGGCATTCCAGGGTCGCCGACCACCGCCATATTGCTGGGCGGCATGATCATCTGGGGTTTGCGGCCCGGGCCGTTGCTGTTTACCGAGCATCCGGGCTTTGTATGGGGCTTGATCGGCTCCCTGTATATTGCCAACTTGGTGACCCTGCTCATCAACCTGGCGTTTATCCCCCTGTTCGTCCGGGTGCTGACCATCCCGTTCAGCATCCTGGCACCGGTCATTTATATCCTGTGCGTGGTCGGAGGATACGCACCCACCCAGACCATGCATGATGTCTGGCTGATGTTTTTATTCGGGGTGGTCGGGTATTTGCTGCGCAAGCTGAATTACCCGGTTGCGCCGGCGGTACTGGCGATTGTCCTGGGCCCGTTGGCGGAACGTTCCCTCCGGCAGTCCCTCATCTCTTCCCATGGCGACCCCCTGATCTTTGTGGAGAGACCCATTTCCGCGATATGCATCGCCCTGGGGGTGGCGTTGATCCTCTATCCGGTGATCAAGAAACGCCTGAACCGCAAAAAGCAGGCAGCGTGATGGAAAAGTCGATGTTTCGGAACTCCGGAAGCCCGGTCGGGGAAAACCCGTCACGGACGGGGAGAACAGAGGGCGCGTCAACCCTTGTATTGCAACCTTTATCTCAGATGGTTTGATTTATGAAAGCACTTGAAGGTGTCAAGATTCTTGACTTTACCCACGTTCAATCCGGCCCGACCTGCACCCAGCTGCTGGCCTGGCTGGGCGCGGATGTGATCAAGGTCGAACGTCCCGGGGTTGGGGATGCCACCCGGAAGCAACTCGTTGATGTGGACGGGGCGGACTCGCTTTATTTCACCATGCTGAACCACAACAAACGGTCCTTGACCCTGAATACGAAAAGCGAGGCGGGCAAGGAGGTGCTGGAGCGGTTGATCCGGGAGTGCGATGTCATGGTGGAGAATTTTGCACCCGGAGCGCTCGACCGCATGGGATTTTCCTGGGAACGGATCCAGGAATTGAATCCGCGGATCATCATGGGTTCGGTCAAGGGCTTCGGACCGGGTCCCTATGAAGAGTGCAAGGTATATGAAAATGTGGCGCAATGTGCGGGGGGATCCGCCTCCACAACCGGTTTCCTGGATGGGCCGCCCCTGGTCACCGGGGCACAGATCGGCGATTCAGGCACCGGTCTTCACCTGGCCCTGGGGCTGTTGGCCGCACTGTACCAGAGAGAACAGAGCGGACGCGGCCAACGGGTCCTGGCGGCGATGCAGGACGGTGTGCTGAACCTGTGCCGGGTCAAGCTTCGGGACCAGCAAAGGCTGCAGCGCGGCCCGTTGACGGAGTACTCGCAATTCGGGGAAGGGGTTGCATTCGGGGAGGCGACTCCCAGGGCCGGCAATGATTCCGGCGGCGGGCAACCCGGCCGGATCCTGAAATGCAAGGGGTGGGAGGACGATGACAACGCGTATACCTACTTCATCACCCAGGCCGCGGTATGGGGCAATATCTGCGATGTGATCGGAAAACCACAGTGGAAGGAGGACCCGGGTTATGCGACCCCCGGGGCCAGGTTGCCGAAACTCAATGAAATCTTTGCGGCCATTGAGGACTGGACCATGACGAAGACCAAGTTTGAAGTGATGGATATCTGCAATCCCCTGGATATTCCGGTTGGCCCCATCCTGTCCATGAAGGAATTGTCCGAAGAACCGTCATTGCGGGCAACCGGGACCATTGTCGAGGTGGATCATCCCGAACGCGGCCGGTACCTGACCGTTGGCTGCCCTGTGAAGCTGTCGGATTCCCCCGTTGAAGTGGTCCGTTCGCCCTTGCTCGGGGAGCACACCGATGAAATCCTGGCCTCCGTTCTGGGTTATTCTGAACCGGAGATCCAGTCGATCCGCGAGTCGGGAGCGGTTTAGCGGATTCCGGGTGCCATCTGGACGGGAGGGAGACTGGAAGGGTTGGGGTGCGTGCCAGCCGGCCCGGGCAGGGCCAGATTGGACGGTGGATGGGGTGGAACGGAAATTTCGCCGGCGGGTGCGCTGCCGGGCACAGGGTACTGGACTGCATCCTGGGAATGGCCTCTCCAATGGCCATGATCACGAATCCTGTTATTGACTCCCGCGGTACAGGGACTATGATACCCGTTCACTTTTCCGGAGTTTGAATCATGAAAATCTGCGTAGTCGGAGCCGGGGCCATTGGAGGCTTCATGGGGGCACGGATGGCCAGCATTGGCCAGGATGTGTCATTGATTGCAAGGGGACCCCATCTTGCCGCGATCCGGGCCAACGGGTTGACGCTGGTCCAGGGCGGGGAAGAGCTGGTGGTTGACAATGTCACCGCCACCGATGACATTTCCTCACTGGGTGCACAGGATATTGTCATCCTGTCATTGAAGGCCCATCAGATTGCCCCCATTGTGGACCAGTTGCCCGCTTTGTTTGGCCGGGACACGGTCATGGTAACCGTGCAGAACGGGATTCCATGGTGGTATTTCCAGAAGCTGGGCGGAGACTATGCGGACCGGGTGGTCACGACGGTGGACCCGGACGGCATTTTATTCCATTCCATTGATCCTGACCGGATTCTGGGGTGCATTGCGTACCCGGCCGCCGTGATTGCGGAACCCGGCGTGATCCGGCATGTTGAGGGGATTCGTTTTCCCATCGGGGAGCTGGATGGAAGCCAGACGGACCGGATCAGACGGGTTTCCGAATTGTTCATTGACAGCGGTTTCAAATCCCCGGTTCTCGAGGATATTCGTTCGGAAATCTGGTTGAAGTTATGGGGCAACCTTTCTTTCAACCCGATCAGTGCCCTGTGCCATGCCACCCTGGAGGGAATCTGCCAGTTCCCGGTGTCACGTGCCCTGGCGGCAACGATGATGACCGAAGCGCAAAGCGTTGCCGAGAGGCTGGGGGCCGGGTTTCGCGTGACGCTTGAACGGAGGATCGAAGGGGCGGAAAAGGTCGGAAAGCACAAGACCTCGATGCTGCAGGATGTCGAGGCCGGCAAGCCTCTTGAGATTGACGGGATGCTGGGGGTGGTCATTGAACTGGCCGAGATATGCCGGATCGAGGTGCCGACACTCCGTTCGATCTATGCCTGCGTGAGCTTGCTCAACCACACCATTCAAACGGAACAGGTTGGGATCAAGGGCCGTCAGCTGAATTAGTTTCTCCATTTCTCCGGTCGGTGGATTGCCGGAGAAGCGGGTCGGTGGCCGGGGCCTGGTTGTTTGCGGCGGTTGACGGGCTGTCGCTGGCTTTGCATACAGGCGTACCATCCCAATGGGGTCCCGGAAACTATCTGAGATGACGTGCACCCCGGCCGGCTGGTCATGACAGTGACCGGTGGGAAAGTGACTCAAGACCCTGCCTGATTCCCTGCCCTCAACGAAGTGGGGATGCCCTCCCGGCCGGACCTTTCATTGCGCGCTGAACCGACCCCCACGGTATGCAGCAACGGGCGTTTGGCATGAAACAGGACAGCGGCTTCCCGGAAGCCGGCAAATTGCAAACTTTCGTGCCTGTTGCGGATACGAAAGCCACCGGTTACCGCTATAATCCGACTGGCAGTCGTGCTGTCCTGGTGGTTTTCAACGCCGGCCAACCCCCATGCCGGATACCGCTGAAGACTGCCGTTTGATCCCACTGAACTGAAAATCATGAAAGCAATCAACCTGGAAAAATTTGGCAGTCCGGAAGTGATGGTTTACGGGGAGGCCGCCAGGCCGGTGGCCGGGCCGGACCAGGTCCTGATCAAGGTTGCCGCCACCTCGGTCAATCGCCCGGACATTGTGCAACGGCAAGGCAACTACGCACCGCCTGAAGGAGAATCCCCGATCCTTGGGCTGGAGGTTGCAGGCACGGTCGAATCCATGGGGGCGAACGTTTCGAACTGGTGCCGGGGAGACCGGGTGATGGCATTGATTGGCGGTGGCGGGTATGCGGAATACGCCCTGGCGCATCAGCACCATGCCATGGCCATACCGGACAATATGGGCTTTGAGGCGGCGGCCTGTGTCTGTGAGACCTATATCACCGCCTATTTGAATGTCTTCATGCTGGGGGGCCTGCAGGATTCCCAACGGGTATTGCTGCATGGCGGAGGAGGCGGGGTCAATACCGCGGCCATCCAGTTGTGCCGGGCCCTGGTGCCGGAAACGGAAATCTTTGTCACCGCCTCTACCCGGAAACTGGACCGGGTGGCTGCGCTGGGAGCGCACCGGGTGATTGATTACACCCAGGAGGACTTTGCCGAGGTCATCCGGGAATCCACCCATCGCCAGGGGGTCAACGTGATCCTCGACCACATCGGCGCCGCCTACTTTGAGCGGAACATGAAATCCCTGTCCGTATCGGGGACGTTAATGCTCATCGGGGTGATGGGGGGAGTCAGGGCCGAGGTCAATCTTGCCCTGGCCATGGTAAAGAGACAGACCATCATGGGATCGGTGTTGCGCTCCCGGTCCATTGCGGAGAAAACCGGGATCATGGATGCGTTCACCCGTACCGTGATTCCCCTGATGGTCCGTGGTGAAGTGGTCCCCCTGATTTCGGAAGTCCTGCCGTTGCAGGAAGCGGCCCGGGCCCATCAGGTGATGGAGTCCGGCGGGCATTTTGGAAAAATTGTTTTGATTGTGTAAATGAGAGGTGTTCTAATGGAAGGGCACCGGTTGGCTTTAAGGCTTGTAGCATGAATCTTCACGAATACCAGGGGAAAGGAATCCTGTCCTCCTATGGGATTTCCGTCCCCCGTGGAGAAGTTGCGAGCACACCGGACCAAGCGGAAAAAACCGCTTCCCAAATCGGCGGAACCCATTGGATGGTGAAGGCACAGGTCCTGGCGGGCGGCCGGGCCCGGGGCCATCTGGCCGGAAACGAGGGCATGGCCGGGATCCGGCGGGCAAGCAGCCTTGCGGACATCCGCAGCGTCAGCATGGAATTTCTGGGCAACAACCTGATTACCAGCCAAACCGGGGCACAGGGAGAGAGAATTGAAAAGGTGTACATCGAACAGGCCCTGGAGATTGAAAGGGAATTGGCAGTGGCCATGCTCGTGGACCCCGGAACGAAAAGGATCACGCTGATTTATACCCACCTCGGCGGCTCCGATATCGAATCCGTTGCGGCACAGCAGCCCGACCTGGTCCGAAAACTGGACATCGACAAGGCCATCGGCCCGAGTGCCGAAAAGGTCGAAAAAGCCGCCTCTGAACTGGCATTGGATCCGGGGTTGTCGGCCCGGTTCGGCGAGATTGTGAACCACCTGTTCCGGTTCTTTGTTGAGCGCGATGCCACGCTGGTGGAAATCAATCCGCTGGCGGTCCGGGGCAGCGACCTGCTGGCACTGGATGCGAAGGTATCGCTGGATGAGAATGCACTGTTTCGCCAGCCGGAAAACAGGCAACTGGAACTGGACAACAAGATCGCGGATGGCCGGTTGAGAGCAAGCTGGGATGGATTCAATTATTTCCGGCTCGGCGGCAATATCGGGTGTCTCACCGTCGGGGCCGGACTGGCCATGGCCACTCTGGACACCATTCATGCCTATGGCGGCAAGCCGGCCAATTTTCTTGACCTGCCCCCGGACTCGCAGATGAGCCGGACCCGGGATGCCATTGAGGTCATACTGGGAAACCCGGAAGCCAGGGTATTGCTGATCAACGTCTTCGGGGGGGGCATCATGCGCTGCGACACCATTGCCGATGCCATGCTGCTGGTGAAACGGTCCACCCCGCACCTTCCTCCCATCGTGGTACGGCTCGCGGGGACCAATGCCGAACTGGCCATCAGGCGCTTGAAGGAAGCGATGCCTGAAGTCGTGGTGGCCTCAAACATGGGAGATGCCGCCAAATTTGCGGTCGAGCGGACCTCCGGGGAACCGGCCACGGAAGTGAACAGACAACCGGGCGGTTGGCCAGGAAGGATTTCCCGCTGGTTTCAACGGGCATGCCGTTGAATGTTTTCATGAATGCTTTGAGGGGAAGGTGATGTCGATATTCGTGGATGCGGAAACCCGCGTGATCTGCCAGGGCATTACCGGTATCCAGGCGACCTTTTATGTGGAGCGTGCCATTGCGTCGGGAACGAAAATGGTCGGAGGGGTCCGGCCGGGCAAGGGCGGTCGCCAGCACCTGGATTTGCCGGTCTTTGATACGGTCCAGCAGGCGAAGGATGCCACGGGTGCGGACACGACCGTCGTTTTTGTCCCCAAGGCGGTGGCCGCCGCCGCCATCATTGAAGCGATCGAAGCGGGCATGGCATTGATCGTCTGCATCACCGAGCACATTCCGGTATTGGATATGGTCGACGTGCTGCAGGCCCTGGAAAAGAGCGATTCAAAACTGATCGGACCGAACAGTCCGGGAATCATTACCCCCGGAGCGTGCCGGATCGGCATCATGCCGATCGAAATATTCCAACCCGGAAGTGTCGGCATTGTCACCCGGTCCAGCACCCTGACCTATGAGGCTGTTTTGCAGACATCCGTCGCCGGGCTGGGACAATCCACCTGTATCGGCATCGGAGGGGATACGGTCCGGGGCATGGGTTTCATTGATTGCCTGGAACGGTTTAAAGACGATCCGGATACCAAGGCGGTCCTGTTGATTGGAGAAATTGGCGGGTCGGAAGAGGAAAGTACGGCGGAGTATCTCGGCCAGACCGGCTATCCCAAGCCCGTTGTGGCGTATATTGCCGGACAATCGGCCATGCCGGAAAGGCGCATGGGGCACGCCAGTGCAATTATAGAAGGGGGGACCGGAGCCGCAGCGGGTAAAATTGAGGCATTGCAGAATGCCGGCGTGCGGGTCGTTCAATTGCCGTTGGAAATCGGCTCCACCGTGGCATCCCTGATCCACGGGTGAGTACATTTCACCCGGGCCCGGCCGGGCCGGCCACCGGTTTCAGGGAAGATTTCACACAACGGGTACCCCAGCAGCCGTTGCAGCACCGGCCCACGGTCTGGAAGGAGGGCAGTGACCGGGTCAGGGCCATCCTTCCCGGAGGCGCCGGATGGAGAAGTCTCCCCATGGGAACCCGGGACCCGGATTATGCCGGCCGGGCCGCATAGACCCAGTAATGGGCTTTTTCGTCGGTGGTATAGCTTGCGTTTTTCAGGGTTTTGATCAGCGTCAGGGTTCCCCGGGATTCGAGGTCGTCGCTGACCTGCTGGAAATTTTCGCTCTGGTAGTACTCCACCCGGGTACTGACGATCACGAGTCCGCCCGGTCGGGTCATCCGGGCCAGTTGTGACAATGCCCGGGGCGGGACATGGCCTGGCGTGAACACCCCGACGGAGACGGTGCAGTCGTATTGGTGGACCCATTCGCGTTTCACCGGGGCGTTCAAATCGACATTGCCCTCCAGGTGCCGGTAGAGGCCGGTTTGGCGTGCAATGTCCACCATTTCAGGACTGAGGTCGAATCCATCGATATTCGTATAGCCGGCTTCGCCCAGTACCCTTGCCAGCAGGCCCGTGCCGCAACCCGCATCCATGATCCGGATACCGGGGTCAGCGGGATCCATGGTATGGCCGCCGGACCCGGATACACCCTGTAACAGGGCCAGGGCGTTGGCGGGGGCGGCGTAGTTCCAGCGGGTGGTATCCTCTTCGTATCGACTCGCCCATGTTGAATAAAACTCCTTGACCGAGTCAGGCGAGCCATCGAGGTTCAGCGCGCTGTGCAGGGTGGGAGGCAGATTCCCGTTGTTGTTCATGAAGTGGACCCTTGATTTCCGCTTCACGATCATACACCAGCTTGTCCTGCCGGCATATTGCGGTACACTGTCGAGGGTTTTTCGTTGGACAGGTTTCTGCGGATTCCCGCCGGATTTCCCGGCACCA
>WTGA01000157.1 GCA_011523765.1 Gammaproteobacteria bacterium
TCCGGACACATCATGTGCTAATTATGCGGACAACTTGATTTGCTCGCGACAGTGCGCCGTTGCAGCCGTTGCAGCGGCATACAAAGCAATCATGCTCACTGACAAATGCTGCGCAATACTAAGGAGCTGCACAATACGGAAACTCGCCTCCCGGTGCTCCGATGCGGTATGATGCGGATATGGCAGTCAGCAAAAGAAAACAGGCCGAATCAAAGAAACTACAGGGAGCGGCCATCATCGGTTATGAGGCCAAATTGTGGGCCATGGCCGACGCCCTGATCGGAGCGATGGATGCGGCGGAATACAAGCATGTCGTGCTCGGTTTGATCTTTCTGAAGTATATTTCGGATGCTTTTGAAGAGCGCCATGCGGAGGTTCTTGCTGAATTCGGTTCTGAGGCCGCCGAAGACCGGGACGAATACATTGCGGAGAATATCTTCTGGGTGCCCGCCGAAGCACGCTGGACACATCTTCAGGCCAACGCGAGACAAGCGACAATCGGGGAGCAGGTGGATGCGGCGATGGAGGCGATTGAGCGCGACAACCCTTCGCTGAAGCAGGTTCTGCCGAAAGACTACGGGCGCGAAGCCCTCGACAAACAACGGCTGGGTCAGGTGATTGACCTCGTCAGCACCATGATGGTCGGCAATACCGAGGGCCGGTCCAGGGATGTGCTTGGACGGGTGTACGAATATTTTCTTTCGCAGTTTGCGAGCTCTGAAGGCAAGAAGGGGGGCCAATTTTATACGCCAAACTGCATCGTCAAGCTGCTGGTGACGATGCTGGAACCGTATCGAGGGCGGGTCTATGATCCCTGTTGCGGCTCGGCGGGGATGTTCGTCCAGTCGATGGAGTTCATCCGTGCACACGCGAGCGGGAACGGCAATGGCGGCAAGGCCCACGGGGATATTTCCATTTTTGGCCAGGAATCGAATCACACGACCTGGCGTCTGGCCAAGATGAACCTCGCCATTCGGGGGATTGAGGGATGGGTCGCCCAAGGTGACAGCTTTCACAATGACCGGCACCCTGACCTGAAAGCGGATTACATTCTCGCTAATCCACCTTTTAATATGTCGGATTGGGGCGGAGAACGGCTGACTGAGGACAAACGCTGGCAGTATGGAATTCCGCCCAAGGGCAACGCCAACTTTGCCTGGGTCCAGCATATGGTGCACCATCTGGCTCCATCAGGCATTGCCGGCTTTGTCTTGGCTAATGGTTCGATGTTATCCGCCCAGTCGGGAGAGGGCGAAATCAGGAAGAGTCTGATTGAAGAGGAACTGGTGGATTGCATGGTGGCGCTGCCGGGACAGCTTTTCTACTCAACCCAGATCCCGGCCTGCCTGTGGTTTCTGGTACGAGGCAGGAAGCGGCGAGGTGAGATACTGTTCATTGATGCCCGAAAGCTGGGACGCATGGTGGACCGTACCCACCGGGAGCTGGTGGCCGAGGACATTGACAGAGTCTCGGGAACCTATCATGCCTGGCGCAACGAAGAGGAGGGAAACGGGTATACAGATATTCCGGGGTTTTGCCGCAGTGCGCCGCTGGAAGAAGTGCGCAAGCATGGCCATGTGCTGACTCCAGGGCGCTATGTGGGCATGGAGCCGCTGGAGAAGGACCGTGAACCGTTTGAAGAAAAGATGGCGCGGTTGGTAGGAGAACTGCAAGCTCAGCGTAAAGAGGGGGAGAGGCTGGATGCAGCCATTGCGAAAAATCTGAAAAATTTGGGGTTTTGGGAAAAATGACAATCGGAGCAATGATTCGGCTTCTGAAAAATCATCCATCAGACCTGCGGATCGTGGGAAACAGCTATGAAGCAGGTTACGATGACCGGTCGCCGAAACAGATTATCGTCGAAAATATTGAATTGAACACGGTGGGCACGAATGGGAAGGTCAACACGCAGAGCCAATTAATCAATCTGAATATTCATCGAAAGATAACCATTTTGTCGATGCGCGGGTCCTCCGACGAGTGTCCAACCAACCGTCATCCATTTAAAGGGAAAGCATGATTGACTACACCAAATTCCGCCTGGCTCTGAAGCGTTTGGAGGAGCAGCACGAAAACTATTGTGAAGTGGATTCTGCGCTACCCGAGCTTCTTCGGGAAGCCATCGCTGAGTCGGTTATTCAGCGTTTCGAGACCTGCTATGATTGCCTCTGGAAAATATTGAAGCGCTATCTGATTGAAGAATTTGGCCTTGCTGAGTTGCCCAACAGCCCGAAGCCCCTCTTCAGGATAGCCCATGAAAACAACTTGCTCCCTTCTCCGGTGGAACAGTGGCTGCAATATGCCGATGCGCGCATCAACACGTCGCACGACTACGATGGCGAGAAGGCGAAAGCCTGTCTGGTGTTGATGCCCGGTTTCATTGAAGATGCGATTGGCCTATACCAGACGATGACCGGATTGACATGGACGCCCGAACCATAGATATCACAGCGGCACAACAAAGGATCATCCTAGCAGAAATCCGCAGGCATTTGCCGGATATTACCGTCTGGGCTTACGGGTCCCGTGCGAAATGGACCTCACGCCCGCAATCCGATCTTGATCTGGTGGCGTTCACGCAGCCCGAGCAAGATGCTCAAGTCGAATCTCTGCGAGAGGCACTCGAGGAAAGTGACCTGCCCTTTCGAGTCGATTTGTTTGTCTGGGACAAAGTTCCGCAGGCGTTTCGGAGGGAGATTAAGGCAGAATATGTGGTGTTGCTGGATGGCCCAATGCCTTGTTCTCCGTGTCTCAAGTGGCCAATTTCCAGGATAGAAGATATCTCTGAAAAAGTTGCCATAGGACCATTTGGTTCATCTATCAAGGTATCTACTTTCGTGCCAGATGGCATTCCAATAATTAGTGGACAACACCTACACGATATCAAAGTCAATGATTCTCCTGGTTTCAACTTCATTAGCCATAAGCATGCACAGAAACTCAAAAATGCTAATGTTGAAAGAGGGGATGTGATTTTTACGCATGCCGGAAATATTGGGCAAGTTGCATATATACCAGAAAATTCAAAGTTCGATCGCTATGTAATCTCACAACGTCAGTTTTACATGCGTTGCGACCGCTCCAAAGCTATTCCAGAATTCATCGCTCTATATTTCACTTCACGGGAAGGGCAGCACCAACTTCTCGCTAATGCATCCCAAGTCGGTGTGCCGTCTATTGCACAGCCAGTAACTTATCTGCGCACGATTCAAATTCCCTTACCACCCCTCCCCGAACAACGCGCCATCGCCCATATTCTCGGCACGTTGGACGACAAGATCGAGCTGAACCGGCGGATGAACGAGACCCTGGAGGCGATGGCGCGGGCGATTTTCAACGATTGGTTCGTGAATTTCGGTCCCGTTCGGGCCAAGATGGAAGGGCGCGAGACCGGGTTGCCCGAGGAAATAGCCGCGCTTTTCCCTGACCGGATGATGGATTCTGAGTTGGGAGAGATACCGGAGGGATGGGAGCTTTGCACTTTACAAGATACAGCTTCATATGTTTTGGGAGGTGATTGGGGCAAGTCTGAACCTACTGAAGAAACACCGCTCTGTTGCTTATGTATTAGAGGTGCTGATATTGCGAATCTTCAGAATTTTATGAACTCACAGATGCCAATGAGATACCTCAAAGCAAATAGTTTCCAAAAACGGCAATTACGCCCTTGGGATATCGTTTTTGAAATATCTGGAGGCAGTCCTACTCAATCAACAGGGAGGGCCGTATTGATTACACCTGAATTGCTGAAACAAAAGAATTTGCCCCTAACAACCTCAAATTTTTGTCGTTTGATCCGTTTTGATACTCCAACACTCGCACAATATTTGTATTATAGTTTTCGCATCGCATATGACAAAGATGAGTTTTTTCAGTACGAGCTAGGCACAACCGGTATCAAAAACTTCGGGTATAGATATTTTTCAGAATCCAGAAAATTTGTTTTTCCTGATAGCGTAGTTTTAGGTCTATATAGCGAAATAATCACCTCATTCCTATCAAAATGTGGTATTGGGATGCAGGCAAACATGGTTTTATGCGCGCTCCGTGACTCCCTCTTACCTAAGCTCATTTCAGGCGATCTTCGGACGAAGGATGCCGAACATATTGTGAAGGCTATCTGATGGATAAAATTAGGCGATTCACAACCCTTAAATGTCAGAACAAGTTAACATCTCTCGGACAAGTTCCTAAGCTAGCAATGACTATTCAGCCCTTACAAGAATAACCAAAATTACGATGAAATTTACCAAATTTCGCATCAAGAAATACAAGGGAATCAATGATACTACTATCTCTCTTCTTGGTAACAAAGGTACTATATACACACTGGTCGGTTTGAATGAGAGTGGAAAAACGACCATATTAGAGGCAATAAACAGTTTCAGACATGATATCGACGGTATCCATGCAATCGCCCAAAAATCTATTTCGACGGGTCCAATAGAAGCATTGGTCCCTAAGAAAGAGAAGGACAATTTCAATGGTGATATTTCTGTTTCCGCCACGGTGACAATGGAGAAACATGAAATAGACGATATTGCTGCTTTTTGCAAAGAAAAGTATGGGTTCGAGATAGACGTTAAACAATTTCCCCTGGAATTCTCGATAACCAAAGTGAATCGTTTTAAAAACTCAGCGCATACCACCGAACGCAGAGTATGGGACCTGAATCCGAAAATAAAAAAGAAAAGAGGACGAAAATTTGTTGAGATTGGAAGTGAAACTGACGAGTGGAGATCTATAGTTCATGAGATAGGTAAACTTTTCCCACGAATTGTATATTTTCCTACATTTCTGTTCAATTTCCCGGAAAAAGTGAAGGTATCACAGGAGGAATCTGATTTTGAAGGAAACCATTATTTCAAAAGAATGATAGAAGACGCTCTTACCTCTCTCGATAATCCACTAGACCTTCAAACACATATCGTTGATCGGATTCTCCAGAAAGAACCCGATATTTCTTTCAGCGAATGGTATGGTGGTATTTGGATGCTATCAGATGAGAAAGAGCAAGTCACAGCCGCTCTGAGAAAGCTGTCACTAAAGATTTCGGAGGAAGTATTTGGACTATGGACGGAAGTTTTGGGATCTGATATCGGACAAAAGGAACTCGTTATTGATCATGTGGTTGAACCTGCTGATTCTGGAGGACGGGCAGTTTTCCTGACTTTTAAAGTAAAGGATGGCTATTCGGAGTTCAAAGTATCTGAACGGTCTTTAGGTTTTAGATGGTTTTTCTGTTTCTTGCTGTTTACAAGGTTTTTTCGCGACAATAAGAGCGGGGGAAGTATTTTTCTATTTGATGAGCCCGCATCCAACCTGCACAGTAAGGCTCAATCCAAACTCCTTGATAGCCTAAGTGTTATTGCCTCGGGAAAGAATGACGTAATATATTCCACGCACAGTCATCATTTGATCAATCCACTGTGGTTGGAAACTACGTTTATTATCACTAATGGTGAACCAACGGAAGGCGTAGCTGTTGATCCAAACTTTGGTGTAGAGGATACGGACATCCGAGCACAGTTTTACAAAACATTCGTTGGCCGACATGCTGCAAAGGGTCATTATTTTCAGCCGATCCTTGATAGGTTACAGGTATCTTCTTCTTTGTTGGAAGCTACCCGAGAAGGTGTGCTTACGGAGGGAAAATCCGATTTTTATATCTTCAACTGGTACAAAAAATACCATGATGTCAATTCCACATTGGATTTTATACCTGTTGGAGGAGCAACAAATGCAAAGTCACTAATGTCATTATACCTAGGGCTTACACGTCGATTCATCTTCCTTCTAGACAGTGATAAAGAGGGTACATCAGCGAAGAAAAGGTATCTTGAGGAATTACCAATAGCGAAAGAAAAGATAGTTCAAATAGGCGATATAGTTGACAATAAAAAGATAGTCGAGGATTTACTATCTGGCAGCATGAAAATCGCCGTCGCAGAAAAATACAGCGCCCCACGTGCTACAAAGAAACATATTCTCAGAGCATTTTCGGAGGCTTTGTCTGGCCCAAATGACTTGCCGGATGATGAAGAAACACTAAATAATCTAAAGAAGCTAACTGAAGAGCTATGCCGTCGACTGAAGGAAACGTAGTTCTCGATAGGTGTCAAGCAAGTTGTCATCTATCGCAGATAGCAAGATGAGTCGATTTTCTGAAAGCGATGTTGAGGACGCTACCCTCGGTTGGCTGGCGGGTCTCGGCTGGAGCACTGCCCATGGTCCTGACATCGCGTCGGGAATGCCGGGTGCAGAGCGCAGGGACTATGGGGAGATCGTGCTGGAAAGGCGGTTGCGGTCTGCCCTGTTTCGACTGAATCCTGATCTTCCGGCCAGCGCGTCCAGAGAGGCTTTTCGCCGATTGACCCGACCAGAAGGCGCCACTCTGGAAGAGCGCAACCGCGCCTTTCATCGCATGGCCGTGGAAGGGGTGACAGTCGAGTATCGGGATACTTCGGGCACCGTTCGTGGTGCACAAGCCCGGGTCATGGACTTTGAGGACTCGACCAACAACGACTGGTTGGCGGTCAATCAGTTCACGGTCGTGGAGAACCGACACGAGCGTCGCCCGGATGTTGTGCTGTTCGTCAATGGTCTCCCATTCGGGGTCATTGAACTGAAAAATCCCACCGACGAAAATGCCACGATCTGGTCGGCACTCCAGCAACTGGAAACCTACAAAGCGGAAATTCCTTCGTTGTTCGTTTTCAACGCCGTGCTGATGGTGTCGGATGGTCTGGAGGCGCGTGTCGGAACATTGACCGCCGAGCGGGAATGGTTCAAACCGTGGCGCACGATTTCGGGCGAGGAACTGGCCGACCCGCTCCTGCCGCAATTGCAGGTGATGCTGGAAGGGGTTTGTTTTCCGGATCGGTTCCTGACATTGATTCAAAAATTTATCGTGTTCGAAGACGATGGAGGCGGAGTGCTGGCCAAGAAAATGGCCGGTTACCATCAGTTCCATGCCGTTGAAACGGCGGTTGTCGAAACACTGCGGGCAGCGGCATTGCAAAGTGGAATGGATGATCTTTCAAACGATGTCGGACATGACGAATCCAGGTACAAGACAGGCGGGGACCCGGGCGACCGGAGGATCGGAGTGGTCTGGCACACCCAGGGTTCGGGGAAAAGCCTGACCATGGTGTTTTATGCCGGATACATGGTCCGGGAGCCGGCCATGGAAAATCCCACGATTGTCGTGCTGACCGACCGCAATGACCTCGACGACCAGCTGTTTGCGACCTTCTCCCGTTGCGCGGACCTGCTGCACCAATCCCCGGTCCAGGCGGCGAGTCGTGCCGACCTTCGGGAAAAACTCTCCGTAGAATCCGGGGGAGTGATCTTTACGACCATCCAGAAGTTCTTCCCGGAAGAGAAAGGGGACCGGCATCCGCTCCTGTCGGACCGGCACAATATTGTGGTGATTGCGGATGAGGCGCATCGCAGCCAGTACGATTTCATTGACGGGTATGCCCGTCATATGCGCGATGCCCTGCCAAAGGCTTCGTTTATCGGCTTTACCGGCACACCGATTGAGCTTGCCGATGCCAACACCCGTGCGGTGTTCGGTGACCATATCAGTGTGTATGACATCCATCGGGCCGTGGGAGATGGCGCGACCGTCCCGATTTATTATGAGAGTCGTCTTGCCCGTCTGGCACTGGATGAAAACGAAAAACCGCATATCGACCCCGGTTTCGAGGAAGCGACCGAGGGCGAAGAGATCAGTCGCCGTGAAAAGCTGAAAACCAAGTGGGCACAGCTGGAAGCCATCGTGGGTGCCAAGAAGCGCGTGAAACTCATTGCCAAGGACATCGTGGATCATTTCGAAAAACGATTGGAGGTGATGGAAGGCAAGGCCATGGTCGTGTGCATGAGCCGGCGTCTCTGCATTGCCCTGTATCGTGAACTCGTAAGGCTGCGGCCGGACTGGCAGGGCGAAGGCGATGAGGAGGGCATCGTAAAGGTGGTCATGACCGGTGCCGCTTCCGACCCACCTGACTGGCAACCCCATATCCGCAACAAGCCCCGGCGCGAGGCACTGGCGAAACGGTTCCGGAATTCTGGAGACCCCTTGCGTATCGTGCTGGTCCGCGACATGTGGCTGACCGGTTTCGATGCGCCGAGCCTGCACACGATGTACGTGGACAAACCCATGCGCGGCCATGGGCTGATGCAGGCGATTGCACGGGTCAACCGCGTTTTCAAGGATAAACCGGGAGGGCTCGTGGTGGATTACCTGGGACTGGCCCATGAGTTGAAGCGTGCGCTGGCGACATATACCGAGAGCGGCGGGACCGGATCGACTGCACTGGACCAGAGCCAGGCAGTGGCCGTGATGCAGGAGAAATATGAAGTCTGCTGCCAACTGTTCCATGGTTTCGACCGGAACAAGTGGGTCCACGGCACCCCGGCAGAACGGATTGGCCTGCTGCCCGGTGCACAGGAACATATCCTAGCACAGGAGGATGGCAAAGATCGTTATCTGCAGGCGGTACGCGCACTTTCACAGGCCTTTGCCCTGGCGGTTCCGCATGACAATGCCATCCGCATCCGTGATGAAGTGGCGTTTTTTCAGGCGGTTCGGGCCGTCATGGCCAAGGGGGCTGAAGGCAAGGTGACCCCGCAGGAGGAGCTGGACCATGCCGTACGCCAGATTGTTTCGCGTGCCGTAGCTTCGGACGGGGTGATCGATATCTTTGATGCGGCCGGGCTTGAAAAACCTGATATTTCGGTCCTGTCCGATGAGTTTCTGGCCGAGGTGCAGGGGATGCCCCAACGCAATCTCGCGGTAGAGATGCTGCGGAAGTTACTGCAGGGGGAACTTGCTGTCCGTCGGCGCAAGAACGTTGTTCAGTCCCGTTCCTTCGCGGAGATGCTGGAACAGACGATCCGCCGGTACCAGAACCGTGCGGTCGAAGCCGCCCAGGTGATTGAGGAGTTGATCGAGCTTGCCCGTCGCCTGCGTGAAGCCAACGCGCGTGGAGAAGACCTCGGACTGTCGGAAGACGAACTGGCCTTTTACGACGCGCTTGAGACCAACGACAGTGCGGTCCAGGTGCTGGGTGATGAAACGTTGTGTGACATCGCCCGCGAACTGGTTGAGACTGTACGCGGCAGCGTGACCATTGACTGGACACTGCGCGAGAATGTCCGTGCCGACCTGAGACGTCTGGTAAAACGTATTTTACGCCGGTACGGTTACCCGCCGGACAAACAGGAAAAGGCAGCACTGACGGTGCTGGAACAGGCGGAAGTGCTGTCTGCGGATTGGGCAGTATAATTGTGCGGTGGCGGGACTGGATACGGTGGCAACGGTTGCTCCGTAATTTGCCCGGTTCTGTACCCTGAAATGTCCGGTAATTGCAAATGGCAAGGCGAACAGGTTTTGTAAAAACACCCGGATGGCCCGGGGCGGGAATCGACGCGTCCGGTGCCGTCCGAAACCGGCAGGAACGGCCGGGCTCACCGGGCTCTTTCGCCATTCCCCTGTTCCTCGTGGCCCAGCTTTTTGCCCTGCCGTTCCCCTCTTGCGCCGAAACCGTGACCGGCATCCCCCGCGTGATCGATGCCGACACGGTTCACGTGGCCGGCGAACGAATCCGCCTGAAGGACATTGATGCCCCGGAAACCCAACAGCAGTGCGAGAACGGGAACGCAGAGCGGGTTTTCTGCGGCCTTGTCTCGACCCGGAGGCTCGAAGCGCGCATCGGCCCGACAGCGATCACCTGTGCACTGGACCCGAAAAGAGACCGGTATGGACGCCGGCTGGGGACGTGCTATGCCGCCGATGGCGAGAACCTGCACCGCTGGCTGGTCCGCAACGGCCTGGCACTGGCCTATCGGAAATATTCGATGCGGTACGTCCCGGACGAAGCGGCGGCCCGATCCGCCAAGGTTGGAATGTGGGCGGGACGATTTGTCCCTCCCTGGCGATGGCGCCGCGGGGAACGGCTCGAGTAAAGGATCACCGGATTCCAGGAGCGGGCAGGAAACTGCCCGGGACCTCCTGATCCCAACCCGGGCCATCCTCACTCATGCCGGCGATCGTGACCCGCCGACAGGACAGGCCCTGATGCGTTGGACGGGCAAGAATTTCGATCCGGTGGCCCGGGGACCGGGATGGCTACGCTGGGGTCACCCGGGGTCTCTCCGGAGGGCCTGGCACATGCAATGCACCCCTCCCCCGCCCGGGGTGATCATGGATACATCGGGGTCGTAGACTTCCAGCCCGTGTGCCCGGCATTTCTCCTTGAGGACCATGCTTTTTTCCGGCATGAGGACGCGGTCGTTGCCGAGGGCGACGACATTGCAGCCAAGGGCCAGGGTATCCTGGAACGGCACGGCAATGATTTCGATTTTCTTGGATTTCAGCCAGTCCACCACCTTCGGGTCCGTGGATTCGAGGCAAACGGCCGCGAGTTTCGGTGCGAGCATGACGACCATGAGGTCAATGTGGACATAGAACGGGTCCAGGTCGGTCAGTTTAACTTCCCAGCCTTCCGCTTCAAACCACCGCTGCAGCTGCAAGGCACCCTGTTCCTGGCTTCGCCCTTCATCGCCCTCCCAGCCGATCAGGACGGTACCCGGTTCGATCACATTGAAATCACCTCCCTCAAAGGTACCCGCTGTCACGTAATCGTAAACGGGGATACCCAGGCGCGCGTAGGTTTCAATGGCGCGAAAGTTCTCCCCGCGACGCCACCAGTTGGCCATGTTGGTAATGACGGCCCCGTAGGGGGTCATGACCGATGAGTCCCTGGCAAAGATCTGGTATGGCAATGCGGGGTCGGGTTCCAGCAGGTGAACGACCACACCGGCGGATTCATAGGCCGCCACCATCCCGGCATGTTGTTTCCTGGCGACCTCCGGGTCAAATACATAGTTTCTCCGGATGCTCTTTTTGGATACGGAACTGGTCTTGCGCCACTGGTAATGATCGGGAGGACCAAGGAGGACATCACGGAGGACGCCATAGTCACAGTCGGCCCCCCAGTGGTCGAGTACGGGGGTGCCGCCCCCCTCTTTTCGGCAACGTAGCGAGAATTCGGACTGGATGGTCATTCTGTGCGGTGGAAGCTTGGGTGTTTGTGCGGAATTCCAGTTTGCGGACCGGGTCCGGCGATTATAGCCCGCCTCGCCCCGGCCAGGGGGGATTTGGCGGTCACTCCGAAAAACCGGGCCAAGTTGTGCTCAGGGCCCGCTATTGTACAATAGTGGAAAGAACCGGACCGGCGTTCGTTACCCTGTATCCTGAAACCAGGCAGCTTCCAATTCAGGCCCGTCCCGCCGGTGAGAGAATCCAATCGGGGCATATCAATATGAGCGGAAAAGAAAACCTGCACCCCTCCCACCGTGAAGCGGTCAAATCCGAAATTGAGGAACGGGTTGAGAAACTCGAAGCACTGCTTGTCGGGAAAGGACTGGTGGACCCCGCCGCTTTGGAAGAACTGGTTCACACCTACGAGCATCGGATCGGTCCCCGGAACGGGGCCCATGCGGTTGCAAAAGCCTGGACCGACCCCGCGTACCGGAGACGGCTGCTGGCCGACGGGACCGCCGCCTTGCAGGAACTGGGATATGGAGGCAGGCAGGGGGAACATATGCAGATCGTCGAAAACACGGAAACCATTCACAATCTGGTCGTGTGCACCTTGTGTTCGTGCTACCCGTGGCCGGTCTTGGGGCTGCCGCCCGCCTGGTACAAGTCCTCCGCCTACCGTGCACGCGCGGTCAGGGAGCCGCGGTCGGTTCTGGAGGAATTTGGTGTCCAGCTGGGCGAGGAGGTGAACATTCGTGTCTGGGACTCCACTGCTGAAATCCGTTACCTGGTATTGCCGCAACGGCCGCCCGACACCGAGCTTTTGGATGAACAACAGCTGTCGGCCCTGGTGACCCGGGATTCGATGATCGGTGTCGCGCTCGTGGAGGCCCCCTGAACCATGGACGGTGCACACGACCTGGGTGGACAGCCGGGTTTTGGCCCGGTCGACCGCAACCAGACGGAACACTTTCCATGCCCATGGGAAGCCCGGGTTTTTTCCATTACCCTGGCATGCGGAATGCTGGGCAAGTGGAACCTGGACCAGGCCCGGTCCGCACGGGAAGGCATGGACCCGGACCATTATCTGGACAGCACTTACTACGAGCACTGGCTGCATGGGCTTGAAGCCCTGCTCCTTGCCAGACACCTGGTAACGGAAGAAGAACTGGCTGGAGGAGTGGCCGACACCGCCCATGCCTTTTCCCCCGTGGACATACGACGGATACGTGAAATCCTGTCCACAGGCGGCCCGACACAAATGCAGGCAGCCAGGCCGGCCGGTTACCGGATTCGCGACCGGGTGATGATGGGAACCCGGCACCCTGCCCATCATACGCGGCTGCCTGGATATATACGCGGGAAAGTCGGTGAAATCATTGCACACCACGGAGCCCATATCTTCCCGGACATTCATGCCCGAAGCGGTGAAAAGGTACCGGAACACCTGTACACCATTGAGTTCAATGGGAGTGAACTGTGGGGCGACCCCCCTGTGGAGAGGGGTCTTCGCGTTTGTGTCGATGTCTTTGAGCCTTACATCAACGGGTGCGCCTGACCGGGCATCCATGCATGCCCCTGCGGTACCCACTGCTTGAGCAGATGCGTATTCTCCGGTTGGCACCTCTGTATGAAAGCGGGCCTTGCGAATTCCGGTTCTCCGCCTGCAACCGCGTGCGGGAGGCCAGGCCCCCGGCTTTTCCCATTTTGTGTCGGATCATGCGGCCGGCGCCCTGGCAGCCGAATCGGATTGGACCGGGGATGAATCAGTGACCGGAATCACTGGAAGGCGAAATCCGAAGTGGCGTGGGTGGAGGGTGGCCGCCCTGGTGCTGGCACTGACCGTCTCGACAGCCGTGGCGGTCCTGCTGTGGCTTCGTGGCTCGCTCCCCGTCATCGAAGGTGAATCGGCTTTGCCCGGCCTTGGCGCGCCGGTAGAGGTGATTCGTGACGAATACGGCATCCCCCATATCACGGCCGGGAGCGAGGAGGATGCCCTGTTCGCACTCGGATTCGTGCACGCCCAGGACCGGATGTGGCAGATGGAGATGAACCGGCGCATCGGGGCGGGCCGCCTTTCCGAGGTGCTCGGTGCCGCTGCTGTGGATACGGATCGTCTCCTGAGGGTGCTGGGACTGCATCACCGGGCGAAAGCGTCGCTCGATCACCTCGATCCGGCATCGAGACACAAGACGGGCGCCTATGTGCGCGGCGTGAATGCATGGATTGAATCGCGCCGGGGACCACTGCCGCCGGAATTCCTCATCCTGGGAATCGACCCGGCACCGTGGACTGCGTCCGACTCCGTGCTGCTGCCGAAGATCATGTCCCTCGATCTTGCCCGCGAGTGGACCCGGGACCGGATGCGGCTTCGTCTTGCGCAGGTCCTCCCGCCGGACCGGATTCTGGACTTCTATACGCCGTACCGAACCGACAAACCGCGGGGCATCATCCCTCCGCGCAATGGTGAATCGCCGTTGCAGACGCCGTCGAAAGGCGACTTGGCGGGAACGTCCCGCCCTTCCCCCGCCGCCGACCCATCCGGGACCGGCGTGTCCGCGGTCGGCACCGTGCATTCGGACCGGATCCTTTCCCGAATGCTCGCGGCATTCTCCCCAGCCGGAAGCCATCTCGGCTCCAACAGCTGGGTGGTGGACGGGACACGCAGCGCGAGCGGCAAGCCGTTGCTTGCGAATGACCCCCATCTCGCACTCACCGCTCCCTCGATCTGGTACCTCGCGCACCTGTCGTGGCCCGGCCACGATATCGTCGGCGCGACCCTTCCGGGGATGCCGGGAGTGGTGCTCGGACACAACGGCCACGTCGCATGGGGCTTCACCAACACCGGCTCCGACGTGCAGGACCTGTTCGTGGAAAGAGTGGATCCGTCAGAGCCATCGCGCTATCTTGCGCCGGATGGCTGGCGCGCATTCGGTGTGCGCCGCGAGCGCATCCGGGTCCGGGATGGTGAAGATGTGGTGCTTACAGTGCGCGAGTCCCGACATGGCCCGGTCATCAACGACATGTTCGGTGAACCGGTCGGGGACGACGGAGAAGGGGAAGCGCTTTCACTCGCCTGGACTGCGTTGCGCGACGACGACCTCACGCTGCAGGCCGCTCTCGGTCTCCCGCACGTGCGCGACTGGAAGAGTTTCGTTGCCAATATCCGGGATTTTCGTTCGCCGATGCAGAGCATCACCTACGCCGATGTGGACGGCAACATCGGGTTCATTGCCCCCGGCCTGGTCCCGGTCCGGCAAGGCCGCCGCAGCGAGCGGCCGGGCACCATGCCGCAGCCGGGGTGGGAGGCGAAGCACGACTGGCAGGGATTCATCCCCTTCGAAGAGCTCCCGCGGGTCTACAATCCCCCGGGCGGAACCATCGTCACGGCCAACCACCCGATCGTTCCCGACCACTACCCGCACCACATCTCGTTCGAGTGGGAGGGGGGATACCGGGCACAACGCATCATGGAGATGCTGGCCGGGCGCAACGACCACGATCTGGAAAGCTTTCGCGCTCTGCAGCAGGACCGCATCTCGCTGTTCGCGCGTGCACTGCTACCGCGGTTGCGTGCGATTTCCGGTCCACCCGGAGCGAGCCGGGCCGTTACGCGCACGCTGGAACTGCTCAACGACTGGAACGGGGACATGGACCCCGCCCGTCCTGAACCACTCATCTTTCACGCCTGGGTTTGGGAATTCGCGCGCCTCATCTCCGCAGACGAACTGGGCGCACTCCAGCAGGACGCCTGGGGCCGGCAGGGACCATTCGTTCAACGGGTGCTGGAGGAGCGCGGCGTGTGGTGCGATGACAGCGGCACCGTCGGCGTCGAGACCTGCAACACCATGCTCGCCCGCGCCCTGGTCGCCGCGGTGGACCGTATCGCCCGGAAATACGGAGACGACCCCGAAGCGTGGCACTGGGGCGACGAACACGTGACCGTTGCCGAGCATCGGCCGTTCGGGCAAACGGTGCTCGCCCGACTGTTCAACCTGAGCGGTCCTGTCCCGGGAAGCATGTATGCCGTCAATGCGTTCTCGTTCAGCCCTCTCGGGCAAGAGCGGCCCTTCGCGGCAATCCACGGACCGGGGTTCCGGGCCATCTACGATCTGGATGATCTCGAGCGCTCACTCTTTATCCACTCGACGGGGCTTTCGGGAAACATCCTTTCACCCTGGTACCGCAGCTTCGAGAAAAAATGGCGGGCCGGCGAATACTTCACCATTGCAACCGAGCGCGCGACCTACACGGCGAACGCTACCGGGCACCTTCGCCTGGTCCCGCAACCGGAACGGAACCGGTGACGGGGTCCGGGTCGGGAGCCTTGCGCCTCCACCGTTTCCGCGGCCGCTGCGCTTTACTTCCGCCGGGGGTCCATGCACTGAACCGCACATTGACATGGAATCTGACGCCATGTGATGATTGCCGAAAACCCGGGCAGAGAAATGATGATGGTCCGGGTTGTCAACCGATTGATCTGCGTCGCAGGGGCATGACACCAATGCAGGATGTACGGGACCGGCCGTCACCGCTGGAGGATGACCACACTTTTGATGCCCCCTGGCAGGCCCGGGCTTTTGCCCTGGCTGTCGGTCTCCACCAATCGGGGCTTTTTGCATGGAAAGAATGGACAGAATTGTTTTCGGACCATATTCGTGAATTTGAACGGGACGGGGAAATGGTCAATAATCAGGACTACTACATGATTTGGCTGGACACGCTGGAAGACATGCTGGAGAAGAAGAGGTCCCTGCATGCCAATGAATAGAGTCCGTCATCTCCGACTGCTCCCGGGAACCCACCATGCCTGCATACATCGTCGTTGAAGTAACTGTCAAAGACCCCGAAAAATACCGGGATTACCGGGCAATGGTCCCGCCCACCCTGGAAGCTTACGGCGGGAAGTTCCTGATCCGGGGCGGTCATACCGAACAGCTGGAAGGCGACCGTTTGCCGGGGCGGTTTGTGGTGATCGAATTCGAGAATTCCGAGCGTGCAAAAGCGTGGCTGAACTCGGACGAATACCGGGATGCACGCGCCCTGCGACACGCCACCGCGGAAACCAACATGTTTGTCGTCGAAGGGGTTTGACATGTGCGGCCGCCGTTTTGACCGGGGATAACCAACCGTGCCTGACCATCGGGAGTTTATCCGGGGCATCCCCAAAGCCGAGCTGCATCTGCATATTGAGGGTTCACTGGAACCGGAATTGATGTTTGCCCTTGGAAAGCGGAACCGGGTCCGCCTTCCGTACGATTCCGTGGAAGCGGTCCGTCAGGCCTACCGGTTCGTTGACCTGCAGTCTTTTCTTGATGTCTATTACAATGGAGCCCGGGTCCTGGTTACCGAACAGGATTTCTACGATCTCACCTGGGCCTACCTGGAAAAGTGCAGGGAACAAAACATCCTTCACACCGAAATATTCTTCGACCCGCAAACCCACACCGACCGTGGAATTTCATTCGGCACCGTTGTCAACGGCATTCACGGGGCACTGGAAGACGGCGGGAACCATCTTGGCATCAGTTCGGGGCTGATCCTGTGTTTTCTTCGGCACTTGAGTGCCGAGGCCGCCATGGCCACCCTGGACCGGGCGTTGCCCTTTCAGGACCGCATCATCGCGGTCGGACTGGATTCGTCGGAACGGGGCCACCCGCCGGAAAAATTTGCGTCGGTGTTTGACCGCGCACGGGCCGAAGGTTTCCTGACCGTTGCCCATGCGGGCGAAGAAGGCCCGCCTGCCTATATCTGGGGCGCACTGGATTGCCTCCAGGTTTCCCGGATTGATCATGGCATACGCTGCGAAGAAGACGACCGTTTAATGAAGCGGCTGGTCCAGGAACAAGTCCCTCTCACGGTCTGCCCGTTGTCCAACACGGCGTTGAAGGTTTTCGGGCACATGCGTGAACACAACCTCAAGCGCCTGATGGATGCCGGAGTCTGTACGACGGTAAACTCCGATGACCCGGCTTATTTCGGGGGGTACCTGAATGAAAATCTCTATGCCATTACCGAGGCGTTTGAGTTGAATCAAAGCGAGATTGCCGGGCTCATGAAGAACGCGTTCAATGCCTCCTTTCTGGACGCGTCAAAGAAACGGTTTTTTCTCAATGAAGTGGCGGAATTCGAAAACGCGGCGGGGGCCCCCGAAGCGAGGCAATGATGCCCCGGGATGAACCAGGTCGCGGGTTCGCTTTCGTATTCGACCTCGCCGGCGTGCTGCTGGAATGGAACACCATGGCGGTATACGACAGCCTGTTCCGGGAATCAGGAAAGGATGCATCCGAATTTTTCTCGAACATTCTGGACCCCGGCATCCAGGATGCGATCAGTGCCGGGGAGCCCATGGCCCCCCTGCTGGATACCCTGGCCCGAAGCCATCCCGATTGGGCGGATGAAATCCATGCCTGGTC
>WTGA01000036.1 GCA_011523765.1 Gammaproteobacteria bacterium
GGTCCCTCCCCGTTGTGCAGCCAGCAGCACCTGTTTCTCACGCTCTGCATATCTTTTCCGGTCCTGCCCGGTACGCCGGTCAAAACAGGCCGGGCAACTCACGCCGGAGACATATTTCTCACTGCGCCGGTCTTCCGCCGTGATGGGACACCGGCAGGCGTGACACTGGTCATAGCTCCCGCTTTCCAGGTCATGGTTCACCGTCACCCGTTCATCGAATACAAAACATTCCCCTTCCCAGAGACTGTGGCTCCTTGGGACGGTTTCCAGGTATTTGAGAATGCCTCCCTTCAGGTGATAAACCTCATCGAATCCCCTTTCCCTGAGCAACGCGGTGGATTTTTCACAGCGAATGCCGCCGGTACAGTACATGGCGACCTTTTTATGCCTGTCCGGGTCCAGGTTGGCTTCCGCATAAGCCGGGAATTCCCTGAAACTGGCGATTTGGGGATTGACCGCATTCCTGAACTGCCCGACCTTGATCTCATAGCGGTTTCGGACGTCAACCAGCAGCACCTCCGGGTCGTCAATCAGTTCATTCCACTGCTCGGGCACCACATAGGTTCCCGCCGATTTCAGCGGGTCAAGACCTTCCACCCCCATGGTCACGATTTCCTTTTTCAGCTTGACCTTGATACGTCGGAAGGGAGGGCGTTCCGCATAGGCCTGTTTCACTTCAATTCCACAAAGGCCGGGTTGCCGGTCCAGCCATGGCAGAAACCGGTCCATGCTCGTCCGGCTGCCGGCGACAGTACCATTGATTCCTTCGTGGGCAAGGAGCAGGGTGCCGTACATTTCGAGGTCCCGCAATTTTTTTTCAATGGGAGCCCTGAGCCCGGCAAAATTCTGAAGTGCGACAAATTTGTACAGCGTGCAAACCACCGTTGCACGGACAGGCGTGTTCATCATGGCGGACCGGAATGGATCAGGGACTGAACGGGATTATACTGCAACCGGCTTTCGCTTGACTCTTTCCCTGAACAGGATCACCAGCCCGCTGGCAACGATCACCATTCCCCCCGCAATGGTCGTCCAGGGCGGCACTTCATTCCAGAAGACCACCCCCGCCAACCCGGCAAACAGGAAGATCAGGTACCCGAATGGTGCCAGCAGGCTCGCTTCACCAAACCGGAATGCCGCGGTGAAGAAAAATTGCTGGAACGCCGCGAGCAGGCCGATCCCGACCAGCAGGGCCAGGTCCCAGCCATTCCCCGTTGCGGTCCAGCCGACGGCCAGAGTCCAAACGGCAAACACCAGTCCTCCGCTGGTGTTGTAGATGATCGCGGTGGTAGCGGTATTTTCCGTATCACTCAACCGCCGCTGCCATATCAGCACGAATGCACCGACCACCGCAGACCCGATTGCCACCAACCCCCCTGTGCTGAATACGGCCGTTCCGGGTTGGGAAATGATCATCACGCCCATGAACCCCACGATCACCGCGCTCCAGCGCGGCAGGCCAATCTTCTCTCCGAGAAAAGGGACGGAAAGCATGACGACAAATATCGGCGAGGAATAGACCAGCATGGTGGTCTCGGCGAGTGGAATCATTGCCAGCGCAGTGTAAAACAGGCCCAGTGACAGGATTCCACTGGCGCTGCGAATCCCATGATCCCGGTATCGCGATGTTCTCAGGGAACCGGCCCCGTGCACCACGAACGAATACATCAACAGGGGAACCGCCGCGAACACATACCGGAAAAGCAGGATCTGGCTGACCGGAAAACGCCCGGAGAGCAGTTTGACCATGGCACTGATCAGGACCATGATCACCAGATTTCCGACAAAGAATCCTATCGCAAGAAGGGGAAAATCAACTCGTTTGGATACGCTCACTCGCCTGGTCGTTGCATCCGGTCAGGGGGCACCCCTGCAGCGTGATACGGTGCATCAATCGCCTTTCGGTCGGGTAATCGTTCTGTGCCTGGTGCCAGGTAGCGCGATTGTCCCAGAAAGCGATGGAGCCTTCCTGCCATCTGAACCGGGCCGTGGTGGCCGGTTGCAGGACATGCCGGTACAGAAAGTCCAGAAGCGGCCTGGACTCCTCCCGGCTCCAGCCTTCGAATTGAAGGGTAAAGCATGGATTCACATACAGCACTTTCTTCCCGCTTAGGGGATGGACAATCACCACGGGATGCACGCTGTCCTGGACAGCCCGTTCAAAATTGCGGAAACGGTCCTCCCCCGGCCCCGAACTCTCGACAGCCTGTTTGCTGAACACATGCCGGCTGGAATGGATGGCCCTCAGGCCCTCAAGGGATTTTTTCAATCCACTGGACAGCGCATCATAGGCATGGCACAGGTTGGCAAACAGGGTGTCACCGCCGTTCTTCGGCACTTCCTTCGCATACAGAATCGACCCCCTGGCTGGAATCAGGTCATAGGAATGGTCGGTGTGCCAGGTTTCACCAACGACCGTCGCATGTTCCGGTTCCTTCCTGACCATGGCAATTTGTGCATATCCGTCCACCTGCTCAAAGAAACGGTTGACAACAATGTCTCCCCAGCGCCTGGCAAACCCGATATGCTGTGCACAGGTCAGGGACTGGTTCCGAAAAAATATGACGCCATGCTCATCCTGGGCGGCTTTCGCTTCGGCCAGTTCGGCTTCCGTCATGGTATTGACATCGACATCATAAAACTCGATGCCGAAATTTCCATTGATTTTTTTCGATTTCATGCTGGACGATCCGTCATGATCCCCGGGGTTGTTCCTGCCGAATCCGGCGGATACCGGGTCTCTTTCCGGGCAGTCATGGGAAGCCCCGGCAGAGGGTTTTTCGTTGTTCGCAACCGATTGATATTTCGTCTGAATTGAGGGGTCTGAAATTTCGATTCCCCC
>WTGA01000090.1 GCA_011523765.1 Gammaproteobacteria bacterium
ATATACCCCAACCTCTTGAATTGAACCAAGAAACAGGGAAAATCGGGGGTAACTTAGGTTAGATATCTATTATAATCTGTCAGCAACAGAAATTCCCGCCAGACTTATGCAACTGTATGCAACTTCCTGACGGGAATTGCTGGGAAATATATACCCCAGTCGGGATGGAACCGTTTTCATGCTAAAATTTCTCGAAGATTTTCTGGAAAAGGCCGATCAGGCGGTGATTTCCAGCTGATTGTACTTTATGTCCGTATCAATACTTTATGGGTTTTCTGCCAAGCATTAATCAACTCATGAGCATACAGAACAACCAAATTGACTCTGACACAAGCCAAATGGAGCAATGGCTGTCACAGATACCCGATACTGAAAAGGTAAAGAATTTCGTGTCAGGCCCTGGAATAAGTCGACTTGAATTAAAATTCGATATCAAGAAGTTGCGAGCAGCACTTGAGATCATTACAGAAAGTACGGAATATGTTGGGGAAGATGTTAAAAAAGGGCATGGAGCTATACCATTGACCAGACGACCGGGAACTAGCCAATTTTCAGATAATGACATATCAGGGAGGTATTGGTTAAGGAAAGATGAAAAATATATTGAAGAGCAAGTCGAAGAAGTAGTAGATGAAACTGTATTTAGTGAACTTGTGCCGGATTTTATAGGCACATATTTCGAACAAGTGCACAAGGAACTAACCGCACGATTTACGATTGGGCGTATGCGTATACTTTCAAAAGCTCAGCATTGCTGCAATCACTGGCATCGCGATCCAGAGCCGCGACTGCATATCCCAATTGTCAGCAATCCGGGATCATTGTTTATAGTGAATAACCATTGTACGCATCTACCCGCGGATGGGTCTGTGTATTTCACTGATACGCGGGGATATCATGCGGCGGTGAATGGGGGTTTTTATGACCGTGTGCATATTGTCGCAACTTTGCCAATGTAATAATGGCTGAATTGCTCAGAGTCCCCTTATGCGTTGGCAGCCCTTCCGGCCAGATTTTGAGAATGAGCAAAATAAGAGATTCGAGGGATTTTGAAAAAATCTGTTCTGTTCGGGTTCAGACACATGTGAGACTGTCGCCAGCATGACTCGGAGGGTTGTTTCTGCTGAATCAGGGTAGGAACAACGGCCTCTTTTCCCTGCAGTGTGCATAGCGAACGAAGGGGAAAAGAGGCACCCCGGCTTTCACCGAAAACCGGACTGGTTAGCGTCCAACTGATATGTGCGTGCCCGTTCTCCAGATTGGAGCTGGTCCAGTTTGGTTCCGGCAGGTCCGCATGATGCCAGGCATTTCCGCCATTAGGTCGGTCTACGTCAAAGATGAGATACAGGCGCATCGCCGCCGGTTGTGCCTGGATATAGCGTTTTTCCGTTGCGGTCCCTTTCTGGAATCGCTCTAGACCCTGTGTGAGGTTGTTTGTGCAGTGGGGGCACTGTGGCAGTCGGTCCCAGCATCGCTTCACCAGGCCAACCCATACCCCTTGGCCGTCCCGGCGGGCAGGATTGCGCCGCCGTTGAAGTAGTCTTCGAGGTTGCGGGTTGGATTTCCTGCCGCATCGATTACACAGCCTTCGGGCAACCCGAATCCAGTACCACCGGTCCTTTTTTGTTGATACGCAAGGCATACAACCTCCCGTCTGTATTGCCCTTTGCAAGTAGAACCAGCACTTTCCGCGTTCGTTCGTCGGTCGTCTGTGAGCGAACCCCACCTTTTCTACCCCAAGCGCAGAGAATCATGTCGGCCTTGGAATCTTTGCCCTGATATGCCGGGCGTTTTTCCTTCGGATTTCGGCTGGATCGGGAGGATCTGGAAACGGTTCCTTATTCGCGTCGTCCGGGTAATCCTTGCGAGCGAACAGATTACCGGTCCGCAATACGGCGCATTCGTGTTGCTCTGCAAACCGCAGGCAGGTCCTTATGGTTGCTCCATATTCTCCCGGTGCCCGGTTCTTCCTAGTCGGATTGAACATGGTAAGGCACACTTTAGAGCCACCTAAAGCTGTTCCATATTGCTGTCAATAGCGGTATTTCCCGCTGGCGAAATTCGGCTCAGTCATCATCAGGGATGAGTCCGCCAAATTTATCCTCACTCTCCCACTCTCTTGCACCTTTTAGATCTTTATTTTTGGAACAATCCGTCATTATCATGCCCCACCTCCACTCTGAAGTGCAACACCTGTCTGACTGTTTGATCGGACAGTTCGGGGTCGGGTTGCAAACAGCCAGGTGATGGCAAACAATCTCTGTACTGAACTACGGAGAATTGCCATGCCTTGCGGTTACCACCCCCTGACCTATGCGGAACGATGCCAGATTCACGCGCTGAAGAAAAGCGGTTTGTCGATCCGCGGCATGGCGCACCAGCTGGAACGGTCTCCCGGGACGATCTCCCGGGAGATCGTCCGCAACCGCGGTGGACGGGGATACCGTCACCGGCAGGCCCAGGCCCGGTCGGAGGAGCGACGCCGGGCAGCCTCGAAAGTCCCCCGGAAGAGGACGCCGGAGCGCTGGGAGCAGGTGGAGGAAGGTCTCAGAGCGGGCTGGAGCCCCGAACAGACCGCGGGTCGGTATCGCCAACAGGGTGAGGTCATGGCGGGCCGGGAGTGGATCTACCGGTATGTCCGGGCCGACCGGCAGTCGGGCGGCACGTTGTACCGATGCCTGCGCCGCCGGGGGAAGAAGCCGAACTGGAAAGGCGGCCGGCATGCCGGACGAGGTCATATTCCAGGACGGGTGGACATCTCGAAGCGTCTGGGGCCGGTCCAGGACCGGGTCCTCACCCTGACGGCGGACAACGGCAAGGAATTCGCCGGACAC
>WTGA01000076.1 GCA_011523765.1 Gammaproteobacteria bacterium
AATCCGGACAGATCACGTGTTAATTATTAGGACAGATCATTTGCTCGTGACACACTCCTAACAGGGCACTTGACTGCCCTTTGTCCGCATGGTATTTTGAGTAGACTGAATAATCAATCTATTTCATAGCAAGGGGGGAGACTATGGAGATTATGGCCGGTGTCGACAGAGAGGAACTCGAAAGACGTGTGCGCGAAAACGAGGAATACTTGAAGGACCTGAAGTCCAGGGGAGGAACCACCGACCTTGGAGTCGGTGAAACATTATTGTTTATTGCAACAGTCGCCGTGGCTTGTTTCATTGCGCTGCTTTGGAGGTAACCATGGCCAATCAATCCACAGAAAACACAGGGGGTGGCGCTTTTACAACCTATCCCCTTACCGACGGAGAACGGGAATGGTCGTTCTTCGAGTTCACCTGGGTCAATGTGGGCCTGGCCATTGCCACCTGGGCATTCCTCATAGGCGGTACGACCGCACTGTTTGTGGGCGTCCGTGATGGTCTGGCCGCGATCGTCATTGGCAACGCAATCGGGGTAGGCATCGTCGCGTTATCCACATGCCAGGGTACAGAAAAGTACGGGGTGGAGCATTATACGTTGCTTCGCAGCGTATTCGGTGCCAATGGCGTGAGAGTGGTGGCGGCGATCGCGCTAATCGTCTTCGGTTTCGGCTGGACGGCGGTTTTGGGGATTATGTTTGGCCGTGCAACGACCAACGTGTCCGATGCACTGCTGGGTACGAACATTGGCCCGACCGATCTGACGGTTTCCCTGGCCGGGATAGTGGCCTTGGGCCTGGCCTGGGCCGTTCTTGTGCGAGGGCCGGTTTCGATCAGTTGGTTGAACCGCATCGTCGGCCCCGGCCTGGTCATCGTGAGTCTCGTGTTGTTGTACCTCATTTTCGCAGAACGGAGTTGGGGGGAATTGCTGGCTGCTGCTCCGCTTGATCCTTTTGAAGGCCGCCATCTCAATTTCCTGATTGCCATTGAGTTGAATCTTGCCGCCGGCCTCGGCTGGTGGCCGGTAATGGGTAACCTGTCGAGACTGACGAAGTCTGCCCGGGCGGCGACCTGGCCCAATCTTCTCGGCATCGGCTGCGCGGCGGCAGTAGGTGAGTGTGTCGGCTTGCTCGCTGCGCTGACCCTGGCATCTGACGATCCGACAGTGTGGAGCATTCCCATTGCCGGTGTGCTGTTCGGGGTGTTCATCCTGCTGTTTATCGCGCTGGCGAACGTTACCAGTATTGTCAGTTTTGTCTACAGTACAGCACTCGCTGCGCGCCAGGCTGCGGCTCCGCTTGCAGAAAAAATACCATGGTTGTGGCTAACGGGACTGGTGCTTCTGCCCGGAGCGATCGGTATTTTCTTTCCCGAGCAGATTTATGACAACTTTTTCCGCTTTCTCGCCTGGACGGCTCTTGCGTTCGCGCCGCTGGCAGGGGTAAGTCTGGCGGACTATATGCTAAGGGGGAGAACGTTACATGTTGTGGACCTGTATGCACGTGCCGGGCAGGGGCGCTATGCCTATTGGCGGGGAATCAACTTTGCAGCCATCGGAGCACTGGTTCTAGGCGCAATCACCTATGTGCTGTTGCTGAACCCGCAAACGCTTGAGTCCGAGCCGTACTTCGTTTATTTCACAGCCTCTGCGCCTTCATGCCTTGTGGCCGGGATATCGTATGTTCTGATTATGAAGCTTGTCCTCAAGCCGCTGGGCCAGGGAGGGCTTGACTGAACCGTGTCCCGCCACACGTGAAGTAAAGCAGCGGGAGTCGGGCATTGAAAACTTTGCGTACCACTGCGGCCAGTCAGTCGTGGTGGTACGCGTCCGGGCCGACAATCCCTCTGTAGTGGAACTGCGCCACGGCCTTCAGGTGTGTCGGCCGTCTTTCAGGGTGCTTTCCTCCTCTGTCCGGGACACTCCTGCGGTCACTCCCGCACGGACAAGGTTGTCACCATCCGCTCCTGGTGTCTTCCCAATCCGTGAAAATTGGACCCCTGTATTCGCCACGGATAATCCGCTGCCTTGAGTTTTCCCACATCCGTGCCCATCGCAGGGGATCTTTGAGTTCGGATTTCGGGTCGGATGGACTGCGTGCAACAAATCCGGGAAACGCAGGACGGCCACTGGGCTGTCCGACAGGGTGGTACCGGATATCCACGCTCCACCGAAGCTGGTCGGACAAATTGGGTAAAGAACTGTGAATATTCTGTTTGTGGAAAATAATCACGCCGCCACGTTGAACTGGAAGCGCTACCCCTTTACGGTTGTTGATGACGGATGCAGGAATGGTGGGTTCCCGGGGGATCCTGCCGGGGACATGCCGGTGCGCCCCCTCCCGGTGACTGCCCGGAATCGAAACCAGGCACCCGTTTTCTTCGCTGGCATCCGTCACGGCTATCCAGACCGTCAGCTGGTTGGTGTCCTCCGCTTCCGGCAATACCGCGACCGTATCCTGATGCCAAGTGGTCAGACCAACACCGGAATGGGCAAGGTTGCTCCCAGACAGTTTTCTTTGTGGCGGTTTCAATCTCATTTGCTGGACCGGACTTGACGCAATTTCCGGGCCAATCACGCATTCCACAATGTCCAGAATCCTGCGGTTTCGCAGCAATCCGAACACAGCAGGGCCCGTGTGTGCATGGTAACTTGAAGCATCAACCTTTCCATTCACCAGGGGAAGGGAGATGTTGAAACAATCGATACTGTCCGGGTAATGGGACACCACCCGGGCAAACCGCTCGCCGAATGGGAGCCCGGGATAAGCCGAGGGGATTCGTCCCTCCTTGTAAAGTTTGCGGGACAACCCGTCCAGCAGGTCGTTATATTCCTGCTCCAGGGGAAACAGGTCCTCATCCCGCACAACATCCTCAATGACCAGGAAGCCGTCTTGATCAAATCGTTCGAGCTGTTCATTGGTCAACATGGCAAGGGTATCCGGACAGAGGTTGGTGCCTGTCCGAACAACCATCAAACCGGTCTGCCCGACCGGTTCTTCCCATCCGGGGGGATCTGGTTTTGCGTGCGGCCTGTCCATGGTTCAGGGTGACATGGATTTCCTGACGCCGCAGAACCTCCGTTCGCGGCAGGCCCTTGATCAAGAAAGTCCGGATAGAACCGCGGGAGGATGCCGGAGAAAAACATTCGGGACCGGGTCATGGTTGTGGCGGTTTATATCCTGACAACCATGTTTTCCATTTGGTCAATCAGCATATCCGGGTCGGATGCCAGGGTATAGAGCAACTGATGTTTGCGCTTGATAAAACCCTGGCTGACCGCATAGCCAATAAACTCTGAAAGAAAATCGTAGTATCCGGATACGTTGAGCAGACCCACTGGTTTGGCATGGATTCTGATCTGCGTCCAGGTGATGGCTTCAAACACTTCCTCAAGAGTGCCGAAGCCTCCCGGCAAGGCAACAAATCCGTCTGCAAGGGATGCCATCTTTTCCTTGCGCCGGTGCATGCTGTCCACTGTGATGAGTTCCGACAACCCGGAATGGGCCACCTCGTTTTTGAACAGGGACCCCGGGATCACACCGATGGCCTCTGCGCCATTTTCGATCATGGTGTCTGCGATTCTGCCCATGAGCCCGATACTGGCACCGCCGTACACCAGACCCAGTCCGCGACGAGCCATGGCTTCGCCGAGCATCGTTGCGTACTGCAGGTATACCGGATCATTACCCGGGTTGGATCCGCAATAAACACAAATTCTTTTCATTCATGATCCCTTCGGCATTGTCCGCACAAGGTTACCTCAACCGTGCAGACAAAACTATTGGATTTCAGGCGAAAATTGGGAAATAATCCAGGAAATACTTCTTGAGCAATGACGGTATCACCGGGAGAGGCCATGAACCGAGTCGGATTTATTGGGTTGGGCAATGTTGGCGGAAAACTGGCGGGCAGCTTACTGCGCAATGGTGTTGATCTCACTGTCCGGGACCTTGACGAGGAGTTGGTGCGGCCTTTCGTGGACCGTGGCGCAAAGCGGGGGGAAAGTCCCCGAGCCATGGCGCAAAACGTGGATATCCTGATTACCTGTTTGCCGAGTCCGGCCGCCAGCTCGGTCGTGATGGAAGACCGGGATGGTGCCCTTGAAGGTTTGGCCGAGGGCAAGATCTGGGCAGAAATGAGCACCACCGACGAAGCGGAAGTGCATCGGCTGGGCGGGTTGGTCCGGCGCACCGGTGCGTCGCCGGTGGACTGCCCGGTGTCCGGTGGCTGCCATCGGGCGGCCACCGGCAATATTGCTATTTTCGCAGGCTGTGAGCGCGATACCTTTGAGCGTATGTTGCCGGTACTCACCACCATGGGCCGGCGCGTCCTGCATACCGGGCCCCTGGGTTCGGCTTCCATACTCAAGGTAGTCACGAATTATCTCGCCACCGCCAACCTGCTTACGTTGTGCGAAGCTCTGGTGACCTCCAAGGCAGCGGGGATGGACATGAATATCGCCTATGAGGCCATTCGAATTTCATCCGGGAATTCATTTGTGCATGAGACGGAAAGCCAGGTTATTCTGAACGGCAGTCGAGACATTAATTTCACCATGGACCTGGTTTGCAAGGATATTGGCTTGTTTGGAGAAGTGGCAAAACGCAGCAACGTGCCTCTGGAACTCGCGCCCATTATGGAGCGGATCTTTGAAGACGGTCGGACCACATACGGAGACCGGGAATACTCCCCCAACATCATCCGCCGTTTGGAAGAACGGACTGGCCTGGATATCCGGGCACCGGGGTTTCCCGCCGAAATTCTGGATGATGAGCCCGAGGAACCGGGATACGAAGTAGCACCCAGGAATACCGCGGGTTAGGCGGCATCGCTTTATCCTGTTCCGTAGATACGGTCTCCCGCGTCACCCAGTCCGGGGAGAATATAGCCGTGGTGGTTGAGTTCCCGGTCCACGGCTGCGGTATAGACCGGAACGTCCGGATGAGCTTTATTGAAGGCATCCACGCCTTCGGGAGCGGCGAGCAGGCAGGCAAATTTTATTTTCCGTGCGCCGCCCTGTTTCAGTCTGTTGAGCGCGGCAATGGCAGAATTTGCTGTCCCCAGCATGGGGTCGACCACCACTGCAAGCCGTTCGCCAATATCCGGGGGGACCTTGTAATAATACTCCACGGCGGCCAGGGTATCCGGTTCCCGATACAGTCCGACATGCCCCACCCGGGCAGAAGGCATGAGCGCGAGGAACCCATCGAGCAGGCCGTTTCCGGCACGAAGGATAGAAACAAAACAGAGCTTTTTCCCGGCCAGGACCGGGGCTTCCATGGACTCAAGAGGGGTTTCAATTTCCCGGATTGTCAATTCAAGGTCCGCCAAGACCTCGTAACCGAGCAGCATCGCAATTTCATTCACCAACTGGCGAAAATGACTGGTGGAGGTTCCCTTGCGTCGCATCAAGGTTAATTTATGCTGGACAAGAGGATGTTCTACAACGGTAATGTTCATGTCGGATTCCGGTTTTTGTCTATCAGAAAACTTGCTGTACACCTTGGACCGCGGTTCCCGGTCTGCAAATCAACCGTGCATTATCATACAGGTCAATCCGCATTGTCACACCGGAATTCCTTGCCATTTCCATTCATGAAGCAATGGAAAGCTCCGGTACGGGTCACCATCGCCAGAGTGCGGTATGGGCCAAGGCGGGCAGGGTGGTTTCCAGGAGCCATCACCGAAGCAGGCAGTCAATGTTCCCGTTGCCGGAGCGATGGCGCAGTTTTCCTGCCAATGGATGGGTGCAACGCACGGGTGGAGGGTTGAAGCTGGCGATGAATCATTGGGACCGCACCCTGCTGGGTGAAGCATACAAGGAGGCATTGCCGGGGTATGAAAAAGGAGAGATGCCGGCGGGTGCCGCCATGGCAGAAGCGGGAAAGCGGTCCCCCGCGGAAGGAACCAACGTATACAGGGGGGCCGGTCATGCACGGAGAAACCGGGGTGGCAGGACTGTACGGGATGCAGCCGTTGAACGTGATGGCATTTCACGGGTATTTGGTGTAGGTTTCCAAGAAAACAGACCGCGGCATTGACCATGACTCAAGTTCCACCCTACGAACCCCCGAAAGTCTGGAAATGGGAAAGCAAGAATGGCGGTGAGTTTGCCTCCATCAACCGTCCCGTTTCCGGTGCGACCCATGAGGCCGAGCTGCCACGGGGCAAGCATCCACTTCAACTCTATTCTCTTGCAACGCCGAATGGCGTAAAGGTAACCGTCATGCTTGAGGAGTTGCTGGCAGCCGGACACCGCGGCGCGGAGTATGATGCCTATGTTGTCAACATCAGCGAGGGTGACCAGTTCGGGTCCGGGTTTGTCGCAATCAATCCGAACTCGAAAATCCCGGCACTGGTGGACTATTCGCCGCCCGTGCCCACCCGCGTGTTCGAATCGGGTGCGATTCTGCTCTATCTGGCCGAGAAGTTTGGTGCTTTCATCCCGGAAGACCCGCCTGGCCGGGCCGAATGCCTGTCATGGCTGTTCTGGCAGATGGGGTCCGCGCCGTATCTGGGCGGGGGTTTCGGGCATTTCTATGCCTATGCACCCTACAAGATGGAATATCCGATCGACCGCTTCACTATGGAAGTGAAGCGGCAGCTTGATGTCCTCGACAGACGGCTGGCCGAAAACCGTTATGTGGCGGGGGATACCTATACCATCGCCGATATGGCAGTCTGGCCGTGGTATGGCGTACTGACAACGGGCAAGGTCTATGACGCGGCCGAGTTCCTCGCAACGCAGGAGTATGTCAACGTTGTGCGCTGGTACGGGGAAGTCGCGGCGCGTGATGCGGTGGTCCGCGGGCGCAAGGTCAACCGGATCAGCGGGCCGCTGGAGGACCAGCTCCATGAGCGCCACGACGCCTCGGATTTTGTGTTTCGGACCCAGGACCGAATCGCGGCGGCGAAATCCCGGTGCTGATCCGGTTTCCCACTTGTTCAGGTCCGTTGATCCCAAAGATGGATTCTTGATTCCATCCGGTCAAACCCGGTCGTGAACCCCCTGTGCCGGCCTGCCCGGCGCGCACCCCGGAGGAAAACCGGAACCCAGTGGCAGGAGGATTCCTCTCTGCCCGGCTTGCCTGGGAGAAATTGAGCGGGATACGGTCCAGCACCCCCACCATGCAAGACGGTCCTTGCAGAACCGGGACGGCCCATCGATGCCTGACCGGCTCGACGGGAGCATTCCCCCCAACTGGATGACCGGATGGGAACGGGGGTTCCCGACCCTGTTGCAGCGCCGGCCGGCGCCCGGACCGTGACCGCCGCCACATGCCGTCCACAAGGAGATGGCAGGCGGGCACCATGTCGGGATATTGAAATAAAACGAAATAAATATCAATATGTTATGAAATTAACTTCTCAAATCAAACCCGATTTCGGAAATAGCACCGGTTTCCGGGCCAAACCGGATTGATGGACAGGGGAGGGCGGGCTATGCTAGGATAAACTGGATAGGCGTGTGTGCTGTATATCTGTGCTGTAGGTGGTGTAATTGGCAGGTATATAAATATAATTTTAACAAATGATGTAACCATTATTTAGGAGAGTTATAGATGAGCGATCAATTGTCTGCATTTGTTGTACTCTTTACCGAGTTCTATTACTGGCTCACGGTGGTACTGATGTTCCTGATTCATGTCGGGTTTTGTATGTACGAGGTGGGCGCTTCCCGAAGAAAAAACCATCTGAACACATTGATGAAGAACACAATGTTGATTCCTTTGGTCACCATTACGTTTTTCTTCTTTGGCTGGTGGATATACTTTGCATTTCCCAATGGCCCCGGCATTCTCGGCGGTCTGGTTGAATCCCCCCATGCGGTGCCCTGGAGCGAGTTGATGGGCGCACACATGGGTGCCGGTGCAGATGGCTGGGAAAGGATCAACGGGGTATTCTGGGCGGCGTTTCTGTTGTTTTCCTGGACGGCGGCTTCCATCGTTTCCGGTTCGGTGATCGAAAGGATTCAATCGGGGGCCTTTTGGATTCTTGCCGTTGCCATCGGGTCTGTTTTCTGGATCATTGATGCCTCATGGGGATGGCACTCAGCAGGCTGGATGGTACAGCTGCTCGGTTATCACGATGCCTATGCATCCGGGGTGATTCACGCCATCGCTGGTGGATTCGCACTGGGTATACTGGCGGTCTTGGGTCCCAGAATCGGCAAGTTCGCTGCAGACGGAACCCCTCGCAATATCAATCCGAGAAATCCCTGGATGGTGACCATCGGGCTGTTTCTGATCTATACGGGTTTCTGGGGGTTCTACGTGGCATGCAATATTCCAATTTGGGATATCCAGGCCGGGGACGAGATTTTTTACTCTGCCACGAATATCTACCTTGCACCGACGACCCTGAGCGCCATCACATTCAACTTCCTGATGTCGCTTGCCGGCGGTTTGCTGGCGGGTTACTGGGTATCAAAAGGCGATGCGTTCTGGACCTATTCATCCGGCCTGGCCGGCATCATTGCGGCATCTGCCGGCAATGATCTCTATCACCCGATCCAGGCGATGTTCATTGCGATTGTGGGGGTCATTGTGATGTACAAGCTGCATTACTACGTAGAGCGGCGTTTTAAGATTGATGATGCGGTTGGAGCTGTTGCAGTGCATGGTTATGCGGGATTCTTCGGGGTCGTGGTGGCTGGATTCATGCTCTGGGGATATCCTTCCTCACCCGACCCGACCTATGCAACCATCAACCCGTTTGGCCAGTTTGTCGGTGCGCTCATCATGTTTGGCTTGCTGGGATTTCTGCCAGGCTGGATCATCGCGAAAATCCTGAATGCCGCCGGGATTCTGCGCATTCCCCGTTCAATCGAGATTGCCGGTCTGGATTCGAGAGCACAGTCCCTCATTGACGCGGAAGAACAGGCCATTATTGATGCTGAAAGGCAGAACTCATAACTCATCAGGAGGTAAATGAAAATGACAACCGGATCTTTTGCAGATTGGGCTGGTACCATTGCGGACATCGGCCCGGTTTACCCATTTGTCGGTTCGGAAGGGTTTTTGGTCATCGCCGGACTCGTATTTTGGATCGCATGGCATGTGTCGCAGCTGAAGAAGGAGGCCGCAACCATGAAAGAAGAAGACGATTACTACCAATCAGGCGGAAGCTAGTTTCTTTTGACTGGATTACCGGGTCTTCGGACCCGGTAATACTTTCACCGGCTGTAGCGGGAAGGGCAGCCAGTTGGTGCCAGGGGGAATCCGGACAGGGCATCATCGGGTTGCCCCCGTGTTTGGGGTCAAACCGCCCGGTTCCCCGATTGCCTTTCCCGGGCGCGCGTTGCAGTGAAAAGGGTCGTTTTCACCCCCGCAAGGGGGTTTTTTATGGCGTCCCGATTTGTTTTTCCCGGACCACCCGCATCCCGATTCAACCGGTTACGAGCCGTGGTTCGGTGCAGGAGTGCGCTCGGGGAAGGTGGGGACTTTCCCCTGATCCGGATTGGCGACCAGCCTGACCAGGGCATCTGCGGCAACGGCATCATCCGCCAACACCATGAGCGGGTTGATCTCCATTTCCACCAGAATTCCGGCATGGGTTTCAGCAAATTCAGCCAGTTCCAGAATAGTGGCCGCCAATTTGTTCAGGTCACATCGTTGACGGCCCCGGAATCCGGTTAACACGGGAAAACACTGTAATTGCGACAAACCATGCCGGATTGAGTCGATGCTGGTCGGCAACAATAATGTCTGGGAGTCCCGGTACAGTTCTGCCAGAATACCGCCGGCGGCAATCACCATGACCAATCCGAACTGGGGGTTGCGCTGAATGCCGACGAGAAGTTCGTAAACGGGGTCCTGCACCATGGACTCGATCAGGACCCCCCTGATGTCGTTTAGGGTGTGAGAAGCGATTGACTCCCGGATGGCCGCCATCGCACCGGCAATCTCCTGCCGGCCGGTCAGGTTGACGGCGACCACGCCCAGTTCTGTCTTATGCGCCAAACCTTCCGCAACCAGTTTGATGGCAACCGGGAAGCCGATTTCATCCGCGGCATTCCCGATGGCCCGGCAGTTGTCCAGTGAAACCAGCCGGCCGGTCGGGATGGTGACCCCCGAAGCGCCCAGCCATTGCTTGCTCTCCCATTCGTTCAATACACAGGACGAAGTCTCCTCCTCATTTCCAGGCGTTTCAATCATGGAAAAACGGGGCATGCCTGGATTGCGCATCAATCGGTTCCGGTTCCTTGCATAACGCGCCGCATGGCCCAGTGCATCGAGTCCACGATCGATTCCCTGCAAGGGAGCGATGTGGCCCTGGGCGTACATTTCCCTGGATTCCCGGTCGAAATTCTCCGCCAGCTCGCTGCAGATCGCTGCAGGGATTTTCGCGGCCCTGGCCGATTCCATATAGGAGATTCCGTCAGCGCGGTAAAAGGCACTGTCCGCCTCAAATCCTTCAGGAGGGTAGTCCTGAATGAAAATCGCCGCATCGACTGGAGTTTTTAACGCAGCCGCAAAGACTTTAGGCATCACCTCCCGGTTGCCCCACAAGGGCGTGGTGTAATCCAGGGGATTGGAGATGGTGGCAATATCCGGGAGCAACGATTTCAGCTCCCGTTGCACAGAATCGGACGGTTGGGGCAATACCAGGCCCACCCGCTCACAATAATCTGCCACCATCAGTGCCTCGCCCCCTGAGCATGTAAACGCCGCAATACGGTTTCCCCGGGGTATCCCGGAAATCGTCATGAACTTGAGCGTCTCCAGCATCACTTCCGGGGAATGGACCCGGATGATTCCGAGCTGGTCGAACAGAGCCTGGTGGGCTTCATCCGCGCCGGAAAGGGACCCCGTATGACTGACCGCCAGGCGTGAACCAATCGAGGAACTGCCCGCTTTGAGCAGGACGATGGGTTTTTCCGCCCGCAGCGCTTTCAATGCGGCACGGGCAAAACTTTTGATGTCCCGGATCCCCTCCAGGTAGATGCCAAAAGCGGTAATGCCGGGATCGTCCGAGAGAACCTCGACATAGTCCTCAACCGCCAGCATGGCCTGATTGCCCGCAGAGACCACGCAAGCCAGTGGGACCGAGCGCTGGTTCATGACCATGTCAGCAGGGATCATGCCGCTTTGCATGATCAGTGCAATCCCTTTGTCGCAACGGCATGATCCGGCCCCAAAGGGCCATAATGCGACATCATGGATGTAATTGATCAGCCCGTAACAGTTGGGTCCGACCAGTGCCATGTCGCCTGCCGCGTCCACCAGTTCCCGTTCGGCTTTTTTGCCCTCGTCTCCGGTTTCGCCATACCCGGCGGTGAAACAGACCACTCCGCCGGCACCCATGTCGTTCAATGCCCGTATCACCGGTATGGTCGCGGAACGGGGGATTGCCAAAAATACCGCATCCGGAGCTTCGGGCAGGTCCTGCACCGAGGCATAACAGGGTTCTCCCCCCATCTTTTCCCGGTTTGGATTGACACCCCAGATCTTTCCATGAAACCGTTGGGCGCATTGCCGGGCCGAATAATCCGCATCGGCCCCTCCAATGAAGGCAATGTGCCTGGGAGCAAGCAGGCGCTTGAGGTTCTCGGCCCGCTTTGTATTTTCCTGCTTCATGATGTTTTTCATTCTCTACACTATGCCTGATAAATCCATCAAATCAAGGATCGGGAAGCACCGGGATGCTCCAGGTCCGGCCGCCACCGGGTGCCAGCACCGACCCAGGCCTCCTCAGCCCACTGGGCTTTCCCGTCCTGCAACGGAGAGGGTCCGGGCAGTTTGCCCGTGCATCGCCAGAACGGTTTTCCAGGTGAACCGACGGTTCCATTTTTTCACATTTGCACGCAAAGTTTGTTTAAGATACGAGCAGGGCGTAAAGCGCATTCCATAGAACCTGAAAATTTTACAACCATTTCCTGATGGATAGTTACCTGAAAATCTGGGGAAGCCGGGGCGGCGTTCCTGCATCAGGCCCCGAATTCAATGAAATGGGCCACGCGACGATCTGTATCGAGTTGTCCCTCCCTTCCCGGACAGTTATCTTTGACGCGGGAAGCGGCATCGCACCGTTGGGAGAACACATTGTCTCCAAAGAACAAAGCCCGCCGATTACGCTGCTTATCGGCCATTATCATGTGGACCACTTGATGGGGTTGCCATTCTTCCGGCCCATTTACAGTGATGAATTCCAGACTACCTGTTATTTGCCGAATCTGGTGGAGGGCAGCGGATGGAAGTCGCTTGACCGGTTTTTTTCTCCACCGTTGTTCCCCGTGAGTCTGGATGTGCTGAGTTCCACCGTCCAGTTCAGGGAATTCAATCCCGGTGAGAACTTCCCGCTGGGAGAGGACCTCCAGTGCCGAACCATGTTATTGGAACATCCCGGGGGAAATACCGGGTATCGGGTCTACAATCACTCGGTCGATGTGACGGTCATGACGGACGTCGAGAATATTCATCCAGGGCCGTTCGCCGAGCTGGTCCAGTTCGCCAAAGGTACCCGGTATCTGATTCTCGACAGTTCCTATTCTTCCGAGCAGATTAAAACCAAACGGGGATGGGGACATCTGAGCGTTGACGATGTCGGCCAGATTGCATCCCAGCTTCCGGCGACGACCATACTCATGATACACCATGATGTGATGAAACCGGATGCACAGGTGAAATCGGATGCGGCACGAGTGCTGGGCACCTATCCCAACCTTGTCCTGTGCCGGGAGACGGAAAGTTACTATTTCTAGCGTACATGCCGAAATTGCCAGATGGGTTCCGGTCGAAAATTTCACCGGATTCATCCCGCCGCATGGTGAATGAGTTGCCCGGAGTCCAGGCAATTGCATGGCTGGACTCCGGGGCCCGTTGAATGAAAAACAGTGCCCGCGTGGTGGTGGTAGGTGGCGGGATTGCGGGCTGTTCCACCCTGTATCACCTTACCCGGGAAGGCTGGAGCGATGTCGTTCTCGTGGAGCGCGACGAGTTGACCTCCGGGTCCACCTGGCATGCTGCGGCCCAGGTGACCCAGTTTGGGGCCAACCAGGCCATGTTTGCCCTCAAGCGTTGCAGCATTGACCTGTATCGGGAACTGGCAGCAGACAGGGATTTCCCCATAAATTACCATATCACGGGGGGGATGCGCCTGGCGCGCAAACCGGAGCACGTCGATATTTACCAGCACCATATCGGTGTTGCCGGGGGCATGGGTGTGGAGATGGAGTACATCGACGCGAAAGAGGCCCGAAGGCGCCACCCGCTGATGAAAGCCGACGACCTCCTGGGGGCTTGGTGGGACCCGCTGGATGGGGATATCGATCCTGCCCAGCTGTGTTTTTCTCTGGCAAGGCGGGCGAGGCAATCCGGTGCGGAAGTCCAGCGATTCAACCCGGTAGAGGGCATCACCCGCAAGGCTGGCGGCGAGTTTCTCGTTCACACTGAAAAAGGGGATATCACCTGTGAAATGGTTGTCAACGCCAGCGGATACCGGGCCAATGAAGTGGGCAAAATGCTTGGTGTCGTCCATCCGGTCACCTCCATGGAGCACATGTATTTTCTGACCGAGGCCATTCAGCAGCTTGAATTGCTTGATTTTCGGGTGCCCATTATCCGTGACCCCGGCGGTGATTTTTATTCCCGGCAGGAAAAGGCCGGATTGCTCGTGGGTGTTTACGAGCAGGCCTGCAAGCCCTTTGGCATGGATGGCATTGACCCCCATTTTACGAAGTCGCTGTGCCGTTCTGATCTGGGCCGTTGCCTGGACAACATGGAAACGATCTTCGAGTGCCTTCCCTGCCTGACCCAAGCCGGCATTCACACGGTGGTGAATGGGCCGATCACCTATACCATCGACGGGGCCCCGCTGGTGGGCCCGATACCCGGCGTGCCGAATGCCTTCGCCTGTCTCGGGTTGAGAGCGGGAATCGGTGAAGGCGGTGGTCTGGGAAAGATCCTGGCTGAGATCATGGTGCACGGAGAGTGCGAATGGGATGTCTGGTACCTGGACCCTAGGCGTTTCAGCCGGTATGCGAATACGGAGCATACCTGTCTCAAGGCGATTGAGGATTACCAGAATGAATTCCACTACCCGCTTCCCCATGAGCATCGTCCGGCTGCACGGCTTGCGAGAACCACCCCCCTGTTTGCGGTGCTGGACCGGCTGAACTGTGAATGGGGCGTGGTGGCGGGCTGGGAACGGGCACTGTTTTTCAAACCCGACAAGGATTTCATCCATGAACACAGCTACCGCTTTACGTCCACAAAGGCGGTGATTGCCGAAGAGGTCAGGACACTGGTCAGCGGTGTGGCCATGATGGAGGTTTCCGGGTTTAACCGGTATGAGATCAAGGGCCCGGGTGCGGGGGATTTTCTCAATACGATGATTTGCGGCACCATGCCTGAATTTTCCGGCAAGGTGAAGCTGTGTTACCTGCTGACGGAAAAGGGCAGTGTCTGGGCGGAATCCACCCTCGTGAAACTGGGTGAAGACCACTATTGGTATGGTTCGGCTGCCGCGGCAGAATGGCATGACCGGGACTGGCTGAATCGTTACAAACCGGATACGGTCTCCATTTCAGAAATGGCGGGCAGTCATACCACGGTGGTGGTGGCCGGCCCGAAATCACGGGACCTGTTGCAGTCCGTTTCCCCGCGTTGCGACTGGTCAAAAGAAGCTTTCCCCTGGATGCGGGCCAGATTCATGTTTATTGGCCATGCCGAGGTGCTGGCCATGAGCGTCAGTTTTTCGGGCGAACTGGCCTATGAACTCCATGTTCCCAATGAACAACTGTACCTGGTCTGGAAGATACTGGACCAGGCAGGGAAGGCATTCGGGTTGGGGTATTTCGGGTTGTACGCCACGGAATCCATGCGCCTTGAAAAGGGTTATCTGCATTGGAAAGCCGATCTGATCTGTGAATACAATCCCCTGGAGACGGGATTGGGCCGATTCGTCCAGCTCGACAAACCGCATTTCGTTGGCAAGGAAAACCTGCTCAGGCAACAGTCTTGCGGCCATCGGAAAAGCATGGTGACCATGGTGGTTGACTGCGAGGTGGCCTGTGCCCATGGCGGGGATCCGGTCTTTAGGGCGGGCCGGCAAATCGGCTCGGTGACTTCGTCCGGATATGGTCACCGGGTCCGCAAGAATATCGCACTGGCATTTATCGAGCCGGATTGCACGAAGATCGGCACCGAACTGGAAATCGGTATTCTCGGAGACCGCTATGCGGCAATGGTGGTGGAACCCTGCCTGTATGACCCGGACAATACCCGGGTGCGTGTTTAGGGGAAATGGGGAACCGGCGGAAAAGAACGAGACGGGGCGGAACCAGCAGCCGCGAGGCCATGCATGCGCTGCGCAGCAAACCACCGGAATATGATCCCTGCCCACCCGGACAGGTAGGTGGCCAATACCGGCCGCTGAGTCCAGCGGATATCAACGCGATTTACGACACGGCGTTGCGCATTCTGGAAGAATTGGGGATGGCGGATTCCCCGCCTGTCCTGAGCGAACAGGCCATCCGTTCCGGGGCCACAACGAATGATGCCGGGAGACTCTGTTTCCCCCGGGCAATGGTGGAAGACATCATTGCCGTCGCCGCGAAGTCATTTGTGTTTTACGGGCGGGATGCCAGGCATGATTTTGAAGTCGGCCATGACAGGGTGTTTTTCGGGACGGGCGGGGCGGCTGTGCAAACCCTGGACCTCGATACCGGAACCTACCGTCCGTCCACCTTGAGGGATTTGTACGATTTTACCCGACTGATTGATGCATTGAAGAACGTGGCCTGGTTTACGCGGTGCTGTGTGGCCACGGATGTGCCGGACAATGCCGATCTGGACATCAATACGGCCTATGCCCTGCTGAAGGGAACTGCCAAGCCGCTCGGCACCAGTTTTTTCGTAGCCGAGCATGTTGATCCCATTGTGGACATGTTCGACCTGGCATTGGGAGGGGAAGGAAGGTTCAGGGAAAGGCCCTTCTGCAAGGCACATATCAGTCCGGTGATTTCACCATTGCGATACGGGGCCGATGCGGTACAGGTTGCCCTGGCAGCCATGAACCGGGGAATGCCGCTGAACAACATCATTGCGGCCCAGTCGGGCGCGACATCTCCGGCCAGCATTGCAGGCATGCTGGCATCGACTCTGGCGGAAACACTGGCCGCACTGGTGATGGTGAACGTGTTCAACCCGGGTTATCCGATGGTGTTTTCGAACTGGCCCTTTGTGATTGACTTGCGCACGGGAGCGTTCGCGGGAGGAGGGGGTGAAATTACCCTGCTGAATGCCGCATCCGCCCAATTGTCAAACTGGTTGGGATTGCCTTCAGGCGTGGCTTCGAGCATGGCGGACGCCAAGGCAGTGGATGCGCAGATGGGGATGGAAAAAGCGATATCGTCTCTTGCAATCGGCTTGTCCGGCGCGAACATGGTGTACGAATCATCGGGAATGATGGCGAGTTTGCTGGGGGTGTCTTTCGAGGCTTTCGTCGTTGATGATGAAATGCTGTCGCATGTCTATCGGGTCATTCGCGGCGTAAAAGTGACCGAAGAAACATTGGGGTTCGAAGCCATCCGCGAAGCCATTTCCGGAGAAGGCCACTTCCTGGGGGGGAATCACACCATGGATGCCATGCAAAAGGAACATTTCTACCCCAAACTTGCTGACCGGGACGACCCCAGAACCTGGGAGGAGAAGGGTGCGAAGGATATGTGGCAACGCGCCCACGTCAGGGCCAGGGAGATACTGGGCACGCATCATCCGCAGTATCTCGACCCGCAAGTTGACTCCAGAATCAGGGACCGATACAAGATTTTGTTGGCAGGGTAGTCGTCTTGGTAGGGGATGGAGTGTTCAGGGCCGATGAGGGAATAGGCGGACTGCTGACAGGGAGCGGTGGGTTGCGCAGACCGGAGCCGGCAGTTGTCCGGAGAGCACGTGAGGTCGTCATGGCACCGGTACCCGGTGGATGGGTGGAGGTGCGCTGTCCGGATTGCTCCAACTGCACACCGCCCGGGGGGAGGTTGTACCATCCCGATGATGGCTCGGCCTGGTTTTCGCCAAGGACCCGGAAAACCGGGATGGGCAGTGCGTATGGAGCAGGGCAAAAGAAAGACAAGGCAAATCCGCTCTGGTACACTACGAGCAACTTG
>WTGA01000112.1 GCA_011523765.1 Gammaproteobacteria bacterium
GAAGGTCTCGGCACTCCAGATAACCCGCTTTCGATGCTCTATAGCCCTGCCCATCCGTACCCTTGTGAACACTTCACGCGCCACCTCACGATGACCCGCGCATCACTCAGGGGGGAACAGGGTGCGGTTACTGCCTTTGTTTCAAGGGACTTTCACCCTCTACCATTTGCCAGTTCGCCTGGCGTACCGTAACCTATTGATAAATATGGTGGGCCCGGTAGGACTCGAACCTACGACCAATGGATTATGAGTCCACTGCTCTAACCAACTGAGCTACAGGCCCTTATTTGCTCCGGTTCAGATATGATCCTTGGCGAACATCGAACCGGACAATCGATTTATACTGCATCCGGTCCCGGATAGTGCATTCCCGGACCCCGCCAAACCTCCGTCATTCAGCCGGATATCCGGTCACCGTCCCGGTCGGCAGATCAGCTGTTGTCCAGGAAACTCCTTAAGTGGTCTGACCGGCTTGGGTGACGCAGCTTTCTCAACGCCTTCGCCTCAATCTGGCGTATCCGTTCCCGGGTCACATCGAACTGCTTGCCCACCTCTTCCAGCGTATGATCAGTGTTCATGCCGATTCCAAACCGCATTTGCAGGACCTTGGCTTCGCGTTCAGTCAGCGAATCCAGGATATTATCCGTGGCATTCTTCAACCCGGTTGCCGTGGCAATATCCACCGGCGCCTTGATATTCTTGTCCTCGATGAAATCGCCGAGATGCGAATCATCGTCATCACCAACCGGCATTTCCATGGAGATCGGTTCTTTCGCGATTTTCAGGACCTTGCGCACCTTGTCTTCCGGAAGTTCCATGCGTTCTGCCAGTTCTTCGGGCAGTGCTTCGCGGCCCTTTTCCTGCAGAATCTGCCGGGACACCCGGTTGAGCTTGTTGATCGTCTCGATCATGTGCACCGGAATCCGAATGGTTCGGGCCTGGTCAGCGATGGACCGGGTAATCGCCTGCCGGATCCACCAGGTTGCATAGGTTGAAAACTTGTAACCCCGCCGGTATTCAAACTTGTCCACCGCTTTCATCAACCCGATATTGCCTTCCTGGATCAAGTCCAGGAACTGGAGGCCCCGGTTGGTATATTTTTTTGCAATCGAAATTACCAGGCGCAGGTTGGCCTCAACCATTTCCTTTTTTGCACGTCGTGCTTTCGCTTCACCGATGGACAGCTTCCGACTCAAATCCTTCAGGTCTGCCAGTTCAAGGCCCGCCTTGTCCTGGATTTTGAGCAGCCGCACCGTATGGGAGTTCACCGTGTTTCGATATTTTTCAAGCTTCGGCGCATTCGGCCCGCAGTCATGGACCAGCCTTTCGAACCATTCCATGTCCGTTTCGTTGTCACGAAAATAATCGAGAAACTGTTTCCTTGGAACTTTCCCGTAATTGACACAGTATTTCGCGATATGGCGTTCGCACTCTTTCACTTCCCGCATACTGTCCCGCAGGGCCGATGACAGTACCTCAAACTTTACCGGAACAAATTTGATCTGCAGGAGTTCATCGCCGAGTTTCCTGCGATGGTTCCGGGCCTGCCTGCTGCCGGCCCCATGGGTTTCCACGGCCCGGATAAACGCTTTCCAGGTACGTCGCATACGCTTGAACCGGGAAATCGCGTCCTCCAGTTCAGGTCCGCTGGGAGCATCGTCGTCCGCTGCGTTCTGACCCGGCGCCCCCGGAATCGCAACGGTTTCATCATCCAGAGCATCGATCGCCATGAAATCCACCACCACATCCGACAATTTCATCTCGCCCGCTTCGATCCGGTCCGCGAAATCCAGAAACCGGCGGATTGCGGCTGGCGTGATGACCACCGCCTGTGCACTTTGCCTGTTCCCCGCTTCAATGCGCTTGGCCAGTGCGATTTCATCCTCCCGGGTCAGCAGTTCCACGGTCCCCATTTCACGCATGTACATCCGCACCGGGTCGGTGGTCCGCCCAAATTCGCTTTCCACCGCTGTTTTCAGAGCCGCACTGACTTCCTCCGCCACTTCCTGGTCTTCAGGATTGTCCCTCTTCAGCGTCATGCTGTCCGTATCCGGTGCCTTGTCGACGACCTCAATCCCCATATCATTGATCATGTTGACCACGACCTCGATCTGGTCGGTGTCATGCATGTTTTCAGGCAGGTGGTCGTTAATCTCGGCATAGGTCAGGAATCCCTGATCCTTGCCCTTGAGAACCAGTTTTTTCAGGTCCGACTGCGGCTTCGACGGCCTTGCCGGCTCTCCATTGCCGGCAACTTCCGGAACTCCAGACTTGGTCACTTTTTTATCCGATTCCGCCTGACCGCCGGAATGGGTCTGAACAGTTTCAGATTTCACTTCAGGTGTTTTTCGCATCGGTGGTTTGTGATATCTCGAAAATGGGAACACTGCACCCATTCAGGGTACGTAAAAAAAATCGACCCCGTAGTATACACTACCTGTATGGATTAAATTCACCGCTCCCCCGGTTCATTGACCGAAAGTTTCCGGCCACTCATCCTCTCCAACCATGCATACCCGGTCCCGGATCACATGGCATTCCGGCCTGGCTGGCCTGCTCGATTCGCACATCGTCCACGACATTGGAGTGCTTCATGGTTTTGCCCGGGCCTGGAGCAACCGGGCCAGCTCTTCCTTCTCAGCGGGGTCCAGCATGTTGCGCCTTGCCTTCTCCAGCAATGCCATGCGATGTTGTGCGGCCTGGTTTTCCAACAGACGTGATATGGTATCTTTGAACTGGCTTTCAAGGGCATCCTCATCAATCAGATTGGCCCGTACTGCCAGTCTTTCCAGGTACTCATGGTGGGGAGAATCCCGGAATGCCTCCAGCAGGCGTGCAGTGGTCTGGCCCTCTTTCCCCTTGCACAGGCCAATCATTCCGACCAGGATTTCAGACCCCGGCATCTTGATGCGACGCAATTCATCCATGTCCGCAACCAGTGCTCCCAGAGCCGGGTTTTGAAGCAGTAAACTGGTGGCCGAGGCCAGCGGGGAAATTTGTCCTGAGTCCGGGCCGGGACCGGCTTTTCTCCCTGCAGCCCGGGGTGGAACCAGATTCGCGGACCGGGCCTTTTTCAGCTGGATTTCCGTCAGGCCACTCAGCGCAGAGAGCCGGGCAAACATCATTTCTTTCATGACACTGTCCGGCAACTGGCTGACCAGCGGCAAAGCCAGGCTCACCAGCTTGGCCTTGCCGTCCAGGTGGTTCATGTCCACCTGCCGGGTCAAGTGGTCCAGCAAAAAATCGGAAAACGGGGTGCGGTTGTCCACCCTGGCCTGGAATGCATCCCCGCCTTCAGACCGGACGATGGTATCCGGATCTTCCCCATCCGGCAGGAAAAGAAAACCGATTTGCCGTTTGTCGTGCATCTCGGGCAACGCCACCTGCAAAGCTTTCCAGGCCGCCGACCGTCCGGCCCGGTCACCATCAAAACAGAATATGATTTCCGGTGCCAATCGAAACAGTCTCTGCAGGTGGGTCCGTGTGGTGGCGGTGCCAAGGGTGGCTACCGCATAGTCAATCCCGTATTGGGCCAGGCCCACCACATCCATATACCCTTCCACGACCAGACTTCTTTGCCGAATCCCGATTTCCTTTCTTGCCCGGTGCAGCGCGTACAGTTCCGCCCCCTTGTGAAAGAGCGGTGTCTCGGGAGAATTCAGGTACTTGGGCTCACCATCACCAATGATTCGGCCACCAAATCCAACCACGCGCCCCCGATAGTCTTCAATGGGAAAGATGATTCGGCCGCGGAAACGGTCGTAGACTCCCCGGTCACCGGCAACGCCGTCTGGATCTTTCTGGGCAACCAGTCCCGCTTTGGCCATCTGCTCCCGCTGCTGTAGGCTGCGTCCCAGGGCGTCCGTCAGGGCATTCCAGCTGTCCGGAGCAAAACCAATCCCGAAACTCGCGGCCATTTCGCCCACCAAGCCACGGGACTTGAGATAGGACACCGCCGTATCCGCATCCGGGTGCTTGCGCAGCTGGTGCTGAAACCACTGGTTAGCCTGCCCGACAATTTCCAGCAGCTGCATCGGTGGGTCCGCCTGCTTCGGGGAACTGCCCGGCTCTCTGGGTATGGCCAGCCCCACACTGTCTGCCAGGACCTCCACCGCCTCCAAAAAAGAGAGGTTGGAATAATCCATCAGGAATCCAATGGCGGTACCGCTTGCCCCGCAGCCAAAACAGTAATAGAACTGTTTGACCGGGCTAACGGTAAATGAAGGGGTTTTTTCATCATGAAACGGGCAACAGGCCAGATATTCCCTGCCCTTCCTGGTCAGGGGAACCGACCGGTCGATGACTTCAACGATATCAACCCGACCAACCAATTCATCAATAAAGCTATTGGGGATTCTGTCTGCCATGGGAGGATTGTACTTGATCTTTTTCAGGATTTCGGACGAACGGCGGTCTTTCCCGGTGCGGTGAAGCCAGGATTGGCCGGCGTATCCGGGCTCCCCGGGTCCAGGGCCGGCAAATCCTGAGGGGCCGGTGACCCATACACAACCTGCCGGATTAATCGGTTAAAATCAGCGGCTTCACGAATTGAATCGGTTTGCTTCGGTATGACCCACGAATATATCCCCGCTGAGATTGAAGCCGCGGCCCAAGACTACTGGGATGAAAACCAGTGTTTCTCGGTTTATGAAGATCCGGAAAAGGAAAAATACTACTGCCTTTCCATGCTGCCGTACCCGTCGGGTCAATTGCACATGGGACATGTCCGGAACTACACCATCGGCGACGTGATCAGCCGATACCAGAGAATGCTGGGTAAAAACGTGCTGCAGCCCATGGGGTGGGATGCATTCGGCCTGCCGGCTGAAAACGCGGCGATTGCCAACCGGACCCCGCCGGCGAAATGGACTTATGAAAATATTGGCTATATGAAAGACCAGCTCAAGCGGCTGGGGTTTGCCTACGACTGGAATCGCGAGCTGACAACCTGCTCTGCGGAGTATTACAAATGGGAACAGTGGTTTTTCAACCGGCTCCTTGAGAAAGGGCTCGCATACAAGAAGATGTCCGTGGTCAACTGGGACCCCGTCGAGCAAACCGTCCTGGCGAACGAACAGGTGGAAAAGGGTCGGGGCTGGCGGTCAGGGGCCCTGGTGGAACGCCGGGAAATCTCCCAGTGGTTTATTCGAATCACGGCCTACGCGGAAGAATTGCTGAATGAAATCGACAACCTGGAAGGCTGGCCCGATGCCGTGCGGACCATGCAGCGCAACTGGATCGGCCGGTCCGAAGGTGTGGAATTCACGTTTGCAGTGGAGGGGGAAGAACCCCTCGGAGTCTACACAACCCGTCCAGACACCATTTTGGGCATTACCTTTATCTCCGTCGCCGCCGAACATCCCCTGGCCCTGAAAGCGGCCACCGGCAACCCGGATATCGCCGCATTTATCCGGGAATGCAAAAATGCCAATACCACCGAAGAGGAACTGGAAACCATGGAGAAGAAAGGGGTTCCTCTGGGCATTCAGGGCATTCACCCCATTACCGGGGAAAAAATCGATATCTGGGCCGCCAACTTCGTGCTGATGGGATATGGAACCGGTGCGGTGATGGCAGTCCCGGCCCACGACCAGCGAGACTGGGAATTTGCCAGGAAGCATCATCTCGAAATCCGGCCCGTGATCAAATGTCCGGACGGTACCCCGCACAACTACGATGAGGGTTCGCTCACCACCAAGGATGGCGTGGTCTGCAATTCCGGCCAATTCGACAACCTGAACTACAGTGAGGCTTTCGAGGCCATCGCCAATTATCTGGAAGAAAGGAATGTCGGCCGGAAAACCGTCAATTACCGCCTTCGTGACTGGGGCGTATCCCGACAGCGGTACTGGGGATGCCCGATTCCTGTCGTGTACGGGGAAGACGGGCAACCCGTTGCGGTGCCCGATGACCAGCTGCCCGTGGTACTGCCGGAAGACGTAGAGTTTTCCGGGGTGCAGTCGCCCATCAAAAATGACCCGGGATACTACCAGACATCCCTGCCCGGAACCCGGGACCCGGCGACCCGGGAAACCGATACTTTTGATACCTTTTTCGAGTCATCCTGGTACTATGCCCGCTATTGCTGCCCGGGCCAGGAGGATGCCATGCTGGACGAACGGGCCAACTACTGGTTGCCCGTTGACCAGTATGTCGGGGGGATCGAGCACGCGGTATTGCACCTGTTGTACGCACGATTCTTCTATAAACTAATGCGGGATGCCGGCATGGTCAACAGTGATGAGCCCTTCACCAGGCTGTTGTGCCAGGGCATGGTCCTGAACGGCGGGGTCAAGATGTCCAAATCGAAAGGCAATATTGTCGATCCGCAGGAAATGATCGACCTTTACGGGGCGGATACCGTACGCCTGTTCATCATGTTTGCTTCCCCGCCGGAACAGGCGGTTGAATGGAACGACGGTGCGGTGGCCGGGGCACATCGCTTTTTGCGCCGCTGGTGGTCGTTCGTCCAGCGCATGAAAACCACGATTGCACCGGCCAGAAAACAGCTGCAGGACCCATCATGGTCCCGCGACCTGACCGATACCCGTGCCCGCGACCTGCGACGTGTCACCCATCGGATCCTGGAAAGAGTGAACCGGGACTACGACAAGATCCACTACAACACCGTGGTGGCAGGAGCCATGGAACTGTTCAATCATCTCGAAAAATTCGATGCCGAGGCCAATGCGCACTGTGCAGCCGCATTGCGGGAAAGCGTGGTCATGCTGAACAAGATCCTTTCACCCATCACCCCGCATATCGCTCATCGCCTCTGGCATGAACTGGGTGAAGAAGGGGATATCATGGACGCCCGCTGGCCCGTTGTGGACCGCGAAGCCCTGAAAAGCGACACGGTCAAACTGGTGATCCAGGTGAATGGAAAGCTTCGAAGTGAAATGGAAGTTCCCGTATCCAGCACCCGAAAGGAAATCGAATCCATGGCGGTCCGGGACCCCAAGGCACAGAGGTTTATCCGGGGAAAGGACATCCGGAAAACGATCGTTGTCCCCGGCAGGCTGGTCAATATCGTGGTTTAGCCGGGGATCACCCCCATCCGGCCCTTTCCCGGTTGACCCGATCCCGTATAATCGGAATCCTCTGCCAACTGATTCATTCCCGGACCCATCCAATGCTCAAGAACCTCCTGCTGATGGTACTGACCGTTTCACTGCTCACCGGCTGCGGATTCAAGTTGCGCGGAAATACCGGAATATCCGCTGCCTTGAACCCGGTATCCATCGAGGGTGGGAACCGTGCATTCGTTGGGCAACTGGAAGCACAGCTTAAGAACAGCGGAACGACCGTTGTCAGCGGCGACGTTGAATCGGCCACGATTATCCTGTCCCGCAGCGATTATAAACGGGAAGTTCGCGAGACCAATGCCAATGGCCTTGCGACCGGTTACAGCTATCGGTACACAGTGGTTTTCGAAGTGGTGGATGCCGACGGGAAGGTCGTGCAGCCAAAGGCTTCCATCTCCCAGTACCGCACCCTCGATTTCGACCCGGAAAACATTCTGGAGGCGGAATATGAAGAGGAGTTTCTGCGCGAAGGAATGGAAAGGGAAATCATCCTGCAGCTGATGCGCCGGCTCTCCCGCATGTAATGTGCCCGGCATGCGCCTTGACCTGACTTCCCTGTCCAGCCATTTGAAACAGGGGTTGCATCCCCTGTATCTGCTGTTTGGGCCCGAAATTCTGCTGGTCGAAGAAGCCCTGGACCAAATCAGGGCCCGGGCAAGGGACGACGGTTATCTTGAACGGCTGAGATTTACTGCCGAGGCCGGGTTTGACTGGAAACAGCTCGGCAGCTACAGCGGAACCCTCTCGCTTTTTGCTGAAAAACGCCTGATTGAACTCAGAATTCCCTCCGGAAAACCCGGAAAACCCGGCGCCCAGGCACTGACGGAATATGTTGGCCAAGGCATGCCGGATGACACGTCCCTGGTCATCATCGGGGGCCATCTCGACAAACCGGCCCAAAACTCCCGATGGTTCAAAACGGTAAGCGCGGTGGCCACCGTGATCGAGTGCCCGGCCATTGGCACGGCGAAGCTGCCCGGCTGGATCAACCAGAGGATGTCCCGGAAAGGACTGAAATTTGAGCCGGAAGCCGTTGAACGGCTCTCCTATTTCGTCGAAGGCAACCTGCTGGCCGCCGCACAGGAGATCAACCTGTTGGCACTGCTCCATGCAGACCGGGTGATTACAGTCGAAATCATTGAAAATGTCATTGCTGACCACGCCCGGTTCAATGTCTACAGTCTCGCCGATGCCTGCTTGGCGGGCTCGGCGCAACGGGCGGTCCGAATCCTGCACAGCCTGAGGTCCGAACAGGTCGAACCGGTCTTTGTGCTGTGGGCACTGGCCCGGGAAACCCGCACCCTCTGCCAGCTTTCTGCCGCAGCGGAAAGCGGAACCAATCCGCAGTCACTGTTTACCCGGTATCGCATATGGGCAAGCCGAAGTGCGCTGGTGAAGGCTGCCCTGGGACGATTCAACCGCTTCCACTGGGAAAATATATTGCGGCGATTGGGCCAGGCGGACCTGATGGCCAAGGGCAGCGTCCCGCTGAAGCGAAAGGACATCTGGGAAGAAATCGAAAGCATTTCACTTGGAATGTGCGGCACCAGATCCCGGTAGGACAAATGGACCTTCCGGTGTAGAATACCCTGTTTCCCGTTACCCGTGACATTTCCCGAACCAAAATGACTGCAATGCTCGCATCTTCACAAGCCGGACTCGATATCCCGGACTACATGGACCGGATCGCAAGGCGTGCCGTCAGGGCATCCAGGGAAATTGCGCACGCCGGGACCGAACAAAAGAACAGGGCGCTTGCCAAGGTTGCCCAATCCATCGAAAAGCACCGGGCCGTCATTCTCAGGGAAAATAACCGCGACCTGGCCGCCGCAAGAAAATCCAACCTGTCCAGCGCCCTGCTTGACCGGCTGGAACTGAATCCGCAGCGGGTCGACTCCATGGCAAATGGATGCCGGCAGGTCGCGGAACTGGACGATCCAGTGGGGGAAATGACCGCACTGGTGGACCGCCCGAGCGGGCTCAGAATCGGAAAAATGCGGGTCCCCCTGGGGGTCATCGGCATCATTTACGAATCCCGTCCCAATGTCACCATTGATGCGGCGATTCTTTGTCTCAAGGCGGGCAATGCCGTGATTCTGCGGGGAGGCACCGAAGCGATCCACTCGAATCTTGCCATTTCCAGGTGCCTGGACGAAGGGCTTGAACAGGCCGGGATTCACGCGGCGTGCGTCCAGTTGATTGAAGTGACGGACCGCGCTGCGGTGGGCGAACTCATCACCATGCCGGAACATGTCGATATCATCGTTCCCCGCGGCGGCAAAAGCCTGATTGAACGGATCAGCCGGGAGGCCACGGTACCGGTCATCAAACACCTGGAAGGGCTGTGCCATGTCTATATCGACGACGACGCGGACCTCGGCAAAGCGGCCGAGGTGTCCTACAATGCCAAGGCACGCCGCTACGGCATTTGCGGGGCCATGGAAACCCTGCTGGTCGCCCAAAGCGTGGCAGCCCGGTTCCTGCCCGGGCTTTGTGCGCGTTACGCGGAAAAAGGCATCGAACTGCGCGGTTGTGCACGGACACGCGAACTGGTTCCCGGCCTGCAGGTTGCGGGCGAAGACGACTGGCGGACGGAATACCTGGACGCGATCCTGTCCATCCGCATCGTCGACGGCATCGACCAGGCCATCGACCATATCGAAACCTATGGGTCCCACCACACGGATGCCATTGTGACGGAAAACAGGGCGCACCAGGACCGGTTCATCCGGAAGGTGGACTCCAGTTCCGTGATGGTGAATGCATCCACCCAGTTTGCGGATGGTTTCGAATACGGTCTCGGTGCCGAAATCGGGATCAGCACCAACAAACTCCATGTCCGTGGTCCGGTGGGACTGGAAGGGTTGACCTGCCAGAAATATGTCGTGATCGGGGACGGGACGATCCGGGCTTAAGCCCCCAGAAACCGGGACACCCTGTCCCTCGCTTCCTCCATACCCTGCCGGTTTCGCGCAGAAAACAGCTGAACGGTCGTGGCGGGCCTGGCATCCAGTTCCCGGATAACCGCCTGGTGTGCGTTCAGGGCCCTTCCCCGTTTCAGTTTGTCCGATTTCGTCAGCAATATGTGAACCGGCAATCCGACCTGCCGGGAAAAATCCAGCATGGTCCGGTCGAGATCCGTCAGTGGTCTTCGAATATCCATGGGAATCACCAGTCCACGGAGACACTGACGCTGGAAAAGATATCTGGAGACCAGTTCCTCCCAGTGCTTCCTGAGATTCTTCGGCGCCTTCGCATACCCGTACCCCGGAAGATCCACCAGCCGGATGGTTTCATCAATTTGAAAAAAAACGATCTGCTGGGTCCGGCCCGGTGTCTTGCTGGTCCTGGCCAGGGAATGCTGGTTGGTCAGGGCGTTGATTGCGCTGGATTTTCCGACATTCGAACGTCCGGCAAAGGCGACTTCAGCCCCCTGGTCACATGGCCATTGGTCAGGATAATGCGCTGCCGTGGAATACCGGGCTTTCGTGAAATCGATTGCGGACAACTTTTTTTCGGGGTTTATTGATATAATCCGGGCTCAATTTTACGTGTCCGGCCCCGACGGGGTGAATTGATTATAGTCGGACCGGACCCGAAACAAAAGCACGATCGGATTTCGACCATGATTTGCACCTTGAAGATTTTATTCATCTCCCTTGTACTCGCCCTCTCATGGACAGCAAGCAGCCATGCGCAATCCGGCGACATGGAAGCCGGGCAGGCAAAATCCGCTCCCTGCGCCGCCTGTCACGGCAATGACGGCAACAGTCCTTTGGAGCTGTATCCCAAGATTGCCGGACAGGTCCCGGGATATATCGCGCAACAGCTGGCCAAATTCAAATCCGGTGAACGGGATGATCCCGTCATGGCTTCCATGGTTGTCAACCTGACTGAACAGGACATGGCTGACCTCGATGCCTATTATTCCAACCAAGAGATGAGTGCCGGATCAATAGGGCCTGACCAGGTGGAAGATGCCCTGGCCGGCCGGCAGATATTCCGCGGCGGTCTGGAGAAATACCAGGTGCCCGCCTGCATGGGATGCCATGGCCCGTCGGGCAGCGGCATCCCGCCCGCCTACCCTAGGCTTGCCGGACAGTATCCGAAGTACCTGGAAGACCAGATGCTGGCATTCAAATCCGGTGCGCGCCATACTCCGGTCATGCAACCCATCGCATTTCCGCTGAGCGAAACACAGATCAGGCAGCTGGCACTGTACATTTCCGCCCTGGAGTGATATCCGGGAGCCCTCCCGGACCGGTTCAGCCGGACCCGGCCGTATTCCCGCCCCAGTTCACTTCCGGCGGTGTTTCGATCCCGTTTTGCCTGCAGGCTGCGATGACGGTGTTGCGCAGCAGGCAGGCAATGGTCATGGGACCCACTCCACCGGGAACCGGGGTCACTGCGCCGGCGACTTCCATCGCGGAGGCAAAATCCACATCCCCCACCAGCCGGTTCTTCCCGTCTTCATCCTCAACCCGGTTGATCCCGACGTCGACAATCGTGGCACCTTTCTTGATCCAGTCGCCCTTGACCATCTCAGGCACCCCCACCGCCGCGACCACAATGTCTGCCTGACGGCAGATGGCGGGCAGGTCCCGCGTCCTGGAATGCGTGATGGTTACGGTACAGTGTTCACGGAGCAACAACATCGAAACCGGTTTGCCGACAATATTGGAACGACCCACAATCACCGCATTCTTCCCGGTCAGGTCACCCACCTGTTCTTTGAGCAGCCAGATACATCCAGCGGGCGTACAGGGAACCAGGGACTCCTCGCCAATGGAAAGCTTTCCAACATTCTCGATATGGAAACCGTCCACATCCTTGTCCACACTGATGGCGTTGATGACCCTCGATTCATTGATCTGTTCGGGCAATGGGAGCTGGACGAGAATGCCGTTGATGGACGAATCATTGTTCAGGTCTTCAACCAGTTCCAGCAATTCATCCTCGGATGCCCGGGCCGGCAACCTGTGCTCTATGGAGTCCATCCCGGCTTCAACGGTCTGCCTCCCCTTGTTTCTCACGTACACCTGGCTTGCGGGGTCTTCGCCGACCAGGACCACGGCCAGCCTAGGCTTCAGATGATGATCCGCAATCAGGCGTGATACCGCCTTCCCCACCTGTTTTCGTATTCCAGCGGCATACGATTTCCCATCAATAACTGTTGTCATGACTGTTTCCGGACTGTTCAGGATGTGTAACTTGCGAAGAAGACGTATTTTACCCACTTGGGGTTGACCATACATGGACCAATGGACCATATTTCAAGGTTCATTCCCGACGGTTTTCGGGGAATGGATGGGATTGTTCCATTTTATATCCGGACCCAAATACACGGTTTGGTTTACTATACTCGCACCTGTCAATTTCGGAACCGGCAATCACTCCTATGACTGCACCCAACACCGTATTCCTGTTTCCCGGCCAGGGAGCCCAGTATCCCGGCATCGGGAAAGATTTGTTCGATGAATACCGGATCGTTCGCGATACCTACTCCGAAGCCAGCGATGCGCTTGGCTACGATGTCGGTAAACTCTCCTTCGACGACCCCGGCAATCAAATCCACCTCACCCGGTATACACAACCCGTCCTGCTGACCCATTCCACTGCCTGCCACCGGGTTTTCAGGGAACTGACCGGCAACCGGGTTACACCCGACATTGCCGCGGGCCACAGCCTGGGGGAGTATTCCGCTCTGGTCTGTGCCGGGTCAATCGGCTTTGAGCCCGCGCTGCGCCTGGTCCAAACCAGGGGAGAGCTGATGGGGGAATGGGGCGAGGGCGAAATGCAGGCGCTGATGGTGGATCTGGATACCGCCAGGACACTCGCCGAACAACATTACTGCGGCATGGCCGCGTGTAACCTGCCGGAGCAGAATGTGGTGGGAGGAAGACCGGAAGACCTTGATCTCCTGGTGTCGGCACTGTCCGAAACCAGCCCCCGGGCCCGCAGTGCCCGACTGAAAACCGAAGGGGCCTTTCACACCTATTACATGGTGGAAGCCGCCCGGAGATTCCGGAAAGTGCTGGAAGGAGCAGACTTTGAAATCCCGGAAATCCGGGTGCTGTCCAATTTTACCGGGGCCTGCCATGATGGGGATACCGATTCCATCCGGTCCCGGTTGTTCCTCCAATTATTCAACCCGGTACTGTGGTACCGGAATCTGCTGGCCGCGGCCGGTACCGGCGATAGCCTGATGATTGAGTTCGGTGGCGGTTTGGGCGGGGGACAGACGGCAGCGGAGAAACGGCCCAACCTGGAGAGCATTGTCAAACGGGCCTTTCGCACAAACGGGTCCCCGCCCCGATATCTGTCCGTGATCAATCTTCCCACCCTGGAAAACGCTGTGAAATATTTTCAGGATTGACTTAATGTGTGCACATGCCGGGTGATGGATTCGGCAAGCGCCGTCAGGTCATACCCTCCTTCCAACACCGAGATCAACCGACCGGCACAACACCGGTCCGCCAGCTCCATCATCCTGCGGGTCATCCATACATAGCTTTGGGTCTCCAGATTGATGGACCCCAGCGGGTCGGCATGGTGCGCATCAAAACCGGCGGATATCAAGACCGCATCGGGCGCAAAACCGATCGCGGCCGGCAGGATTTTTTCCTCGAATGCCTGCCGGTAATGCGCATCCCCCGCACCCGGGCTCATGGGGCAGTTCAGGGTTGTGCCCTCTCCCCGGCCAATCCCCGTTTCGCTCAAGGCACCCGAACCCGGGTAGTGTGGAAACTGGTGCAGGCTCATGTAAAAAACACCCGGGTCCTCCTCGAACGTATGCTGCGTACCATTGCCGTGGTGCACATCCCAGTCGAGAATGAGCACCCGCTCGAGTCCGTGCCTGTGCTGCAAATACCTGGCCGTTACGGCGATGTTGTTGAACAGACAGAACCCCATGGCAAATCCGGCTTCAGCATGATGGCCCGGCGGCCGGACCATGGCAAACCCGTTGTCCACATTTCCCTCCATCACCTGGTCCGCCACTTCAAGTACGCTGCCTGCCGCATTCAAGGCAACCTCATAGGACGAGCGGGAGATCGACACATCCGGGGTATCCAGCCGGGACTGGCCGGCACGACAGGCGGCCCCCGCCCTTTCAATATAATCCGGCCGATGGATGGCCTGAATCGAATCCAGCGGTGCCGGAGACGGCCGGAGACGATACAGTGAACCGTACCACTCCTGTTGGGACACGAGGCTGAACGAGGTCTGGAGACGTTCACTGCGTTCCGGATGACCCCTCCCGGTGTCATGGGTCAGAAACAGCGGGTCATAGACGAATGCGGTTCTCATCATGCAGGGAGTATGTTTGAAGCCGGTGGCCAATACAACCCTGGGCACCCCGTTCCCGGACGGGGCCTTCGCCGGGTACTCCACGCGTGAAAAGGGTCCGCGATGAGCAATGCGGTCGTTTCATGTCCCGGCTCCGGTCCGGGCCCCACGGGTGAGTTACCGCCGTGGTCGCCGCCGTGACTTCCTTTCTCCACGGGTGCGGACCGCCCCGCCGGCAACACTCATATCCCCCCGGTATTGTGCTTTGGCACCCGCGGAAACCGCTCCGAGCCGGCGTTCAATGGCGGCAGGATCCGGGGATGCCTGCCTGACATGGCTGTCCAGCGCCAAGCGCATGGCCTGGACATGCCCGGGTGTCGTTCCACAACAGCCCCCGATGATGTCTGCACCGGCATCCACGCACAGCCGGACATAGTCCGCCATGGTCTTTTCCGTGCCGCTGTAAACGATCTGCCCGTCAATATACTCGGGAACTCCGCAATTGGCCTTCGCAACCACCCTGGTTTCCCATTGCCGTGCGTGGATGGCCATGCGCATATTCACGATTGCCGCCACCGTATCGGCAGCTCCGACCCCACAGTTTGCACCGATCGCAAAGGGGGAATTTTCCAGTTCCAGGCCGAGTTGCACAATATCGTCCGGTGTGAGCCCCATCATGGTACGGCCATTCGTATCGACGCTGAAGGTCGCGATCACCGCAAGGCCCGTCCGTGACACACCGGTGACCGCCGCGGTGGCTTCTTCCCGGGAAGACATGGTTTCTATCCAGATGACATCGGCGCCGCCCTCCATCAGTGCCCGGGCCTGTTCTTCAAAGGCATCGGCAGCAGCCTCAATACTGAGACTTCCAAGGGGTTGCAGGATTTCGCCGGTCGGCCCGACCGACCCGCCGACCATCACTTTTCGGCCCGCCTGTTCCACCTGCTTTCGGGCGATCCGGGCCCCTTTCCGGTTCAGTTCTCCGACACGGTGTGCAACGTTGTGCAGTTTCAAACGATAGCGTGTTCCGCCAAAGGTATTGGTCAAAATGATGTCGGCCCCCGCATCAATGAAGCGTTGATGGAGGTTCGCTATTCTGTCCGGGTGCTCGTCATTCCACAGTTCAGGGCAATCACCGGTCTGCAGGCCCATGCCGAAGAGATTCGACCCCATTGCACCATCGGCCAACAATATACCTCGTTTCTCAAGCAGGTCAGGAAACGCTCTGACAATTCCCATCCGGGCAACCCCCAAATTCAAGGGCACAAAGTATAATCGAGTTGTCAACAGGGAGCGCATCAAATTTCATGGAAAGCGGCCGGCCGGGGCACGTCGATCGATCCACCCGGTGCCCCGACGGATCCGGCGATGCCTGTTCAAAATCCGTGCAAACCCTTCCCAGACGGCTGTTCAAACGGTACCATGTGCGGGAATTGCGACACATCCACCGTACCAGGCAACCGGATGATCATTCACAATCGACTGTCTGTACTCATTTTCATGACCATCACACTGTGCCCGGTGGCAACCTGGGCGGAGGTGACTGAAATCGCCCCGGAACAGGTCCGGTCGCTCCTGGAATCGGACGCGGTGGTCATCGATGTCCGAAGAGAGGATGAATGGATGGCTACCGGGATCATCGAAAACAGCCAGACCGCCACATTTTTTGACAAATTCGGCCGCTTTGATGCACAGCGCTGGCTACAGCAGGTATTGCCCCGGTTGCGAAAAGACAGGCCAGTCGTGCTGATTTGCCGCACCGGTGTCCGGTCGAAGTGGGTAGCCACCTGGTTAAGTGAGAATACGGAATTTGGACCGGTGTTCAATGCAACCCGGGGGATTCAGGGATGGCTGGACCAGGGCCATTCCACGGTCGCATATTGAACTTCCGGGCACCAGCCCAACGCCGTTCCCCGGTCCACTGGTTTACACCCGGGCGGCCTACTTGATTTTCGCTTCCTTGTAGAGTACGTGCTTGCGCACCACGGGGTCATACTTCATGATTTCCATCTTGCCCGTCATGGTCCGCTTGTTCTTGGTAGTCGTATAGTAATGGCCGGTTCCGGCACTGGATACCAGCTTGATTTTATCGCGCATCTCTCACCAACCTCGTTGGACTTGGTTAGACTTTTTCGCCCCGGCTGCGGATTTCACCGAGCACGGCATCAATGCCCTTTTTATCGATGGTTCGCAGTCCCGCCGCTGAAATACGGAGTTTCACCCACCGATTTTCACTTTCCACCCAGAAACGATGCCGGTGCAGGTTCGGCAGGAATTTTCTTCTGGTTTTGTTGTGGGCATGTGAAACATTGTTGCCACTCATGGTACGCTTTCCGGTCACTTGGCACACTCTGGTCATGATAATTGCCCTGCTTTTTACTATTTGGCGAAACGGGCGCGATTTATACCAGAATTCACGCCAAATGGCCAGCGTATTTCGCTTCTCGATTTTACGATCACGAAAACCCGCTGACCGGCGACCCGATCGGAAGGACGATATTCCGATTGCCCCGGAAATCCTGCCCCAACGCACCATTTTCACTGCTTTTCATTCGAAACCCGGAATTTTACCCGGCTCCGCACCCGGTACCGGACGGAGAAAATACCCGGTATCCTGCGCAGGCCATGATTTTGGTTGAACCATCCATGACCCGACCAAGCCCGCGGATTCGTCCCGGGGGGATTTTTATGGCATGTTTGGTTCATAATCACGCTCATCCTGTCT
>WTGA01000058.1 GCA_011523765.1 Gammaproteobacteria bacterium
GGAGTGCGGATTGAGGACCGCCTATATCGAACGTCCCTTTGAATTCGGAAAGTCCCGGCCCAAAGAGGTTTCTCCCGGGGCCGGGAACGACCTGCATGCCAGGACCATCCTCGATCTTGCGGACCAGTTGGGTTGCTGACCGGCCAGGCCGGAATGGACGGCCACGCCTGCACGCCTGGTAAGGAAACCGGAAGAATGGCTTGCGGAGCACTGCGAACCCGGTCATCGCCTCCTTTTTCCCGATCTCTTCCCCGGAATTGCAAAGGTATGGGGACGGGTTCCGCCCCGGTGAGCCGGCGATTGGCGGGTTGGCATCGGGGGACCGCCGGAACGGCGGGAATACCCGGCCGTACGGATAAAATAATTCTATGGCAAAGCGCAGGATTTTCTGTGTTTGAACCGGGTGTTTTTGGTTGTTAATCGTGATTTTCTCTGTTCCAATACAGCGCAGTCAACGAGGGAAACCGCCCTCGGTTTTCGAGCATTCAACCCTGTCGATGACCCGGTCTCCATGAAGCCCACATTTGCCGTATTCAAGAAGCCCTCATTTTCCGCATTCAAAAAGTACGGCCCGAAATTTCATTTTTCTTTCATGAGTTTTTTCCCGTTCCTGAGATGGGGGCGCCATCTCAACCGGGAAACCGTCCGGTCGGACCTGATGGCGGGGATCACGGGGGCGGCCATCGTGTTGCCCCAGGGGGTTGCCTTTGCCACCATCGCCGGGATGCCGCCCGAATACGGGCTGTATGCCAGCATCGTCCCGGCCATTGTTGCGGCGTTATTCGGCTCTTCCTGGCACCTGGTGTCGGGCCCGACCACAGCGGCATCGGTGGTGATGTTTTCATCTTTGAGTGCACTGGCCGAGCCGGGGAGCGCCCAATATGTTTCACTGGCCATCACCCTGGCATTCATGGTTGGTGTCACCCAGTTTGCAATGGGCGCCCTGAAACTCGGCGCACTCGTCAACTTCATTTCCCATTCCGTGATTGTCGGTTTCACTGCGGGGGCGGCGCTGCTCATTGCTGCCAAGCAGGCCAAGATTTTTCTCGGGCTCGAAATCCCGGTGAACGGGCAGTTCCATGAATCGGTCGCCTACTTGTGGCAGAACTGGAGCGCCTTTCACCCCATGGTCATCATTGTATCGTTCACCACCCTGGCCGTGCATTTCGTGTTCAGGAAAAAATGGCCGGTGTTTCCGCCGATGATCGTGGCCCTGGTACTGGGAAGCCTGGTCGGTGTTGCCCTGAATATCGCCCTGGGGGGAGAGCGAACCGGCATTCACATGGTGGGCGCATTGCCGCAGCAGTTGCCCCCCGTTTCGTCACCGCAATTTTCTGTGGAAGTATTCCGGGACCTTGCGCCGCTGGCTTTGGCCATGACACTGTTTGGGCTGACCGAGGCGGTTTCCATTGCCCGGTCCATTGCCCTGAAGTCCGGGCAGGCGATTCAGGGCAACCAGGAATTCCTCGGACAGGGACTGTCCAATATCGCGGGAAGCTTTTTTTCGGCGTATGTCGCGACCGGCTCATTCAACCGCAGTGGCGCGAACTATGAAGCGGGAGCCAAAACGCCCCTGGCTGCCATCACTGCCGGGGTCCTGGTCATTCCGTTTGTGCTGCTGGTGGCACCGCTGACCGCCTTTCTGCCCAAAGCCGCTGTGGCCGCCATATTGATCCTGGTGGCGTGGCGTATCATCAACTTTTCCCAGATCCGCACGATTATCACGGCGGACCGGAAAGAGGCAGTCATCATGCTGGTCACGTTTGCCAGCACCATTTTCTTCAAACTGGAATTTGCCATCCTGTTTGGTGTCATTCTCTCGTTAATGATCTATCTGAGAAAAACTTCAAGGCCAAAAATCCTGTCCCGTGTGCCCAATCCTGCGCTGAAGAACCGCAAGTTCGATTCGTCCATGTCGCTTCCGGAATGCCCGCAAATGAAAACATTGCGCCTCGACGATTCCCTGTATTTTGGTTCGGTTTCCCATGTGGGAGAGATGTTCCGGCTGTACCGGGAGCACTACCCGGAACAGACCCACCTGCTGCTGCTCACCAAGGGGATCAACCAGGTGGATTACACCGGGGCTGAATTACTGAAGACCGAGGCCTGGGAGCGGAGAAAGATGGGGGGAGACCTTTATCTTTACCGGTTCAAGGACAGCGCCAGCCAGGTGCTGGAAAAAGGAGGCTACCTGCAGTTCATCGGAAAGAACAATATCTTTGACTCCAAGAATGAGGCGATTTCACGCATTTTCGAAAACCTCGACAAACGGATCTGCGCCACCTGCGACAAGCGTATCTTTGAAGAATGCAGGACCATTGCACCGCCCAGGGTGAAAAGCAAATCCAGCCGCAAAGCCCGCAAGAAAGCCAGGCAGAAATCCCTGGACAGGCCCGGAGCCCGGGCAGGGGAAGAGGGGGCCGGACAATCAGACGTTTAACAGCAGGTGTTCCCGTTCCCATGCGCTGATGACGCTGAGAAAGATATTGTATTCGTGTTGCTTGACGCTGCTGTACAAGCGCACAAATTTTTCGCCGAGAACCGGATGAAGAGCCGGGCAGTCCAGCAGTTCACCCACCGCCTCCTTCAGGGTGTGGGGGATGGTGGAGGTGACCACCTCGGCGTTGCCTTCCACCGGTTTTTTTGGCTGGACCTGCTCCATCATCCCCAGATAACCACAGGCCAGGGAGGCCGCAATGGCCAGATAGGGATTGACATCGGCTCCCGCAATCCGGTTTTCGACACGGCGGGCCTGGGCATTTGAAATCGGGACGCGAAGCCCCGCGGTCCGGTTGTCGTACCCCCATTCCACGTTGGTCGGCGTTCCAAATTCGTCCGGGGCCAGGCGGCGGTAGGAATTGACATTGGGCGCAACCAGTGCGACGGCCGACGGGAGGTATCGTTGCAGTCCGCCGATGTGCCACCGGAACCATTGGCTCTCGTTTCCCGCCGGGTCGCTGAATATGTTCAGTCCGGTTTTCAGGTCCACGATACTCTGGTGCAGGTGCAGGGCACTGCCGGGTTCCTTTTCCATGGGGGCCGCCATGAACGTCGCGTAAATATTGTGCCGCATCGCGACCTCACGCAATCCCCGCTTGAACAGGAAAACCTGGTCGGCCAGTTCCAGCGCATTCCCGTGGACCAGATTGATCTCCATCTGGGTCACCCCGGATTCATGGATGAGTGTTTCGATCCCGATATCCTGAGTGTCACAGTAATCGTACAGGTCTTCAAAGAGCGGATCAAATTCATTCACCGCATCAATGCTGAAGGATTGTCTCCCGGATTCCGGCCGCCCCGAACGCCCCACGGGGGGTTCCAGGGGATAGTCGGCGTCGGGATTCGGCTTGACCAGGTAAAATTCAACCTCCGGGGCGACCACCGGATCCCATCCCTGTTCCCGGTACAGGTCCAGCACACGCCGGAGGACCTGGCGGGGGGCGACCTCAACGGGTTGGCCGTCAAAATGATAGCAGTCATGAATGATGACCGCAGTGGGGTCGGTGGCGAAGGGCACCGGCCGGACCGTGGACGGATCGGGCTTGAGAAAGATGTCCCCATCGGATTCGCTCAGGATATCCCATTCCTTGGGGTAGTCTCCATCCACGGTCTGTCCGAAAATGCTCTCGGGCAGCCGCAACCCCACATCTTCCTGGTATTTTTTGGCCGGAAGGATTTTTCCCTTTGCAGCACCGGTCATGTCCGGTATGACGGCTTCGATTTCTTCAATATGATTGGAATCAAGCCATTTCCTCAGGTCCGCCGGGAGTTTTCCGGTGGCCTTGTCGTTGCGCTGGGGGTTCGTTGGCATGCGGATTACCATCAGGATAACGGGGCAGGGATTATACTGGAAGGGAAGGGGTTGTTGCGCCCCGCCGGGGGAATTGAAATTCAGGTCCCTATCGTCTAAATTCAAATTCGCTGGTTGCGCCCCGTCAGGGGAATTGACCGTTTAAACCTGACGGCCGGTTTCATTCCGGCATTCACTCCATTCAGCACGTTGGCACTTCATGCACAAAACCGACCCCCGTCCTGTCCATTCCTACTACGAGCATTCCCGCAACAGGAAGATTGGGACCCCGGCGCTCGAACACGATTCAACCTTTGAGGTGGTGGTGGTCGGCGGCGGGCTGAGCGGATGTTCAACGGCATTGCATCTCGCTGAACAGGGGGTGAAGGTGGCTGTCCTGGAAGCGCGACACTTTGGGTGGGGGGCATCCGGACGCAGCGGCGGGCAGATCATCAACGGGTTTGCATGCGGGCAGGATACGCTTGAAAAGCTGCTCGGGCTCGAAACGGCCAGGCAGTTGTGGGACCATTCCGTGAAATCCGTGGAATACACAAGGAAGCTGGTGGACAGGCACCGGATCGATTGCGATCTCACGATGGGGTACATGCATTTGGCGGAAAAGCGGCGCCAGGTGACCGAACTGGAGGAAACGGCCGCAGACCTGGCGGACAAGTATGGTTATCACCGGATGGCATTGCATGGCCGGTCCGGGCTGGGAACATGGCTGGGTTCGGATTTGTATGCGGCCGGGCTGTCCGATTCCGGCAGTGGTCATCTCCACCCACTGAATTACTGTCTGGGCATCGCGGCAGCCGCGAAAAAGGCCGGGGCCCGCTTGTTTCAGCATTCCCCGGTGACCGCGGTGGAATCTTCGGGGGGCAGGACCACGGTGACCTGCAACGGGGTGAGGATTCACTGCGATACCGTGGTGTACGGGTGCAATGCCTACCTGGACGGCCTGGCGAAGGAGATCAGCGGCACGATCATGCCGGTGGGGACCTATATCATTGCCACCGAGCCGTTGACGGAGGAAATCGCCCTGGAATTGATTCCAAGTCGTGCGGCCATGGCCGACCTCAACTTCATCCTGGATTACTACCGGCTGTCCGCGGACCACCGCATGCTGTTCGGGGGCCGGGTCAGTTATTCAACGTTCGAGCCCCTGCGGCTCACCGGCTCCCTGAACCGGAGGATGCTCAGGGTATTTCCCCGGCTGTCGGGGACGAAAATCGAATTTTCCTGGGGCGGGTATGTGGCGATTACCCGCAATCGCGCACCCCACGTCGGGCGGTTGCAGAATGGAAACTGGTTTGTACAGGGTTATTCCGGCCACGGCATGGCGCTGGCCGGGTACATGGGAAAAATCATTGCCCGGGCAGTGATGGGGGACACCGATGAATTCGACTGTTTCGCGGGTATCCCGCACAAGCACTTTCCCGGCGGCAGGTGGCTGAGAATGCCCGGGCTGGTGGCGGCGATGGGGTATTACAAGTTGAGAGACCGGTTTTGACCGCAAGCCGGGTGGATGGGACCGGGAGGACCCGGGCCAGTCCGGTTGCCATGCTCCCCGGGGGAAGGGCGCGGGCGGGGAACGGTCTTCAAACCGACGGAAAGCATGGTGAAAGCCCCGCCGGGTGGAGGAATTCGGTTCGCCGGGCCGAGAAAGCCCTTTTTCTGCATTCCTGAATGGCCCATAATCGGGGCCACCCGTCAAGCATCTCTTGAAATCCCCGACCGACTGACCCGGAAAGACCACCCAGCATGGAGGAAAAACTGTTGCCCAAGGTGTCCTTCGCAACCGTCGGGGATGAGGAGGTCAACCAGCGTGTTGACAATTATCTCATCAAGATGCTCAAGGGAGTTCCCCGGACCCGGATTTACAAGGCAATCCGCAGCGGGGAGGTGCGGGTCAACGGTTCGAGGGTAAAGGTCTCACACCGGCTCAGCCGGGAGGACAGGATACGGATTCCCCCTGTCCGGATATCCGGGAATCCCCGGGAAATCACGCTCCCGCAGGATTGGCTCGACCGGATTCCGGTGCTTTTCGAGGATTCGCACCTGCTGGTGGTGGACAAGCCGTCGGGCCTCGCCGTGCACGGCGGCACAGGCATGCCATTCGGCCTGATCGAAGGGTTGCGTCATCTGCGGCCGGAATTGACCCGTCTCGAACTGGTGCACCGGCTTGACCGGGAGACATCCGGTTGCCTGATGCTTGCGAAAGACCGGGTATCGCTTCTTCATCTCCAGGATCAGCTGGGAGAAAAAAGAAGTATTCTGAAGCGTTACCTGGGGCTGGTTAAGGGCGCGTGGGCGGGTACCCGGCAGGTGATTGATCTCAAGCTGGACAGGGTCCGGGCGGCCGGCAGGGAAAAGAGAATGGGTGCCAGTGAAAACGGGAAGGAGGCCCGGTCCATCGTCTGGCCGGTACGCCGGTTCCGGGAGGCTACCCAGGTGGAAGTGGAATTGTTGACCGGACGCACGCACCAGGTCCGGGTGCATTGCGCGGAGTCGGGGTATCCGATTGCCGGTGACCGGATGTACGGGGACCGGGCATTCAATGCGACGATGGGCAAACTGGGATTGAAACGGTTGTTCCTGCACGCACACCGGCTCACCCTGGTCCACCCGGGCACCCACAAGGCCCTGACCGTCGAGGCACCTTTGCCGCCGCCGCTGTTGCGGGTCCTCGATACTCTTTCTCCCTGAATGCCGGGCGTCCCTTGAAAACGAAACCGCATCCCCGCTACCGTCTCATCGTGCTGGACTGGGATGGCACCGTCATGGATTCGGGAGATAAAATCGCGAACTGCTTCCGGGCCGCGGCCCGGGAAGCCGGGTTTCCAGAGCCGGAACCGGATGCCGTGAAGCGGTACATCGGGACCAGCCTGTCCACCATGTGCCGTGCCCTGTATCCCGGGACCGCTCCCGCACAGGCCGCGCAGGTCGTCGAAGGCTACCGGAAGTACTGGAATCACCTGGACCGGACCCCTGTGCAGCTTTATCCGGGTGTGCAGACCGGCTTGCATGCACTCGCTGAAGCGGGCTTCCTGTTGGCCATTGCTACCGGGAAATCCCGGGAGGGCCTGGACCGGGTTCTGGACCGGACGAATTTGCGCCCTTGGTTTGTGTACAGCCGCTGTGCCGATGAGAGCCGTCCCAAGCCGCACCCGAAAATGCTGCTGGACATCCTCGCGTACACCGGGATGGCCGTCACCGAATCCCTGATGATCGGGGATACGACCTTTGATCTGCGGATGGCGAAAGCCGCGGGGATGGACGGGCTGGGAATTGGCCACGGGTATCATTCGAAAGAGGAACTCGAATCATGCGGCAACCTGCCGGTGGCCGGGAATTTCCCTGAATTGACCGCCTGGCTGCTGGACCCGGGCCGGACGGGGACGGGCCAGGCCTCGTGCCGTACGAATTTGCGGGAGTGAACTCCGGGAGGAAGAGTTGAATAGCATACCGATAGAATGGCTGGTCGGGTTTGGTTTCGTGGTCATTGCACTGCTGGGGATGGTCCTGGTCAGAGGGTCATCCCTGGGAAAGGGCGGGGCCGAAAAGGTCCTGCGCGAAGAAATCCGGGCAAGCCGGCAGGAAGCCACGGACAGTGCCCGCAGTTTGCGCGAGGAAGTGGCTGCAGCGCAAAGGGAGGCCAACCAGACAGTCATCCGGGTGATTGGCGAGATGAGCCAGGCGCAGAAGACCAGCCTGGATGCGGTCGAGGCACGGATCAAGGAACTCAGTGACAAGAATGAATCCCGGATAGAAGGCCTGCGGGATACGCTGGACAGGAAAATGAAAACACTGCAGGAAGGCAATGACCGGAAACTGGACCAGATGCGTCAAACCGTGGATGAAAAATTGCAGGGTACACTGGAAAAACGCCTGGGAGAATCGTTCAAGATGGTCAGTGAACGTCTCGAGGAGGTGCAGCGCGGCCTGGGTGAAATGCAGAATCTGGCCGCCGGCGTGGGGGACCTGAAACGCGTACTGACGAATGTCAATACCCGGGGGACCTGGGGTGAAGTCCAGCTCGGGGCGATTTTGGAGCAGATGCTGACCCCCGACCAGTATGGCACCAATGTCAGGGTGCGTCCCACCTCCGGCGAGGTGGTCGAGTTTGCCATTCGCCTCCCCGGTGCGGGGAGGGATGCACAGGTCTGGCTGCCCGTCGACTCCAAATTCCCCCTGGAGGATTACCAGCGCCTGGTGGACGCTGCCGAAATCGCCGATACCCAGGCCGTTGAACAATCGCTCAAAGCCCTGACCCGCAGCATTGAACAGTCCGCCCGGGACATCTCGGGAAAATATATTGAACCGCCCGCCACCACTGATTTTGCCATCCTGTTCCTGCCCACTGAAGGCCTGTACGCGGAAGTGCTGAGACAGCCCGGCCTGATCGAGAAACTTCAGCACAGGTACCGGGTGGTCGTTGCCGGCCCGACCACGCTGTCCGCCATCCTGAACAGCCTGCGGATGGGTTTTCGTACCCTGGCGATAGAAAAGCATACCAGTGAGGTCTGGCAGATACTCGCGGCGGTCAAGACTGAATTCGCCAAATTCGGCGATGTGCTGAGCACGGTGAAAAAACAGCTGGATACGGCTTCCCGGACGATTGACAGGACCGAAGTGCGTACGCGGGCCATGAACCGGAAGCTTCGGGAAGTGGAAGAATTGCCCGAAGCGGAATCCGTCAGGCTGCTGGAACTCCCCGAAACGGAATTCCCGCCAGACACCGATGTGCGGGAATGAGCGCCATTTTGGCGGGCCGGGAGGGGGTTGGTCGGCTTTTCGCCGGGTGCGGGGGCCGTAAAGTACGCGGTCAGCGGAAAATGCGGGATCAGCGGCGTAGCAGTTGCATCAGATAGTGATAAAATCCGGCTGGACACAGGACAGGATCTACCGGTGGTACAGGCAAAGAAACAGCGGAAACGAAGACGAAAGCCAAACCTTGCTTTTCGGCACAAAGTGCTCGGAGTGTTGCGCGAGGTGGTGGTGATCATCCTGTTTGCCGTGTCCGGGTACGTTCTGGCCTGCCTGCTCACCTATTCTCCCGCGGACCTGGGGCCGGCCCGTCCCGGCGGCGGTGAAGTGGCCAATATGGGAGGGCCGGTGGGAGCCTGGATTGCAGACCGTTTGTTCACGCTGTTTGGCCGGGGAGCGTATGCCTTGCTGTTTTTCGGGTGCCTGCTGGCCTGGCGGGCATACCAAAGCCGGGGGTCCGGCCAGTACTCCGGCTGGAACCTGGTCTTGCCGACCGCCGGATTTTTCGCCGCAATGAGCGGGGTGTGCGGGCTGGAGCAGATCTACTTCCCCTTCAGCGGTGGTGAAGCCGTCTTTCATGCAGGCGGCCTGCTGGGCCGCTATGGGGCCGAGGCCCTTGCGCTGAATTTCGGGGTCGTCGGAACGACGGTGATCCTGATTGCGCTGGTGATTATCGGCATGACGCTGATTGGATATATCTCGTGGTTTGATCTGATGGACCGCGTCGGCTACCGGACCTGGGCATTGGTCGGATGGGCAAAGTACCGCCTGGAGGTGATCCGCGACCGGAACAAAGGTGCACGCGTGCGGCGTGAACGCCAGGTGAACGTCAAGGAGATCCGGGCAACGCTGTCCAAAAAGGACCCTCCGAAAATTGCACCCAGAATCCAGCCTCCGGCCCAAAGTGCCCGGAAACAGCAGGAAAGCCAGGCGAGCCTGTTTGCCGCCCCGGACAGTGCCGGCGGGCTGCCCGAACTGTCATTGCTCGATTCCCCGACAGGCGATCCTCCGGGCTATTCCCGGGACATGCTGGAATCCATGTCCCGATTGCTCGTCAAGAAGCTGAAGGACTTCAATGTGGATGTCACGGTGGAAGCGGTCCAGCCCGGCCCGATCATCACCCGCTTCGAGATCGAGCCGGCTCCGGGGATCAAGGCCAGCCAGATCGTCGGCCTGTCCAGAGACCTGGCCCGTTCCCTTTCCGTGGTGAGTGTCCGGGTGGTTGAAAACATCCCCGGCAAGACCGTGATCGGCATCGAAATCCCCAACCAGAACCGCGAAACGGTCCGGCTGGTGGAAGGGTTGTCTTCCGTGGAGTATGAAAAGAGCAAATCTCCCCTGACCCTGGTCCTGGGAAAGGACATCGCCGGCAAGCCGGTGATCACGGACCTGGTCAAGATGCCCCATATTCTCATCGCAGGAACCACCGGTTCGGGAAAATCGGTCTGTATCAATGCGCTGATTGTCAGCCTGCTCTACAAGTCCACTCCGGAGCAGGTCCGGATGATCATGGTGGATCCGAAGTTTCTGGAATTGTCGGGGTACGACGGCATTCCCCATCTCCTGACACCGGTTGTCGTGGACATGAGCAAGGCGGCCAACGCGCTGCGCTGGTGTGTTGCCGAAATGGATCGGCGGTTCCGGCTCATGGCCTCACTTTCCGTGCGCAACATATCCGGGTTCAACAAGAAGGTGGCCGCTGCACAATCGGCGGGGGAAGTGCTGTATGATACGGTCGCGGAAGTGGAGGAAGGGGGCCAGCCGGATCCCCTGGGAACCCTGCCCTATATCGTTGTCGTCGTGGATGAGCTGGCGGATTTGATGATGGTCGCGGGCAAGAAGATTGAAGAGATCATCATCCGGATTGCCCAGCGGGCCAGGGCGGCGGGCATTCACCTGGTACTGGCCACACAACGTCCTTCCGTGGATGTGGTGACGGGTCTGATCAAGGCCAATGTCCCCACCCGGATCGCATTCCAGGTTTCGTCCCGGGCAGACTCCAGGACCGTGCTGGACCAGATGGGTGCGGAGCAGCTGCTGGGACAGGGTGACATGCTGTTTTTGCCGCCGGGAACCGGCTTCACCCAGCGGGTCCACGGTTCTTTCGTCTCGGACGAAGAGGTTGCCAAGATCGTGAAGAAACTGAAGAAAATGGCCAAGCCGGTCTACCTGGATGAAGTGATTTCCGGGGATGGAGACGAGGGAGGTGGAAGCGCCGCGTTCCCGGAGGAGGACGGAGAGTCGGACCCCCTGTACGATGAAGCCGTCAGTTTTGTTACCCAGAGCGGGAAGGCCTCCATTTCTTCGGTGCAGCGGGCCCTGCGGGTCGGGTACAACCGGGCGGCCAGGATGATTGAAACCATGGAGCAGGCGGGAGTGATTTCATCCGCGGTCAACGGCAAGCGGGAAGTCATTGCCCCCGCTCCGCCCGACCGGTAACGGGACGGTGGCGGGTCCATTGAAACCGGGTCTCTTGCGCTGCGTCGCGGCCGGCGTGTTTTGCCTGTCCTCTTCGGTCCTCGCCAGCCCCGGCCTGGAGGCGCTGCAGCATTTCTTCAGCGAAATCAAGACCTTTGAAGCGCGGTTTGGACAGATTGTATTGGATGAGGCACTGGTGGAAATCGATGATGGCCAGGGCAAACTGTGGATCAATCGGCCGGGCCTGTTCCGTTGGGATTATGTGCCGCCCGATGCCCTGGAAATCGTTGGGGACGGCCACAATGTCTGGGTCTATGACATTGAACTGGAACAGGTCACCGTGCACAGCCAGGACCGGGCGCTGGGCAAGTCCCCGGCCAGCCTTCTGGCCGCATCGGGTGATCTCGAGGACAGCTTTGTGATCATCGACATCGGGCGGCAGGGCCGTTTCGACTGGGTCAATCTGGTTCCGAAAGACGAGGACAGTGAATTCAGTGAAATGCGGATAGGGTTCGAGGAAAACCGCCTGAGATTGCTGGAGCTTCTGGACAAACTGGGTCAGCGGACACGGATCAGTTTCGTCGACCTCAAGGAAAACGCGCCCATCCCGCTGACGGTATTTGAGTTCATTCCCCCGGAGGGAGTGGATATTGTTGACAACACGCAATGAGCGCTTTCGTTCGATGTGTGTGCCCGTCTCTTGCCGGATCTGAATGAACGCTCTGGCGATCGCTTTGGGAGGTGCAGCGGGGTCGCTGTTGCGGTATTGGCTGGCGGTGTCCGTACAGCACCGGCTGGTCACGAATTTCCCCTGGGGCACGCTGGTGGTCAATGTCATCGGTTCCCTGCTGATCGGTGTGCTGTACATCCTTCTGCAAACCCGGTTGCAGGAAAACGAACCCCTCCGGCTCCTGCTCATGGTGGGTTTGCTGGGCGGTTTCACCACCTTTTCCTCTTTTTCCATCGAAACCCTGCAGTTGTTCCAGACCGGTTTCTGGCTCAAGGCGGTATCCAATATACTGGCCAGTGTGGGCGCCTGCCTGCTGGCGGCCTTTGCCGGAATGCTTGTCGGGCGGCTGCTGAGCGCATAATCATCAACAACGGGCTCTTTCCATGATTAACCCGCAATTATTGAAACAGGATCTCGCAGCGACGGTGAAGAAGCTCGAGGTCCGGGGGTACCACCTCGATGTCGGGCATTACCAGGCGATGGAAAGTCAGCGCAAGGCACTGCAGGGCGAAGCGGAATCGCTGCAGGCCGAAAGAAACCGCCAATCCAGGGAGATTGGAATCGTGAAGCGCAAAGGAGGGGATGTGACCGGGATCATGGATGCGGTAGCGCGACTCGGAGACGAATTGAAAGGGAAACAGTCCGCCCTGCGGGAGGTGCAGGCGCGGTTGACCTCCCTGCTCAATGAAATTCCCAATATTGCCCATGAAAGCGTGCCGCTGGGTGAAGGCGAAACGGAAAATGTGGAAATCCGGAAATGGGGGACCCCCCGCGAGTTTGATTTTGAGGTCCGTGACCATGTGGACCTCGGGGACGGGCTGGGAACCATGGACTATGAAACCGCGGGCAAACTGGCCGGTTCGCGATTTGTGGTCATGAAAGGTCAGCTGGCGCGGCTGCACCGGGCCCTGGCCCAGTTTATGCTGGACCTGCATGTCCAGGACCACGGATATACCGAGGTCAATGTTCCCTTGCTGGTCAATGCCCAGACACTTCTGGGCACCGGGCAACTGCCAAAATTCGAGGAAGACCAGTTCGCGACCCGTGACAACCCGCCGTTTTTTCTGATCCCGACGGCGGAGGTCCCGCTGACCAATCTGGTAGCCGGAAAAATCGTGGAATCGGACGAGCTGCCCCTGCGGCTGGTGGCCCACACCCCGTGTTTCCGGCGGGAAGCCGGGTCCTATGGCCGGGATACCCGGGGCATGATCCGGCAACACCAGTTTGAAAAGGTGGAAATGGTGCACATTGTCGCCCCGGATGATTCCTATGCTTCACTGGACCTGATGACCGGTCATGCGGAAACGGTCCTGCAAAAACTCGGTTTGCCTTACCGGGTCATCACCCTTTGCACCGGCGACATGGGTTTTGCCGCGGCCAAGACCTTCGACCTGGAGGTGTGGATTCCGAGCCAGAACCGGTACCGGGAAATCTCCTCCTGCAGCAACGTGGAGGGTTTCCAGGCACGAAGGATGAAGGCGAGATGGAGAAATCCGGAGACGGGCAAGCCTGAGCCTTTGCATACATTGAACGGATCCGGGGTGGCCGTGGGACGGGCCCTGGTGGCGATCATGGAAAACTGCCAGCAAGCGGATGGAAGCATCGTGGTGCCCGGGGTATTGCGGCCGTACATGGCGGGGTGCAGCCGTCTGGCGCGTTGACCTGCCTTCCTGCCCGCAGGGAAGGGGATTGCGGGGACCGGGCCCGGCTGTTCCAGCCGGCCGACCGCAAAGTGCGGTCGGGGCACGGTTCAGTCCATCGGTATGCGGACCACAATGCCGCCCATCACGTCGCCGACCTGGAAGTCGGTGCGTGGGGAATCCGGATGGTTGTTGTGACACATGACGCAGGCCTGGGCGACGGCAAAATCGGGATAGACGGCGGCGAAGTAGTCCTCCCCGCCAAGTTCCTCTTCCCCGTAGAAATTCCTGCCGGGGTGGTCGGCAACGTATTCGAGACCTTCCTTCTCCAGGCCGGTCCCGGGACCGTTCTTCTTGTTGATCGGGTGGAGTGAGAGCAGCGAATAGGAGAAGTCCCCGGTCCCGTCCGCCACGGTTTCGGCGCCGAAGCGGAACATCTGCGACGGCAGCGGCAATGCCAGGTCATCCTGGAAATGCTCGGAGACGGTGATGACCGGGTGGTCCACCGTGAGGCGTTGCACCACCATCCTCGTGTAAACCTCGCGGTCTGCAGACATCACCCGGTACAGCATGTCGGCGACATCGCGGTACGGAACCCCGTCGGCGATGGCGTTCGCCGCCACAATCGTTGCGGCCGCCGTGCCGGCTGCCAAGGTGGTCAAAAAACCTGATTTTCGTTTCATGGGGGAATCCTCGGGTTGGTGATCAAAGACATCGTGCTCAATGTTCGGTATTGCGGGCCGATGCCGCATGCCGCAACGCCCACTCAATGCTTTCGACATGGGCCGCAGGCTTTCCCCGGAAGTTTCCGGTCACGAGGTCGGCATCCGCGAGTGCGTCCATGGCAAAACCGAGTCCGTGGCAATCGAGGCAGACGGGCCGGATCATCTTCTCGTTCGGCCGCAGGCGGTCGTTCTGGTTGTGGCTGGTGAAGATCTTTCCGCGTCGCTCGACCTTGGGCATATGGCAGGTGGCACAGCTTACCCCGGTGCCGGGTGCCGCCTTGCCGCCTTGTTCGGCCTGCCAGAGCACATGGTGGGGGCTGCCGGCATAGGACCGGCTGTGGGTATCGTCGTGGCAGGATACGCAGGCCTCCACCGAGGCCCGCCCGGTATCCACCGTATGGGGACGGTGGCAGGTTCCGCAGTCGAGGGACAGGTCGGAGGGGTCGCTTCGCATGGGAAGACGCGCCTCCCCCACGGTCATGTGCACGGCACGGGGCGGGTCGGCCAGCCAGGCCGTGACCGCCTCCGGCAGCACGGCACCGATGCGGGTCGCTGCCGGGTCGCGGGGCGGTGCAATCCGGGGATGCTGACGCATGCCGTGCCGTCCGAGTGCGAAGGTTTCCGATTCCGCCCGGTGACAGTCCCTGCAGACCGTGAGCGGAGGTACGGCAGTCCAGCCGGCTCCGATCTCGGCAAGCGGGGCACCGGATGCCACATCCGGTGCATGGCAGCCGGTGCAGTTGATGCCGGCGGCGGCATGGCCCGAACCCGCCCAGTGATCGAGGACCGTCGCATCGGCGAGCACCGCTGCGGGAGCGAGCGCGTCGCTCCGCCCGAGCGACCCGGTTTGCGGTGGTCCCGGAGTGCGGTGGCGAGCCGACAGCGCGTGCACGGGGACCGGGTCCAACCAGGGCTGGTCGGCGTGTTTCACCAGGAAGTCCGCGTACAGCGCGCGGTTGTCATGGTAGTTGTGGCAGCCTGCTGAAGCACAGGTGTCGAAAGCCAGGCCCGCATGACTCGGCCGGGCCGTTCGGATGTCCTGGTCTCCCTCGGCGTGGCACGCCACGCAGAAATCCGCGGCCACAGTGACCGCCCCCTTCCGGGTGGTCTCCGGGCGGTGTTCCACATGGCAGGTCGTGCAGAACCTGGCATCAAGCACCTCCCAATAGGCGGCCATCCTTGGATTGCGGAATTTCTTGCGCGGATGGCTGTCATCGGCGGCCTGCAGTTCGTCCCCGTGACAGTTCCGGCAGGTCCGGTTCAGTGCCTTCCTTGCGGCCGCGGCGCCGGAGAAGGCCGGGGCGGCATGGCAGGTCTCGCATGCCAGCCCGATCTGGTGGTGGGCCCCGGACATTTCGCCGGTCAGAAGCATTTCGCGATGGCCGCCCACTGTCATCCACGCTGCGGCCATGCCCACCGCCACGACGGTCGCCAGTACCCAGCAGATTGGAAGGATTGTCCTGGGCGGCATGCAATGGCTCCGTCAGTACAGATAGACGGTGAGCACATGGATGATCACGAGAGCAGGCAGGGGATAAAGAGCGAGCCGGTGCAGCCGCATCGGAATGATGCGCTGCGCGGGACGAATTCCCATTTTCCTGAGCAGGCCGGCGGCATGGCTGCACACTCCGGCCAGACCGCCGAGGATCAGCACAGCCAGGAAACAGCCCATCAGAGCGGCATTGAAGTGGATTCCAAAGCGGAAGCCGGTATGTGCGAACAGGACCAGCACGCAACCGATGCCGAGCCCGACATGGGCCAGGCGCCACCCATGATAGCCGCCCAGGCGGGCGATGGCCCGCACCTTCCAGAGCAGGGCCGCCAGGAGGCCGGCACCGCTCAATCCGAGCAGCACATAGCCGCTCCACAATTGCCAGCTGCTGTCAAACCAGAGGCTTTCCAGGACGGAGGGACCGAACCGGTCCGGCACGGGGACCCGCGGGGACAGCCATGTCGCCGTTGCGGCAAGGCAGGCGGCCATGGAGAAGGCCAGCAGCAGTTTCCTGGACTGCTCGGCGCGCGCCCGGACTGCCTGAATGATCGAGCGTTCGATGTCGGCAACCGCGCCGGCCACTTCGCGGCCGATCAGGTCCATCTTGCGCAGCTGCCCGATCCGGGGGCGAAAATCCTCCATCTCCGGTTCCGCAAAGAGATCGGGGAGGATTCCGCAGGCGTCCAACAGGGAGACCAGGGCGACGTCCCGGGGGTCGGGAATCCCGGTCGAACCCAGTACATTCGCGATATGCAGGCGGATTCCTTTCGCGGCCTTGCCATCGCCGCCGGGGCCATGCCGGGACCGCATCCACGGCATTTCGTGGGCCCGCGCGGCCAGGATCCTGCGCTCCACGAGACCGGCCAGGGTTTTCTCGTGAATGGCCGGTGCCTCCTCTGCGGACAGCCTCCCGATCCAGGCCTTGGTGTCCGACATTCCGGTGTGGGCCGTGATCCTCGCCAGAACGCCGTCGAGTGCGGGATTCCCGGTCGGGGTCGGATCGTGGACGACGAGGGCCTCCAGGTCGGTATCGATCCGGTAGTCGAACGCCAGATCCATCAGCACGGCACCGGCCAGGGCACAGGCCACGACATCCTGTCGCACCGAGAGGGGCCGGCCGTCCCCGTCGTTCAGCAGCAGGACCAGTTCTTCAGTGAAGGTCAGCACGGGCGGTTTGCGGCGCGTGGCGGATGACCGTTGCGGTCGGCCGTCCAAAGGTTGCGGAGCCATCCGCACCGGGTGCTTCTTCCGATTTGGGCTCCCCGCTTGACCCTCCCGGCGGGAGGGGTGCCGCTCCGGGGTGGGCCGGGCACCGGTACGGGCCTGCCTTCCCGGCTG
>WTGA01000050.1 GCA_011523765.1 Gammaproteobacteria bacterium
GAATAATCCGGTCCTGATCGGAGAGCCCGGGGTCGGCAAGACGGCCATTATCGAGGGCCTTGCCCAGAGAATCGTCAACGCCGAGGTCCCGGACGGCATCCGGAACAAGCGGGTATTGTCCCTGGACCTGGGTGCGTTGCTCGCGGGCGCCAAGTTTCGCGGGGAATTTGAAGAACGGCTGAAGGCGGTTCTCAATGACCTGTCCAAGCAGGAAGGCCAGGTCATCCTGTTTATCGATGAGTTGCATACCATGGCCGGGGCCGGAAAGGCGGAAGGCGCCATGGATGCCGGGAATATGTTGAAGCCCGCGCTGGCCCGGGGAGAACTCCATTGCGTCGGGGCCACCACCCTGGACGAGTATCGAAAATACATCGAGAAGGACGCAGCACTTGAGCGCCGGTTCCAGAAGGTGCTGGTGGAAGAACCGGGGGTTGAAGACACCATTGCCATTCTGCGGGGCCTGAAAGAGAAATACGAGGTTCATCACAGCGTCGATATCACCGACCCCGCCATCGTCGCGGCAGCCACCCTGTCCCATCGATATATCACGGACCGGAACCTGCCCGACAAGGCGATCGACTTGATCGACGAAGCGGCCAGCCGGATACGCATGGAAATTGATTCCAAGCCGGAATCCATGGACCGGCTGGACCGCCGGATCATCCAGCTCAAGATTGAACGTGAAGCGCTGAAGAAGGAAGACGATGAGGCTTCCATCAAGCGATTGGAGGACCTGCAGCAGGACATCAATGTGCTTGAAAGGGAATATGCCGATCTCGAAGAAGTCTGGAATGCGGAGAAATCGGCAGTCCAGGGCAGTCAGCACATCAAGGAAGAACTGGACCGGATGCGTGTGGAACTCGAAGCCGCCCGCCGGGCAGGAGACCTGGCGAGGATGTCCGAGTTGCAATATGGGCGCATTCCGGAGCTGGAGAAGCAGAAGGCCGAGACCGCAGACCAGGCCAGGGGCCAGAAGATGACCTTGCTTCGCAACAGTGTTTCCGAAGATGAAATCGCGGAAATCGTTGCGAAGTGGACCGGTATTCCGGTTTCCAGGATGCTGGAAGGCGAGCGGGAGAAACTGCTGAAAATGGAGGAAAACCTGCACAAGAGAGTGATCGGCCAGAACGAGGCGATTCATGCCGTATCCCATGCCATCCGGCGTTCACGGGCTGGTCTTTCGGACCCAAACCGGCCCTATGGATCCTTTCTGTTCCTCGGGCCGACTGGGGTCGGGAAAACAGAATTGACCAAGGCGCTGGCGGAATTCATGTTCGACAGTGAAGAGGCCATGGTTCGCATCGACATGTCCGAATTTATGGAAAAGCATTCGGTGGCCAGACTGGTCGGGGCCCCTCCGGGTTATGTCGGCTATGAAGAAGGCGGCTATCTGACCGAAGCGGTCCGGCGTCGGCCGTATGCCGTGATTTTACTGGACGAAGTGGAAAAGGCCCATGCGGATGTTTTCAATATCCTGCTTCAGGTGCTCGACGATGGCCGGTTGACGGACAGCCAGGGCCGTACGGTTGATTTCAAGAATACGGTCATTGTCATGACTTCCAATCTGGGGTCCCACATGATCCAGGAAATGAGCCGTGAAGAAGACTATGAGTCGATGAAAACCTCGGTGATGGACGTGGTCGGGTCCCATTTCAGGCCCGAATTCATCAACCGCATCGATGAGATGGTCGTGTTCCACCCGTTGCAAAAGGGCCAGCTCCGGGAGATTGCAAAAATCCAGATCCAATCTCTGAAGGACCGGCTTGAACAGCGTGACATCAGTCTGGACATTGCCGACGATGCACTGGACAAGCTCGCCGACATTGGATTTGATCCGGTGTATGGGGCAAGACCGCTCAAACGCGCGATACAGACCCGGCTTGAAAATCCGCTTGCACAGGACATTCTCAATGGAAAGTTCGGAGCGGCGGATACGGTACTGGTCACTCTCAGGGAAGACCGGATTGTGCTGACCAAACCGGGCACGTGAACCCAGGACCGCATCCCGCCGGTCCATCGGTCAGAAAACCATTCGGGACGGTGATGGAGGAAGACAATGCGGTCTGCTGGTTATGGGCGGTCAGCTGGGTGTTCACGGCACATTGACTCCCTGTTCCCGGTCCCTTCCGATGTATAAAGCAGGGTAGCAGTACCGGGTTGATTGCATTGAACCGACCCCCCCCCCGGGGTCGGCACTGCCACCCTGCAAGGGGAAGGGCGGTTTCAGGCAGGCATGCACCGCGAAACCCGGCCCGCAGTCGCCTGACCACACGACGGCGGGACCCGGCTGCATGGACCCGTGAGGCGTTCCAGTCGACATTCCGATTGCCTCGCACCATTGCCGGAACGGGCCCGAAACGCAGGTCGGGATGCGGCGGAAGCCGATCGTGTACAATCTCAGGCATGGGAAAGGGAAACGGTTGCAAAGCAGCCCGGGGATACCATCGGGTTCGGCGGGCATGCCGGGACAAGATGCAAACCGGGCATCCAACGGAGGTTTCCGGGCCCGAATCGGGGATGGGGGACCTGTCTGTTCCGCAAAAAAATATGGCCCCGCCTCACACCGCATGTCTTTGGATGGAATCGTCCTGGTCCATGAAAATGGGCGGCCTGCCCGAAACGGTGCCACCATTTCACGGGGGATGCCATTTCGAACCTGGGAGACCGGGCCGCTCTTTGGCATGCATCAGGAGGGGAACCACCTCGAACCAATCGCCGGAAAGGTCCCGGAACGCGAACTGAAATGTTTCTGATGCCGCCGTGAACAAGAAGTCCGACACATCCAACGGTATGGACTACCTGTTGTCCCCCGTTCGCAGGGAGATGGAGGAGCGGATACGTTCGGGTTCCGCCGAGTATGACCAGGTGTTGCTGGTCGATTTCAAAACGGGTGACCTGGCAGTCAATGGCCGGTCCATGACCCGGTTTGATGCATGGGTGGACGGTTGCCATGAAGTCCACGGGCGATTTCCCCGATTCCCGGATGGGCAATTCGACTGTGTCGTGGTGAATCTGCAGCTGTCCTGGCTGGATTTTGGCCAGGCATTGCCGGAAATCAGAAGAATCCTGCACCCTGGCGGCGATTTTTATTTTTCCACTTTCGGGCCGGATACGCTGCGGGAAATACACCAGGCGTGGTCCAGGGTGGATGCGTTGCCCCATGTGCATCCCTTTACGGATATGCATCATCTTGGCGACATGCTGATTTCATCCGGATTCCTGAAGCCGATCGTGGATGCCGACTGGTGGTATATCGATTTTCCGGATGTGGATCTTTTGTTCCATGACCTGAAACACGAAGGGTTCACCAACCAATTGAGCGGTCGCCGTAAAACTCTGACCGGCAAAAACCGGTTTGACGGCTTCCGGCAGGCTCTCATGCAGTGTGCTGCCGGGGATTCCGGTTACCGGGTCACCTTTGAAATCATCTATGGCTATGCCAAGAACCCGGATGCGACCGATGGTTCCGTACGGGTCACTCCCCCGGGACGGGTCGCAGGATGAACAGGTTGGGTCCGGGCGGATCCGCCCTTGCGTGCCGGTGCCTTATCGGGATTCATGCGTGTCTTGGCCGCATTGGAGCGGGTGGAATAGGTTCCCCGGTCGGATTACCGCTCATCCAGCCGGCTGCAACGGGCACGGGAGACGAAGCTTTCGGTACTGCCCGCCAACAAATCAGAGAGATTCCCGTTTCCCCGGGTGGTACTTCGAACGCTCAGTTTAACTGATAACCGGATTTCAGCTCAGCAATTCGGGCAGTCAGGCTTTGTGCAAGATACCCTTGTGGTTCCGCTTCCCGAAGGGCCAGTTCGAGGGACTCGATTGCCTTCGGGTAGTTTCCAAGGACAGTATGATACTCGGCTTTTGCCTGGTGGGCTTCTGCAAGGTTCTTCAGGTCCGCATTGGCCCGGGAAAGGAACGCGTAAAGACGAAACCGCTGAGGGTTTCGCCGAATCTGGTACCGCACGAATTTCTTTGCCTGTTCCGGTTGGTGGTTCGCAAGATACGCATTCGCCAGGTGATAGTGAAGATAAGGCAGGGAGGGATGGTTTTCCAGCAGGCCTTCCAGTATGGAAACGGCTGTTCCCGCCTGATCATCTGACAATTCATTTTCCGCTTGCGCGACACCAATCCACGGATGACCGGGGTATTTTGAGGCCAGGGAGTCAAGAATCCTCCGTGCCCTGCTGAAATTTCTGGAACGGGTCAGGTAAACCGCCAGCCCGTATCTTGCCGCATCACTTTTCTCTTCCTGTTCGGATTGGATTTGATCTTCGAGGAAGATTTCCGGATGGTCATTTCGCTCCCTGTACAGTGCCCGGATTTTGGCCTTGGCCAGATGGTATTCGAAACTGCTGGTATGGGGCCGGGGAGGATACTCGCTGGCTTTTGCTTCCGATTCCGCGATACGGTTCAGGGACAGGGGATGGGTCTGGAGAAATTCATACGCCCCGGCCTGGTCATGTCGGGTGTACGCCTCCAGTGTACGGAAAAACTGTGCCATGGAATCGGGGTCGTAACCGGAATCCGCCAGCAACTGGACCCCGATCGAATCCGCTTCACGCTCAAAGGCCCGTGAATAGGTGAGTTGGTTCGACGCAACCGTTGCGGAGGTCAGGGTGGCACCGGCAAGACCCGCCTGCCCGCCCACCAGGATGGAACCGAGGATGGCCGCCAGGGCAGGAATCCTGTCTTCATGGTGTTTGGCAATCAGTCGCGCCAAATGGCGTTGGGACAGGTGCGCGATTTCATGGCTGACCACCGAAGCCAGTTCGCTTTCCTCTTCGGTCACGGTCAGTAATCCGGTGTTGAATGTGATGAACCCTCCCGGAACGGCAAACGCATTCACGCGGTTGTCCAGGATCAGGTTGAAAGCCAGCTTCATTCCCCTCAGGTCCGCACTGGCTCCGATCTGTTCCCCGAGAGACTGCAGGTAGTCCTGCAGTTCATAGTCCTCGATGAAATTCCTGCTCCGCATCAATTGCCGGAAAAAACGTTGTCCGATTTCGGTCTCCTGGGCGGGTGAAAGATACCGGCCTGCGCTGTCGCCGAGTTCCGGCAAGTCCGTTGTCTGAGGTTGGCCAGAGGCACTGAAAATCATCATCGCAAACGCAAGTAAATGGGCCATGGCGCGTTTTCCGAAGAAATCGTGCAATTTGTTGGTTGGGGTCAATTTAATTCTCATTGTCTGAATTTCGCATGACTCTTGCCCCACAATTTGAAACGGACCTGTCATTATTCATAGATTTGCGAATTGGGTTATATCGCTCAAATACAATAATAATGGGCTGGATGCCATAAATCCCGTTAAATCTAGGTTGCTTCAATATTCTCCAGTGATGCCCGTCCGGGCAGGATGGTTAAGTTGCGGTCAGCAGTCTCCATCCTGTCTTTGAAACTTAAATTAAAGAAAAAAGTACATGTAGATGTTTGTGCGGTGATGTCCCAAATTGAAACTCTTGGTTTGGCGACCGAAGGATATGAAATAGACCAATCCTTCGGATTTCGAACAGGACCGATCTTCAATTTCTGAAGATTACTGCCTACTCTGCTTTCATTGGATATTTTCAATATCATTGTTTTGTATAATTATGATACTTTGTTGTACAACATGGTACCGTCTATTTGAAGTGTTGGTATATCAATTGTTCTGAACGGGTAATTGACGCTTTTTCTGCCAAGTCGTAATGGGGAGGATAATGTGAGTCGAGCCCCATACAGCGAATGTCGTCCGGTTGATGCGGTTCGGTACTGTGCGATCAATGTTGCTAAGATCGATACTGGAAAAATTCCAGATACCAAATCAAGGGCTCTGTGTTGATTATTATACAAACAAAGCTGGTGTTCGGGAATATATCCATTCCCAACAAGGGATAAGGAGAGTATTTTGAAAAAAGATCGCCAAATTAAAGGCTAAGAGTATAGAAAAGTCAGGGAAAAAAGTATGACCAATTTTCAACGTAGAGGCGCGACCAGCAATACACATGTTGGACGCGAATTTGAAGAAGGCGCAAAAGTCGCTCTAGCTAAGTATGGCTTAGATCTTGTTTCCGACCACAAGGTGTCAGTAGGAATTGCATCTCGAAAGAAGGAACATGCTTTTGATTTGGGATCAGAAGACCCGAAAGTTATCGTAGAGTGCAAGGCACATACTTGGACTAAAGGAAACAATGTTCCAAGTGCAAAGATAAAAAATTGGGTTGAAGCTATGTTCTATTTTTACATGGCTCCTACCAGTTATCGGAAGATATTCCTCGTTGAGAAAAGCGTAAGAAAAACCAACAACGAAACCCTGTTGGCCTATTTCATGCGCACTCATTATCACCTGATTCCAACCGATGTGGAGTTTTTGGAACTTGATAGCGTAACTGATGTTCTCATACCGTTGTAAGCAAAAAGAGACCCCAAATATGAACACCGCTCCCATAGTTTCCAAAGTTAGGAGCTTTTGTGACACCCTGCGTGATGACGGGGTTGGCTATGGTGATTATCTGGAACAACTTACCTATTTGATATTCCTCAAGATGGCGGACGAGTACGCCAATTAAAAAAGTAGACTTTTTGAGCTTAGAAAAAGAATATTCGACTGTGCTTCCCCGCGAATACCTAACTAACCTGATCACTGGTGCCGTTACTGGAAAATTTGATGCACGTGATGTCGCAAGGAGCTTACCTGACGAGATTCCAGAATTCTTTGAAGATGTGGAATTGTCAGGAGTAGGCGAGGATGAAATCCTGAATAACGGTTTCATCGTAGAGAATGGGGAGTGGAAAACGTGACCATAGGTCGCTCTGATGAGTACCTGGCAGGCTTGGTTCGGGAACTTTGTAAGCTATCCGTCGAAACCGAGTGGGTTGAGTTCAAAAAGAACAGGGCTGAGCCAAATGAAATTGGTGAATACCTCTCTGTGCTCGCCAATTCGGCTGCTCTGTGTGGCAAGATGCATGCCTATCTGGTGTGGGGTGTGGAAAACGATACGCATGAATTAGTTGGTACAAATTTTGTGCCCCATGCGCTCAAGGTAGGCAATGAGGGTCTGGAGAACTGGCTACTGCGGTTGTTGTCGCCGAGAATACATTTCCGGTTCTATAGCGTGGAAGTCGATGGTCATCCACTGGTCCTTCTTGAAATCGGTCAGGCATTCCTCCATCCAGTTCGTTTCCGGGGTCAGGAATTCATTCGTGTTGGTTCCTATAAGAAAAAGCTAAGGGATTTTCCAGAGAAAGAGCGGGAGCTATGGCGGATTTTTGATAAAACTTCTTTTGAGGTGATGATCGCGGCTAGTGACCAGACTAGCGATAATGTACTGGAGCTACTGGATTATCCTGCTTACTTTGAACTTCTAGGACACTCGTTGCCAGACAGCAAGGAAGGTATCCTGGAATCACTGAAAACAGATAAAATAATTTCCCCCTGCGAGTCCGGCAACTGGAACATCACCAATATGGGTGCAACTTTGTTTGCAAAGCGCCTTGAAGATTTCCGTACACTCAAGCGAAAGGCGATGCGGGTAATTCAGTACCCAGGTAATAATCGTGTAGAAACCATAAAGGAACGGGTCGGAGTCAAAGGATATGCCAATGGTTTCGAAGGGTTGATCGGTTATGTTAACGGCTTGTTACCTTCAAATGAGGTAATCGAACAGGCACTTAGGAAGACGGTTCCCATGTATCCTGAACTGGCGGTGCGCGAGCTAATTGCAAATGCACTAATCCATCAGGATTTCTTTGTAACTGGTGCAGGCCCAATGGTAGAGATATTCGATGACCGAATCGAAATATCTAACCCCGGTGTCCCACTTGTGGAGACGCAGCGTTTTGTGGATACACCACCGAAATCTCGTAATGAGACACTGGCCTCGTTGATGCGCCGTACCGGTATTTGTGAAGAGCGTGGTAGCGGTTGGGATAAAGTGGTGTTCCAGACTGAATTGTACCAGTTGCCAGCACCGTTACCCGAGGCAGGTGAGGGGCATACCTGTGTCGTGATGTTCACACCAAGACCACTTTCAAAAATGGACAAAGTGGACCGGGTTCGAGCCGTTTATCTGCACGCCTCCCTTCGGTATGTAAATCGTGAACAACTAACAAATGCCTCATTGCGCGAACGGTTTGGAATTCAACCAAAAAACAGCGCAACAGCCTCGCGCCTGATAAAGGAAGCGGTCGAATCGGGTGCAATAGTGCCTTACGACCCTGATGCCGCACCCAAGTTTATGCGATATGTACCAATATGGGCTGCTCCAAAATAGCCTCCGCTTACTTGATGGATATTTGATGGGAGGGTGGTTTAGAACCAGAAAATGATAATAAAAATATATAAAAACAATATGTTATGGTATCTATGTTTACTTGATGGGTACTTGATAGAAGTCAAGTATGACCACAGACACCACTGAAAAGGGCCTCGAAAGCCTGATCGGCCCATCCATACGCTTAATTTGCCAAACAGTCGGTGTTTCAATCAACGCGGTTATAAAGTTTCGGTAGACGCTGTCGGCACATCCATGGATTAGCCAGATAGATGCCAGGAAATTCAAGGCCAAGAAGCGGAGATCTTGAAAAATGAGACCCCCAGACCCCCAGACTGAGATATGAATTTCCACTGGACTCCCCGTTAATTCAACAATCAACAGGGCGGGTGCTGATCTCCGTGTGCTCGGTTTTGCGGCAGGCAACGTCGGCCAATTCGTCCGATTTATCTTTATGTTTCCTGTCTGGATGCTGGGGTACCTGGTGTTGATCCCATGTTATCTTCGGTTCAACAGGAGCCAAGAGGCACTTTGAGGGATTGCATGTTCTACCGGCCGTACAGGCCGAAAGAGCACCGAGGGCGAATGGGGTTATAATTCCCCCTGTGTATTACCTGAAATGGGAATGTCCGGTTCCATCTTCGAACCAGGTAAGCACTTCCACCCCGGTCTCACTTCCCAGCAGCAGGACATCCGCCGCCCGAAGCGCGAACAGTCCCACCGTGACTACCCCCGGGACCTGGTTGATGGTGCGTTCTAGCTCGACAGGATTGGCGATCTCCAGGTTCCGCACATCCACGATGATATTGCCGTTGTCCGTGGTGAAGTCGTGCCGCAATTCCGGTTGTCCCCCAAGCTTTACCATCTCCCGGGACACCGGGCTCTGGGCCATGGGAATGACTTCAACCGGCAGGGGAAATGCGCCCAGGCGATCCACCAGTTTGCTCTGGTCCGCGATGCATACGAATTTTTCACAGGCATGGGCCACAATCTTTTCCCGGGTCAGCGCCCCGCCGCCGCCCTTGATCAAATGCAGGTTCCGGGTGGCTTCATCGGCGCCGTCCACATACAGCGGCATCGTGCCCACCTGGCTGAGGTCCAGAACGGCAATGCCATGCTGGCGCAGACGTTCTGCGGAGGCGTTGGAACTGGCAACCGTGCCGTCGAGCTTTCCCTTGATCCGGGCCAGGGCATCAATAAAACAGTTGGCAGTGGACCCGGTGCCGACGCCGACAATGTCACCCGCCTGAACATAGTCCAGGGCCGCTTCGGCAACGCGTTTTTTCTGGTCAGTGATGGACAATGCCTTGCCCGCGTGTTCGAGGAATCATCAGAACAGGGATGCACTCAGTTCGTTGACGGCCTTCAGCATTTCCGGGTCGTCGGTCAAGGTTTCCGAGATGGCACCCCGGCAGGCTGCACGGGGGTCGATGTCGCTCACCATCAGTTTCGCGGCATGCACCAGCAGCCGGGTGCTGGCCCCTTCCTCCAACCCGTTGCCTTTCAGATTTCGTGTCATCCCGGCAAATTTCACCAGTTGTCCCGCCATCCCTGGATCCAGCCCGGATTCCCGGACAATGATTTCGGTTTCCAGTCCAGCAGGCGGGTAATTGAACTCGATGGAAACGAAGCGCTGGCGGGTACTTTGCTTGAGGTCTTTCAGGACACTCTGGTACCCCGGGTTATAGGAAATCGCCAGGCAGAATTCATCGGAGGCCACCAGCAATTCACCCGTTTTTTCGATGGGGAGCGCACGCCGGTCATCGGCCAGGGGGTGAATGACCACGGTGGTGTCTTTTCTCGCTTCCACAATTTCATCCAGGTAGCAGATTCCCCCCGTCCGGACGGCCCGGCTCAGGGGGCCATCGGACCACCGGGTTTCCCCGCCGACGATCAGGTACCGGCCGACCAGGTCCGCCGCCGTCAGGTCATCGTGGCACGAAACGGTAAACAGGGGCCGCTGGAGCTTCCATGCCATGTGCTCCATAAACCTGGTTTTGCCGCACCCGGTGGGACCCTTGAGAAGAATCGGGATCCGGTTGTGGTACGCGGCCTCAAATACCTGGATTTCATTGTGCTGGGAAGCGTAAAAAGGGGACTGTGAAATCCGGAATTCCTCGGCTGTGGAGGTGGCTGGCATCGGTCGTATTACGGTTGGGTGTCCAGGCTGGAGTGTAGCATTTTTAGCGACCGGGGAATTCATGTGCCCTGAAACTGCATTTTCCGGGCAGGGATGGAGGGCGGGTCACGTCCGCCCACGAGGGACGGGGGGGTGCGCCTTGCGGCGATGGAAGCTGCCGACCGGCCGCTGCATGGGTGTTTTCTATCGGTGAGCAGGAAATATTTATGGGCAAAGGAACTTCTTGACTGGTCTAGGCAACGGGAATTACGTATAGTAGCACTGTCTTCCCACATCCTGTCCCCGTAAACCCGAAACGAACCCGATGATGACTGAAATGGTTGCCAGCAATGAAACGATACTGGTCATCGGCGGTGGCATCAGCGGCATGACGGCTGCACTGGAAGCCGCCGAGTGTGGCAAAGAGGTCATACTGATTGAAAAGAATCCGTCCCTGGGCGGCCGCATCTCCCAGTTGTACAAGTATTTTCCGAAGCTGTGCCGCCCCAGCTGTGGCCAGGAAATCAATCTCCGAAGAATCAAGGCAAACCGGCGCCTGCGTGTCATTACCATGGCGGAAATCGTCAAGCTGTCGGGGTCCGCAGGTGATTACGCCGCCACCATCCATATTCACCCGCGATACGTGAATGAGAACTGCACCGCCTGCGGGGCCTGTGCGGATGCCGTGGTGTCTGAAATCCGGGACCCCCACAACTACGGGATGAGTCCCGTCAAGGCCGCCTACCTGCCGAACAACATGGCCTATCCCCAGCGGTATGTCCTCGACCCGTCCATTATCGGCACCGAGGAAGCGGAAAATGCCCGGGCGGCCTGTCCGGTGGATGCCATTGATCTGGACCAGAAAGCGCAAACCATCCATATCCGTTGCGGTGCCGTGATCTTTGCCACCGGATGGCGTCCTTACGATGCTTCCCGGATCGAGCCCTATGGCTATGATCGTTACCCCGACGTCGTGACCAGCGCGGAGCTGGAGCGGATGATGGACCCTTTTGGGCCTACCGGCGGAAAACTGGTGAGGCCATCCAACGGGGAAGACGCAAGGAATATTGCCTTCATCCAGTGCGCAGGATCCCGGGACCGGAACCACCTGCCGCATTGTTCGAGAATCTGCTGCATGGCCTCCTTGAAGCAAAGCACCTATCTTTCCGAACAGTTTGGCGAGGATGCCGATGCCAGTGCCACCATCTACTATATCGATATACGGACCATCGACCGTTTCGAGGATTTTGAACAGAAAGTCAGGCAGGACCGAAAAGTCCGGTTTGTCAAGTCCAAGGTCGCGAGCATCGCCCAGGATCCGGAGTCCGGAAAGCCGGTCTGCAGGGGCGTGGATACGCACGGTTATGACCGGTATGAAAATGTCCATGATCTGGTGGTGCTCGCCGTTGGCATGGAACCCGGCCTGGACCTGGGTTCAATCCTCGATACCGGTCATGGCGTTGCCCTGGATACAGGCGGGTTCATTGAACTGGATGACGCCAATGACGGGGTGTTTGGTGCCGGATGCGCCACCAATCCCCTGGACGTCAACCGGTCGGTCCAGAGTGCGACCGCTGCCGCACTTCGTGCCATCCAGGTGGTGAACCGGGTTTCCGCTTCCTGACGGGCCCCATCCCATGCCTGCCGAATCCAAAACCGCAACGTATATCTGCCGGGGATGCACCCTGGGGGAACGCCTGGACACCGATCATCTGGTGCAGGTTGCACAGTCCGAATGCGGCAGCCATCTTGCAAAATCCCATGACTACCTGTGTGGCCGGCATGGAGTGGAACTGATCCAGAATGACATCGACAATGAGGGCGTGACCCATGTGGTCATCGGGGCCTGTTCCCGCCGGTCAAAAACCGAGGCATTCGGTTTTGGTACGGTTGCCGTTGCCCGTGCCAATTTGCGCGAAGGGGTCATCTGGAGCCAGCCGGACCTGGCGGAAACCAGGGAGGCCACCCAGGAGATGGCGGATGACTATGTCCGCATGGCCTGTGCTGAAATCAAGTTCATGCAGCAGCCGGCAGTCAATCGTGAACGGGGTGCGAACAGGAGGATTCTGGTTGTGGGCGGCGGGGTCAGCGGGATTTCTGCGGCGCTCGGGGCGGCCAGAGCCGGATACGAAGTCCTGCTGGTGGAAAAAACTGACGCACTGGGCGGCTGGGCCAGTACGTTTCACCGGAAGCTGCCTGACCGGGAGCCTTATGCCCGGTTCCGGGAAAATGGGATGGACGACCTGATCAACCAAGTGGAAACCTCCACCCACATCACCGTTTTCCTGAATGCCACCTTGTCGCGGACGAGTGGTGCACCCGGACAGTTTTCAGTGGATATTGCGACGCGGGGCGGTACCGCCTCGACGGAAAATGTGGGCGCGATCATTCAGGCCACGGGGTTCTCCCGCTATGATGCCCGTCAGCTCCCGGAACTCGGATATGGAAAATCGGCCGATGTGGTCGACCAGGCCCAACTGGAGGAAATGGCGCGAAAGTCCAACGGAAGGGGGTTGGTGCGGCCCTCGGATGGCGGCGCAGTGGAAAGCGTGGTGTTTGTCCAGTGTGCCGGGCAGCGGTCTGACAAACCGGGACATCTTTCCTATTGTTCCGGCTATTGCTGCAATGTCAGCATCAAGCAGGCGATGTATTTCAAGGACCAGAACCCGCAGACCGATACCAACATTGTCTATACCGATCTCCGCGCGCCGGGGAACGGTGAGGATTTTTACCGGGCTGCGCAATTGAAGGGAGTGGCGTTCACGAATGGTTCGGTGGACCAGGTGACGGTGGATGGTGACCGGTTGGCGATACAATTCAGGGATGAGATTCTTGACCGGGAAGAGGTGATCCATGCGGACCTGGTGGTTCTTGCCACGGGGCAGGTTCCCAATTCCGGCATCGATATTTCAGCAGAACCGGCCGGGGAGGCCGGAAGCGTGCATGGAGGGCAGGCCAGGGTTCCGGTGGATTCCATATTGAATCTGGACTATCGCCAGGGCCCGGACATCCCCCATTTGAAACACGGGTTCAGTGATTCCCACTTCATCTGCTTTCCCTACGAAACCCAGCGGACCGGAATCTATGCCTGCGGCCCGGTTCGTCGTCCCATGGATATCGCCCAATCGGTGGAGGATGCCACCGGGGCCGCCATGAAAGCCATCCAGGCCGTCGAAGGTGCCGCATCGGGCCGGGCCGCCCATCCCCGTTCCGGGGACCTGTCCTACCCTTCCTTCCGCAGGGAAGGATGCACACAGTGCAAGCGCTGTACGGTGGAATGCCCGTTTGGGGCCATTGACGAAGATGAAAACCGGTATCCTGTTTTCAACGAATCCCGGTGCCGCCGATGCGGGACCTGCATGGGAGCCTGCCCGGTCAGGGTGATCTCGTTTGAGAACTATTCCGTGGATTCGGTGGGGCAGCAGATCAAGGCCATTGCAATCCCGGATGAGTTTGAGGACAAATCCAGGATACTCATTCTCGCATGCGAAAATGATGCCTATCCCGCAATGGATATGGCAGCGCAAAACCGGTTTGAATACAATGCCTTTGTGCGCGTGATTCCCATCCGGTGCCTGGGTTCGGTGAACCAGATCTGGGTGACGGACGCGCTGAATGCCGGATTTGACGGGGTCATGCTGATGGGCTGCAAAAAGGGGGAAGATTATCAATGTCATTTTGTTCGCGGGTCCGAACTGGCCCATGAAAGAATGGGCAAGATCGCGGACACATTGAGCCAGCTGCAGCTGGAAACGGAACGGGTTGAGGTGCATGAGGTCGAAATAACGGATATCCACCGGGTGCCGCAACTGATCAACGATTACGCGGCCACGGTCGACGGGATTGGCCCGAACCCGTTCCGGGGCTTCTAGTGGACGCCATGGGCCAGACCGTATCCGCACAGGGGTCCGCGAACCAGGCGATGGTGGACAAGTACCGCAATAATTTCCTGCGTGAAGTGGAAGCCAATGTGGAAGAGGGAGACTGGGTGAAAATGTGCATGCAGTGCGGGGTCTGTTCGGGGTCCTGTCCGCTTGGAAACGCCTGGGAGCATCCCCCGCAGGAACTGTTCATGATGATCCGGGCGGGCCAGCGGGAAGAAGTGCTGCGCAGTGAGTCCATGTGGATGTGCACCTCCTGTTACAACTGCATTGTCCGTTGCCCGCGGGGGCTGCCCATTACCCATATCATGCATGGCCTGGCGAATTATGCGAATCGGCTGGGCCTGGCACCGAAAATGAGTCCCACCCGGCGGTTCGCAAAGATATTCTGGGACAATATCAGCACCACGGGCCGTGTCAATGAGACGAAACTGTCCATCCGGCTCTATTTCATGGATGGTTTTGTGAAGGGGTTGAAAACGGCATTTGCCATGCGCAAGGTTGGCCTCGGGATGCTGCTGACCCGGCGCCTGAATCCTTTCGCCCTGTTTGCTCCAGGAGGGATCAAGAACAAGCGGCAACTGCAGCAAATCCTGAAGAGGGCGTATGAGATCGAAGACCAGCGCAAAGGGTTCCAGTGAAAACGGTTGCGCCAATGAAGGCTGAATTCAGGCGGTGTCCGGACCCTGCATTTTCCAGGAGCATTGAATCGGGTTTGCAGGGCTCCGGCAACCGCGTTTCCAAAGCAATTTTTCACGGATAACCGTTATGGCCAGAAAAGAATATTCCTTTTACCCGGGGTGCTCTTCGGAGCGCAATGCGTCGGCATCCAATTATATGGTTTCCGTGGAGACGATGTGCAAGACGCTGGATATCCAGTTGAATGAAATTCCCGACTGGAACTGTTGCGGGGCCTCCATCGGCTACGGCGAAGGGGGAGAGCTGCCCCGTCATGTCATGAATGCACGCAACATTGCCTTGTCCCAGGAACACAATGCGGGCCAGGACATCGTTGCCACCTGTGCCGCTTGCTGGCTGGGGACCAAGGAATCCGTGGAGCGATTGTCGAAGTCGGAACAATTGCTGGCAGATACCCAAAGCATCCTGAGTGAAGCGGGCCTTAAAGTCGACATCACCCGGAATACGGCAAAGGGAGTCCGGCATATGGTGGAGGTCCTGATCGAGGATTTGGGATATGACGAGCTGGCCGCTCCCGTAAAAAAACCCCTGGATGGCCTGAAGATTGCCGGGTATGTTGGATGCCAGACCAATCGGCCCTTCGGCATTGATGGGGAATCATTCGAGAACCCGAAATATCTCGACAAGATGGTAGAGATCATGGGTGCGGAGCCCGCAGAACAGTATGAGCAGAAAGTCACCTGTTGCGGCGGGGCGCTGGCATTTTCAGAGCCCGAAAAGAGCCAGGCCCAGATCAAGGATATTGTCGAATCCGCTTACGACCACGATGCCGATATGATTGTCACCCCCTGTCCGGTCTGCCAGATGAATGTGGAGGTGTACCAGGAGCAGATCAACAAAACCTACCGGAAGAATTTCAAAATGCCGGTGGTCTATTACAGCCAGCTGATGGCCGTGGCCTATGGCAGTTCGGCAAAGGAAGCCGGACTGGACGGGCAGGTGATTCGGGCGAAGGAGCTGGAAGAGGTCGCTTCACAATAACCGGGCGCAGAATGTTTCCGGATCTGGCCGATTGTGATTGATCGGGAATCGATTCGGAATTCCCTCACACGGGCACTCCAGCTACCACATCGACCCGCGCAAATGGATGTCGGAAAAAGCTTCGTATGGCAACCTTCAGCGGTATACACAGGCAGACCCAGACGGACCAGGTGTGGTGTCAGGGACTGTTTCAATAGCAAAGGAAATCAAAGTCCCCACGTCGGCTCGTGATGATATCTTCAGCAGTGAGGTCCTTGGCGGTTGCAAGGATGAAATTTGGCTCTGCCCACTGATATCCTGGCGGCCATGTGATTTTGCTTAGCCCATCTTTAACATTTTTCTCGCCACCTGAGGGGTCGACCCCCTGATTTTCG
>WTGA01000097.1 GCA_011523765.1 Gammaproteobacteria bacterium
ATTTATAACTTTACTAATGGCCCTGGGGTCGATGCTCATAGCGTCCACCATGGCCTTGGCCGATGGGCCGACGGTGTATGGTCGGATTTCTTTCGGTTTTGAAAGCAACAGCGGGGAAACCGATGCCGACGATTCAGAACGACTCGACGCTAACACCGGTAGCCGGTTGGGGCTTAAAGGCACCAATGACCTGGGCAATGGGATGTCCGTTGATTATCTGCTGGAATACACAGCCGGGGATAACATGGATCAGCGTCATGCAAATATGACGCTGAATGGTGGTTTTGGCCAGTTCCGACTTGGGAAACAAACCGGTGTCCTGTATCGCTATATCGGTGCCAATACCGACCAGTCCCATTTTTTGGGGGGTGCTGAGTACTATAAGATTGCTAACAAGACCATGAACAGTAAGCACGGCCTGCGCATGAAGAACATCGCGGCCTATCGGTTCGGCGCGGGTCCGGGTGGAAACGATCCCATTACCTTTGATATCCAGATTCAAAGTGTGGATCAAAGCGTTGCCAAAGCGGACGCTGTAATGACCAAGAACCCAACAACGGGGGAACATGGAAACCCGCTTGATACTCAGCCTATGCAATCCGTAATCACTCCTGCGGTTGCTCCCAAAGATGACGGGGAAACCATTGATTCGATCACAATCGGTGCGGCTGCCGCACTGGGTCCGGTCAAGCTCCAGGTTGCCCATGTGGATGAAAATGGCAGCGATGCAACGGGGGACATGTCTCCAAGCTTGACATCTTTCGGTTTCCGGGTTCCCATGGGTTCCGCTGAAATACGGGGCCATATGACCAAAGTTGATCCAGATAACCCCATGCTGGATGATCATGAAGCCTGGGGCCTGATGGTTATGAATGACTTTGGAAACGGGTATTTTGGAGTCCTTGGTATTGGCAACTTTGAACACGGCGGAAAGGCCGGCATGGCCAAGCGTGCGGTTCCTGGCGATGGGGACCCTATCGGCGCGGGTGCCGATGCTGATTCTGATATAGCTCCTACTATGTACCAGGCGGCTACTACTCCCGTACATGGCAATGCCGGGGATATGGATTCCCTGTATGCGTCACTTAACAAGTCCTTCGGGGGTGGTTTGAGTGTTATTGCCGAATACGCCACGTCTACCAAGACGGTATCCAGGTCTGATTCAAAAGCGTTTGAGGCATCAGCCAAAGATGACGCAGCGTATACCGCTTACAATGCCAGCCTGGATGATGATGAAGAAACGTCCAGTACATTTCAAATCAGCGTAGTACAAAACTTCTAAACCGTTTCACCATTCATTGAAAAGGGGCCTTCGGGTCCCTTTTTTTGTGTCAAGTTAACAATCTTGGCAATTTCCACCGGGTTTTTGATATCACGTATCGGTGGATGGAACCCGGTTGGTTGTACCGGGCGACCCTGTGGTGGCATTGCAGTGCTTCATCCCTGGACGGAGCATTTCCGGGAGTCTTTGGGCCAGGGTCACGGTTTGAGACAGTACACCAGTTGAAACACTGGGTCATGAACCGCGGTATACGGAACCATATGTACGGTGGTGTGGGAGGACGGCGGGAGCAATTCCGTCTCCTGCTGATATGCGCCAAGCCTGACGCACCATAAAAAAAGGCCCTCCGAAGAGGGCCTTTTGAATGGATTGTGAAACGGGTTTAGAAAGACTGCAGCACAGAAACGATGAAAGTACTGGTGGTGTCGTCATCAGTATCCAAACTGGCATTTGCCCCAGCAACATCTACAGTACCACCGTCGCCATCATCATCACCCACCATGAGAGCATCCGTTACCGTTTTAGTGGTGGTATTGTATTCAGCAATCACGCTCAGCCCACCGCCCAGAGACTTGGTCAGTGACACATACAAGTTTTCCTGGTTGTTCTCATCTTTATCTATAGGGCTGTTAACAGCAGCGACATAGCCGGCAGCACCCGGGCTACCACTTTCAGCTACTGCCATTGCACCTTCATGCCCGTCTGTGTAGTTACCCACACCGATCATTCCGAAGTAACCGCCACCGAAGTCATTCATGACCAACAGGCCCCAGGCTTCGTTGTCGTCATAATCATCCACATCAGGATCAACGGATGTCATATGACCGCGGATTTCAGCAGAACCCAATGGTGCCCGAAAGCCGAATGCCAAAAGACTCGGGGACATGTCGTCACCCTTTTCATCTGCATAGGCCACCTGGAGTTTCACCGGACCCAGTGCGGTAGCTGCACCGACTGTCAACGAATCAATGGATTCGTCTTCATCGCCGCCCCTGTCTACACTTTCGATTTGAAGATCAAAAGTGATCGGATCGTCTCCGCCAGGACCGGCACCAAACCGGTAGGCTGCGATATTCTTCATGCGCAGGCTGTGGTTACTGTTCAGGTTATACCAGCCATCCCCTCCGCTGGCACCAGCGATGGCATACCATTCATTACCACCCACTGCCCAGCTCTGGTCCGTGTTGGCACCGATATAGCGGTACAGGACACCAGTCTGCTTGCCAAGCCGGAACTGACCGAAACTGCCGTTCAGCGTAAGATTGGAATGACGCAGGCTCATTGACTCACCTGCTCCGTATTCCAGCAGATAGTCCACGGTCATGCCATTGCCCAGGTCATTCGTGCCCTTGACACCCAATCGGCTGCCCAAAGCATCGTCGATTTTCTGGGAATCAGCCTCATCGGTTTCTCCGCTGACGCTCTTCATGCCGAATGAAATCCGACCATAAACGGTCGGTTCGGCCACTACCGCTACCGAGGTCGACAACATCCCTGCAGCGGCTGTTAATAGTGCTATTTTTTTAAGCATAAGAATTTACCTTTGTTTATTAAATTCAACCTGATTACTAATTAAGATTTTTATCGCTACAAGTTTGTTTTGCGATGTTCGAATTATAAAGTAAGTTTTTGGGGAAATGTTAACTTTTTTTAATATTTCGCAAAAAAATGGCAAATTCCTGCAAATTTGCGGGGCATTTGCAGTTTTCACCCTTTATGTTTTGACCAATGCCCAGTCCTTGAGGTTGGAAAAACAAGCTGAAGGCCTGCACAAAGCACAAAAATCATTTTTTAATTTTATAGTAATTACGGGAACCTGATAAAGCGTATTTTCAACTATTGATTCATGAACGGACCGGCGAGTTCCAGGTATTGAGAATATCCAATGAAAATAGTCTGCCGTCCTAATTCCCTGGTTGCCTTGGTGGCTGAAAAGTACCACGCCCTGCTACAACACGCCGTCCGAAAAAGAAATCGGTGCCAGGATGTCTATGGCCTGAATTTTCTGCTCCGGCATGGTCGTGATGCCCTGACCCTGTAAGTCATTGGAACCAAATGAATCCGTTTTTCGATTTCGGAGAAACGTACGAAGTCAAGATGACGGGATTGGTGCAAGTTGTTCGATTTGCGCCTTCAGTGCCGCAAGATCGTTGTTCATGCTGGAATAGTGTTCGTCCATATTCATGATGTCACCCGCATGGTCAGGCAACGCAACCATTCGGTTGGTTGACTGATGAATGGCATCGGGAAATTTTGCTGGATGAGCGGTCCCCAATACTATTGTGGGTACGGATGCATCCGGTTCCCGCCTTGCCGCAGAAACCCCTATGATTGAATGGGGTTCGATGATTTCCCCCGTGGAATGATAGGTTTTCCGGATATCGGAAAAGATTTGCTGATCATCCAGTCGATAGGCCCCGAATACCTGTTGTGCTTTTGAAAGCAATCGCCGGCTGATGGAAAACGAGCCTGACCGGCTGAATTCCTCCATCATTTCGCATAAATGCACACTGTCACGGCCGAGCAGCAAAAACAGGTATCTTTCGAAATTGCTGGAAATCTGAATATCCATGCTCGGAGACAGTGTTGGCGTGACACTCATTTTCTTCATGGTTCCGGTCTCAAAAAACCGGGTCAAAATATCATTCTTGTTTGAACCGATGATCAGGCGCTTGATGGGCAGTCCCATCTGCATGGCGATATATCCGGCCAGTACATTCCCGAAGTTTCCTGTGGGCACCGAAAAATTGACCTCGCGGTCAGGACTGCCGAATACCAGTGCGGCCCGGAAGTAGTATACGACCTGGGCGGCGATCCGTGCCCAGTTGATGGAGTTTACCGCAGACAGCCGGTAACGCTCTTTGAACGCGCGGTCATTGAACAGTGCCTTGACCAGGCTCTGGCAATCATCAAATGTCCCGTCCACAGCCAGATTGTGGATATTGCTGTCTGCCACGGTGGTCATCTGTCGCCGCTGGACTTCAGATACCCGGCCCTGGGGGTGCAGCATAAACAACCGGACTGACTGGAGTCCCCGAATTCCGGCAATCGCCGCCGAACCCGTGTCCCCGGAGGTAGCTCCAACGATGGTGCAGCTTTCGGCGTTCTTATCCAGAAAATATTGAAAAAACTGGCCAAGCACCTGCAATGCATAGTCCTTGAAAGCGAGTGTTGGTCCGTGAAACAGTTCCATGAAATACAGGTTGTCATCAAGCTGTATTACCGGTGCAACGGCATCATGGTGAAAGTGGCCATACGCACTTTTCACCAGTTGTTTGAGCTCTTCAAGGGGGATCGATCGGCCGGTAAAATTGCTGAGAATAGCGGCTGCAAGCTCGGAGTATTCCAGATTCTGATAACTTCGAATGGTGTTGGCATCCAACTGCGGAATTGTCCGGGGCAGGTACAGACCGCCATCGCTCGCCAGCCCGGTCAGGGTAACTTTTTCAAAATCCAGGCAGGGAGCGGTTCCTCGGGTGCTGATGTATTCCATTGCCGTTTTCAGTGATTGGGAAATCTGGATTCTATCATCCAGGGCATGTTCCTTCTCAATTATCGAAACCTGAGGCAGGATCATTTTTCCGGACAGCATTCGGATCCGGGTTTCCCTTGAATCCCCATTCTGGCCAAGCCATCCGAATCATCATCGCCGGTTGCGCGAGGATCAGATGAGATGTGGGAAATCACGCACCAATAACCCAAAGAATACGTGGTCCGACCATTCGCGCATGACACGAAAACGCCTTTGCCAAATCCTCACCCGTTCGTTTAGTATGGCTCACTCAGGGTATCTTCGGGGTCCCGGCAATCCATTGTTTCGGTGTGACACAGATCCTGGCGGACAGGAAGAAGCCCATCCATAAGATCCGGAGGCAGGAAAAATGAAAGCAGCTGTATGCCGCGAGCATGGAAAACCGTTGTCCATTGAAGAAATTCACATCGCGAAACCGGAAGGAACCCAGGTGAAAGTCAAAATTGCCGCGTGTGCCATCTGCCACTCGGATATCCACTATGCAGAAGGGGCCTGGAAAGGTCGGTTGCCCGCCGTATACGGGCACGAAGCGGCGGGTGTCGTGGTGGAAGTGGGCGAGAATGTGAAACATCTCAAAGAAGATGACAGGGTGGTGGTGACCTTGATCCGGTCCTGCGGCGGTTGCTTTTATTGCGATCAGGGCACTCCCGCCCTGTGCGGCGAATCCGCAGCATTGGATTCCGGGGATGTTTTGAAGGATACCCAGGGAAGCCCGGTCATCCAAGGCATGAAAACAGGCGCATTTGCGGAATACGTGGTGGTCGAAGCATCCCAGGTGGCAATATTGCCCGCAGACATTCGGCTGGAGACTGCGTCGCTGCTGGCCTGCGGCGTGATCACAGGGGTCGGGGCTGTCGTGAACACGGCCAAGGTCTGTCCCGGTGCCGCAGTGGTGGTCATCGGTGTGGGGGGAGTCGGCTTGAACGCGGTGCAGGGGGCCAGACTGTGCGGGGCCGCCCGCATCATTGCCCTGGATACTGAAGATGAAAAGCTGGATGTTGCCCGGCGATTTGGAGCGACCCATGGAATCAATGCCAATGAAGAACATGCCAGAAAACACATTCTGGAGATCACCGGCGGAAGAGGTGCCGATTTCGTATTTGTCACGGTGGGTGCCAGAACGGCAATGGACCAAAGTTATCAATACATGCGCCGGGGGGGAGAGGTGGTACTCGTGGGCATGACTGCAAGGGGAGTCCGCAGTGAATTTCTTCCCCTGAACCTGGTCAGTGCAACGCAGGCAATCCGAGGCAGTTTCATGGGACAGACTCGCTTGAGTGTCGACATCCCCTGGCTGATTGAACACTATCGCCGGGGCAGGCTGAAGCTGGATGAGCTGATCAGTAACCGTTATTCCCTGGAAGAAATCAACGATGCCATGGAAAACACGCTGAACGGGAAGAGCATACGAAATGTGCTGGTCATTGATGAATCCCTGTAGCCCCAGTATGGGTTCAACCGCCCGGCACCGTGTTTTCCGCCAATTTCCTCACAAGGATTGTGATATCCCCAGGAGGTTCCTGTTCCCAGTGCCTGGGCTGACCCCAACGCGGGTGGTTCAGGGATAATTTCCTGGCGTGAAGCGCCTGACGTGGGAAATCCTGAATGAGTTTGGTCAATGAACGGGAGGCAGAAGGCGGGATTCGAGGTCTGCCGCCATAACGCTTGTCCCCGACAATCGGATACCCTTTCCAGGACAGATGAACGCGAATCTGGTGTGTCCGGCCGGTTTCGAGGGTTGCCTGGATTGAACAATGGGTTCGAAATTTTTCGAGCACGCGGATATGCGTGATGGCAGGTTTGCCAGAGCGTGAAACCGCCATGCGCAGACGTTCATGGCGATGACGGCCAACCGGTTGATTGATGGTTTCGCCTGCGACCATGACCCCATTGACGATGGCGAGGTATTCCCGGCGTATTGCCCTGGAATCCAGTTGCCCGATCAGGTTTTGCCGGGCAGACTCGGTTTTGGCAACCACCATCAATCCGGTCGTGTCTTTATCCAGGCGATGCACGATCCCGGCCCTGGGCAGCGCAGCCATGCCCCGATTGTGGAAAATGAGCCCATTCAACAACGTGCGGTCTTGAGTGCCGGCCCCGGGGTGGACAACCAGGCCGGCCGGCTTGTTGATCACCATGATATCATCGTCTTCATCAATGATTTCGAAGTCAATTTTTTGAGCTGGCCAATCCCGGGGCGCGGGTTCCGGAACACTGACTTCCAGTTCTTCGTGACCGCAAAGCCGGAATTTCTGTTTTACGGTTTTTCCGTTTACCCGCACCCGTTCCTGTTTGATCCAGCCTTGCAGCGTGGCACGTGTCTGTTCCGGAAGCAGGCTGGAAAGTGCCTTGTCCAGACGCATACCCTCCATTTCTTCCGGGATTCTGAGTAAAATAGGGGAGCCTGAATCCGGCATAAACTCATCAAATATGGGACAATAAGACAGATTGATGTATATCCGTCCCGGTGGACAGAACCTCAAAGGACACCTATCCAACCATACAATACTACGCTATCTTGACATTGCAATGCGAAGCTCCAGGCAAATAATCGGAAAAAACCATATCGGGAAGTGGGTCGATTCCAGCACCAGGGTCTTAATTCTGGCAACCGTTGTATTCGTTTCCGGATGTGCCTATTTTGGCAAGGACAAGGAGGACAAGTTTAAAGATGCAACCGCGGAAGAGATATACGAGAGTGTAAAAGAAAACCTGGTTGAAAAAGATTGGGACGAGGCAATTGAGGAATTGCGCATTCTTGAGGCCAGGTATCCGTATGGTGTGTATGCCAAGCAGGCCCAGATCGACACGATCTATGCACACTTTCGCAAGGACGAGCACGGGCTTGCCATCGCGGCCGCCGACCGGTTTATTTCATTGAATCCAACCCATGAATCGGTGGACTATGCCTATTACCTGAAAGGGTTGGCGAGTTTCAATGAAAACCGTTCGTTGATTGGCAGGTTTATGGGAAAGAGTGATTTGAGTGACCGTGACCCCGCCCCAATCGGCAATGCGTTGAGGGCATTTACCGATGTCTACACCCTGTTCCCCGACAGCCGATACGCGCCCGATGCCAAGCGCCGCGCGAACTATCTGCTGGAGGCACTTGCGAGAAATGAGATTCATATTGCCAATTACTATTATTCAAGGCAGGCCTATATCGCTGTTGTCAAGAGGGCGACAGGTGTCATTGAAAATCACCCGACGACACCATCCGTCGAACCGGCGCTTGCGTTGTTGATGTTCAGCTATCAGCAAATGGGTTTCGAAGAACTTGCCCATGATTCCAGGCGGGTGCTTGAACTGAATTATCCAGACAGTGAATACTTGGCAATGGAGCTGTCTGATGCCCGGTTTTCCAATGCAATTACACCCGACCCCGACGATGACAATCTAAGCTGGTTTTCAACGCTGTTTGATCGGTTCAGGAAGGACGACCCTGCAAGTTAAAGGGCTCTGCCCTGACATGCGAAACGAAAAACCGTGCGCTGTGAGAACTCCTAAGCTGTCAGCACTCTTTCCGCTTCGGCATATTTCCTGGCAGTCCTGACAACAATATCTTCGGGCAACTCCGGTCCAGGCGGCGTTTTGTCCCAGTCCAGGGTTTCCAGGTAATCCCGAACAAATTGTTTGTCATAACTGGGAGGGCTGGTCCCCGGCTGGTACTGGTCTGCCGGCCAAAACCGCGATGAATCGGGTGTCAACACCTCGTCAATCAAATACAGTTCGTTGTCTTTGTCCAAACCGAATTCAAACTTGGTGTCCGCAATGATGATTCCCCTTTCCCGTGCATAAGAAGCGGCATCGGAGTAGATTTTCAGGCTGAGTGTCCTGACTTTTTCCGCGAGGGATTCCCCAAGAAGCTCAATCGTCTGCTCATAACTGATATTGTCGTCATGTTCGCCAAACTCCGCCTTGGTTGAGGGGGTATAGATGGCTTCGGCCAGTTGGTCCGCCTGACGAAGATTGTCGGGAAGCGGAATCCCGCAGACGGTGCCGCTGCCCTGATAGTCTTTCCAACCGGAACCGATCAGATACCCGCGAACAATCGCTTCAATCGGGAGGGGTTGGAGTCTTTTCACTACAATGGCCCGGTCGCCCAGTTCGGCCCGCTGGTGTTCATCCGGGACGACTTCAGCCAGTGTTTTCCTGCTGAGATGATTGGGCAGCAGGTCCCGGGTTTGCGAAAACCAGAAATTGGACAACCGGGTAAGCACTTCGCCTTTCCCGGGTACCGGTTGGGGCAATATGACATCAAATGCAGAAAGGCGGTCGCTGGTTACAATCAGCAAATGATCTTCATCAACCGCATAAATATCCCTGACCTTGCCCCGGTTCAGGAGTTCAAGGTGGCTGAGATCAGATTGGAATAATGGTGGATTCATCGGTTTATGTCTAATTCTATTGGATTTCAAGTGGCGAATTGTAACAAAAGATATCGCCAGGGCAGGAGGGCTTCATAGCTTTACAGATCACATGACCTGCCTGAATTCAGGTATCCAGCGTGATGATGGAATGGGTTTGCCGAAAACCTCTGGGAAGGAAGTTTCCCTGTTTCGCCCGGACGCCCACATAGTTGTCAAAATCTCTTGGCTTGAGATTCAGATAACGCTGCCCACTGTAAATCCGCAAGCGGTTGCCTTCCTGAAAAATTGTGCAGTCGACCACCGATTCTTCCCCGGACCTGAATTTTGCATTCGGAATGTTAATCAGTTGGAGGCCTTTTCCCTTGCTGCGCTGGGCCAGTTCACCGACGGTAAATATGAGCAACCGGCCGGTTTTGGTAATCACCGCAATCCAGTCATCGTCATAGTCATTGATTTTTTTAGGCATCAATACATTGGCTCCCTCGGGAACGGTCAAGGTTGCTTTCCCTGCCTTGTTCCGTGGCAGTATTTCCCCAATTTTCGCAATAAATCCGTAGCCTGCATCGGTAGCGAGCAGGTATTCCGTTTCTGTAGTACCCATCATCAGTCCCTTGAAGAGGGCACCAGACTTGGGATTGCAACTACTGCTCAATGGTTCACCGAAACTGCGGGCCGAGGGAAGGTTGTGTGCAGAAAAGGGATAGGTTCGTCCAGTTGAATCGATAACCAGCAGATATTCGTCGGTCCGGCCCTGAACCGAACACAAATAGGTGTCCCCGGCCTTGAAGTTCAGATTTTCAGCCTGAACATCATGCCCTTTTGCCGCTCGAATCCAGCCTTTGGCCGAAAGAACGACCGTAACCGGTTCCGCGGGCATCAGGACATTTTGATCCAGGGCCTTGGGAGCTTCCCGTGCAATGAGAGGTGAACGCCGATTGTCTCCATACTTGTTCGCATCTGCACTCAATTCGTCACGGACCAGACGTTTGAGTTTTGTGTGCGATTTCAGCAATTCCGCAAGGTGTTGCCGTTCTTTTTCCAATTCGGTTCTCTCTCCTTGAATTTTCATTTCTTCCAGTCTGGCGAGATGCCGCAATCGCGTATCCAGAATGGCATCCGCCTGAATCCCGCTCAGTTTAAATCGCTGTATCAGTCTGGGTCTGGGCTTGTCTTCGTTGCGAATGATCCGTATGACTTCATCGAGATTCAGATAGGCAATCAGGAGACCATCCAGAATGTGGAGCCGGTCCACCACTTTGTCGTGGCGAAACGAAAGTCGACGTTTGACGGTGGCGATACGGTAGTCCAGCCACTCCAGCAACAGGGTACGGAGGTCATAAACCCGAGGGCGGCCGTTCAGTCCGATCATGTTCAGATTGACCCGGTAACTCCTTTCCAGGTCGGTCGTAGCAAACAGGTGCTGCATCAGGGCTTCGGTGTCAATACGATTCGACCGCGGCTCAATCACCAGGCGAGTAGGGTTTTCATGGTCTGATTCATCCCGAAGGTCACTGACCATCGGTAATTTCTTCGACAGCATTTGAGCGGCAATCTGTTCCTGTATTTTTGATCCGGACACCTGATAGGGGAATGCGGTAATGACAATATCCCCACCTTCTTTTTCCCAGACCGCCCGCTGTCTCAGCGACCCGGTTCCCGTTTTATAGCTCTCCATAATCTCTTCCCGTGTCGAGACAATTTCCGCTTCGGTCGGGAAATCCGGCCCCTTGATGTGTTCACAAACCTGCGACAACGTTGTGTTCCGGTCTTCGAGCAAACGGATACAGGCACTCACCACCTCCCGGACATTGTGCGGCGGTATGTCAGTTGCCATACCCACCGCAATGCCCGACCCTCCATTCAGCAATACATTGGGCAGTCTTGAGGGCAGCAACCTGGGTTCTTCAAGAGTACCGTCAAAGTTCGCTGTCCAATCTGCGGTGCCCTGTCCCAGTTCTTCAAGCAAGAGTTGGGCGTACCGGGTGAGTCGTGACTCGGTGTAGCGCATGGCGGCAAAGGATTTCGGATCATCCTGGCTGCCCCAGTTACCCTGGCCATCAACCAGCGGATAACGGTAACTGAACGATTGTGCCATGAGCACCATGGCCTCGTAGCAGGCGGAATCTCCATGAGGGTGAAATTTTCCAAGGACATCGCCGACAGTGCGAGCCGATTTCTTGAATTTGGCGGTGGTATGCAAGCCAAGTTCGGACATGGCATAGACGATGCGGCGCTGGACAGGTTTCAACCCATCTGCAATGTTTGGCAAGGCCCGGTCGAGAATGACGTACATGGAATAATTCAGGTACGCTTTTTCAGTGAACTTTGCCATCGGCAGGGAGTTCAGCCTGGTTTCCGTTCCTGAGCGTGTTACATCTGTGTTGGATGTAGAGTTGCTTGTCATGGTGTTCGACAGGTCAGGTATGGTAAAAATGGCAATCATCCCGATTATAGCTGACGGACAGAACCAATAACCGAAGCCCGACCATATATGTAATTTGATGCAACCGGATCACTCTTTTACCTGTCGAATGCTTCTCAATCGGCTGGATGAAGAAAGTATTGAATATCAGTGTGTCAGCCATCCACCGTTAATGACTGTTGCAGATGCAAAGGCGATACGGGGGCCGGGTGAGTCAGATCAGGGGCAGGTCAAGAACCTGTTCCTGAAAAACAAAAAGAGCAAAATGTGGTTGCTGACGTTGCACGAGAACAGGAAGATCGACCTGAACGAAACGGCCAGGTGTATCGGAACAAGACGTTTTTCATTCTGCAGTCCTGAACGTTTGATGCAGTATCTTGGTGTAAAGCCCGGTGCAGTCAGTCCTTTCGGCTTGCTCAATGACGTGCATGGTGAAGTCGAATTTTATATCGACGAAATATTGATGCATCATCCCGTGATACATGTGCACCCACTGGACAACACGAAAACAGTGGCCATCGGCACCCGAGACCTGCTTGAATTTTTAAAACGTCATGGCCACCCATTTAATGTGTTGAAGACATCAGGTTGGTCGGTAGAGACCTGAATTCGAGGACAGACTGTCCCCAAATCCGGCATCCGTCCCCTGTCGGTGCATTCACATAAATATTCGGGTTATTTCTCCAGCAACCTTGGCATCATTTCAACCAGGTTACAGGGGCGGGTACGATAATCCAGCTGATGGGAGATCAGTTTCTCCCATGCCAGCTTGACTGCACCCGTCGAGCCCGGCAAAACAAAAATGTAGGTTCCATTTGCAACCCCCGCCAGTGTTCGGGACTGCAATGTAGAAGTGCCGATATCATCGTAGGACAGGACTCTGAACATTTCACCAAAACCATCGAGAACCTTGTCCAGCAAAGGAGTCACGGCTTCAGGGGAACCATCACGACCACTGACTCCGGTGCCACCGGTCGTAATTACCACCTGTACTGCGGGATTGGCGATCCATCTGGATACTTCAGCACGTATTTGATAGACATCATCAGGAACGATTGACTTCTCATGGGTCAGGTGACCCGCATCTTCGAGTCGACTGATCAGAGCATTGCCAGATTTGTCATTTTCGTCTGTTCGGGTATCAGAGACAGTCAGGACTGCAATATTGGTCGGGATGAATTCCCGGGGGATTGGCTGGGTCATGGCTCATTTGGGCTCCTTTGGATAAAGATGCTATAGTAGCCGAATTCCCTTGTATTCGAGAACCATATCAGAAATCATGAGCGTGAAGGTCAGATGTTTCGCCAGCTTGAGAGAGGAGCTGGGGTTTGGAGATAAAAGTGTGGAATACCAATTGCCTCTGACTATCGGGGAGATATGGATGGAGATTTCCGGACGACCGGCCCCGGAGAATCTGCTTTGTGCCTTGAACCATGAATACTCCAAATTCAGTCAGACAGTCCAGGATGGAGATGAAGTTGCTTTTTTCCCTCCCGTCAATGGGGGATAAAAATGCTGATCGAAATCAGGTCGGCACCTTTTGACCCGTGGGCGGAACTCAACGCATATCAAAATAATCCGGGGTTAAAGCCGGGCAATTATGGTGCCTGTGCAACATTCGTAGGAACAATGCGGGATTACAACCTGGGGGATGATGTGGCACAAATGCAATTACAGCATTACGAAGGCATGACACAGCATCAACTGTCATCATTTGCGGACCAGGTCATTGACAGGCACCAGCTCCTGGATTTGCTCATCCTCCACCGGGTGGGAGACCTCTATCCTAACGACCCGATCGTGCTGGTTGCTGCCTGGTCCGCTCACCGTGCAGCTGCATTCGATGGTTGCCGGCAAATGATGGAGCACCTCAAGTCGCATGCCACATTCTGGAAAAAAGAAACGCTGGTTGAGTCCGGTGGTCCGGCAAACCACCGCTGGGTCGGGAATGTCTAGCTCGGTGTTTCATCCCTGCCCAGCAGTAAGCAGGTGGCCATGACTTAGATCGTTTTCAGGGAATCCACGATTTGCCGCTGCTGTTCCGGTTTGGGCTGGATATACCCCAGGGTCGTCGAAATATTGGTATGGCCCAGTTGGTGCTGCAGCGCCCGGATTCCAAAAGGAACATCCTCATTCTGGGACATCGCGTTGGCCACTTCGGTCCCGAACGTATGACGAAGCCGATGTGGTGAGAGGGCCACGGAATAGTGTTGACCAATCTTCCGCAAGATGCCCGTGAGCTGCTCCCCCGTCAGATGATCGTTGGTGAACCGGATTCGATCGTCAAAAATCTGCACACAAAACACCTGGCACTTCGGTAGGCCTTTCCGGGTTCCGAGCACCCGGGTCGTTTCCTTTCGCAAATACAGCAGGTCATTGTACAGCCGGGGGTCCAGGGGAATTTCCCATGCGCGTTTCGTCTTGCTGGTCGTGGCGACCAGGTGAATCAGGTTTTTCTCGAAATCAATGTCTTTCCAACGCAGGCCCACCAGTTGCCGCCGGCGCATCCCCGTATAGAACAGCGTCTTGATGCAGATGGACCAGAACCACCCGTTCTTCACAGGGCTGCCGGATTTATTCAGTCCGGCAATCACCCTTGACAGGGACTCCACATTCACGGTCTTCTTCTTCAGGTTCGAAACCGGGGCCGGGGCCACATCTTCGATGGGATTGTGCTGCAGCAGTTTCCGTTTTACCGCGAATGTCATCAGCACCCGGAAGTTCCGGCGATAGGAATTCCAGGTGGTTTCACAGGCGCGAGCCAAAACCTGCTGGCGCCAACGGATAAACACCGATTCATCCAGTTTCTCCAGTTCTCGGACCCCCGTGTCCGCCATAAAGGTGTTGCAGGTGGTTCGATAACCTTTCTCAGTGTCGGGACGCAGTATCTTCAGCGAAAAGTATAGGTCCAATAATTCATTCAGTTGCATAGAGGAGTTCCTGTCAGGTTAATGTCTGGGAAAAAGCCCCTATTTTTGAACGTCAAGACGTACAAAAGCAATCTCTGAGTTCCGTCGAGATACCGTCCGGTATCCGTGATTTCGACCGGGTTCCGGTCATTGAGCCGGTCCATCTGAAAGCCCGTTCTTGCCACCAGCATGCGAATCTGCGGGGCCCGTAATGCGGCGGCCCAGTCCAGATCGTTTGGTTTGAAGTTTCGGCCAACCTTCATGCTTGCAATCAAAAGCGCTGGGTATGGCAACGAAGGGCCACGCCCATATTGGGGTTGGGGCTGACCGAGCCTCTCCACCCTTCCAACAACCCGGTGACCCTCAACTGGTGGGGCGGTACGGAGGCGATCCTGTGACCACCTGTTGTTGATTAGTAATCAGGTTGCATTAATAAACAAAGGTAAATTCTTATGCTTAAAAAAATAGCACTATTAACAGCCGCTGCAGGGATGTTGTCGACCTCGGTAGCGGTAGTGGCCGAACCGACCGTTTATGGTCGGATTGCTTTCGGCATGAAGAGCATCAGCGGGGAAACCGATGCCGTGGATTCCCAGCGAATCGATGACCACCTTGGAAGCCGATTGGGCGTCAAGGGTACCAATGACCTGGGCAATGGCATGACCGTGGACTATCTGCTGGAATACAAGGCCGGAGATAACATGGCCCAACGTCATGCGAATCTCACGCTGAACGGCAGTTTCGGTCAGTTCCGGCTTGGCAAGCAGACCGGTGTCCTGTACCGCTATATCGGAGCCAACACGGACCAGAGCTGGGCCCTGGGTGGTGCGGAATACTATGCCGTTGCGTCCACCAGCATGAACAGTGACCACAGCCTGCGCATGAAGAACATCGCGGCCTATCGCTTTGGTGCCGGTCCGGGAGGGGATGATCCCATTACCTTCGATATCCAGATTCAGAGTGTGGATATGAGTAAGGCTGCGGTTCCCGGTAAAAGAGCAGTAACAGCAGATACAGACTTGGGAATTCCAGCCGCCGCCGCAATGGCTGCTGTGCCCGCCAAGGATGACGGTGAATCCATTGATTCGGTCACGATCGGTGCGGCCACCTCTCTGGGTCCGGTGAAGCTTCAACTGGCCTATGTGGATGAAAATGGCAGTGATGCGACCGGTGACCGGTCTCCGACTCTCACATCACTGGGTTTCCGGGTACCGGTGGGTTCTGCTGAAATACGGGGTCATTTGACCGACGTGGATGCGGACAACGACATGCGTGACGATGATGAAGCCTGGGGCCTGTTGGTCATGAATGACTTCGGCGGTGGTTACTTCGGAATGATCGGCGTGGGTAGTTATGAGGATGGCCAGAAGGAAGTGTTGTCATCAACAGATGACGGTGGCGATGTCAACGTTGTGCATGGTGATGCTGGTGATATGACTAACGTGTATGTGTCGCTCACCAAGTCTCTGGGCGGTGGCCTGAGTGCCATTGCTGAATACAGTACCGTCAGCAAAACGGTAACCAAAGCCGATAATACTGCAGGTGCCGGGGATGATAGAAATGCAACTTTGGACGATGATGAAGAAACCACGAACAAGTTTCTCCTCTCTCTGTTGCAGTCTTTCTAAACCCGTTTCACAATCCATTCAAAAGGCCCTCCTCGGAGGGCCTTTTTTGTGGTGCGCCAGGCATGGCGCGGAGCGCCACTGGCGCTGTTCCAGTCCACGTGGTG
>WTGA01000171.1 GCA_011523765.1 Gammaproteobacteria bacterium
TTATAGGGGGCGCCCGGACAAGAATCAATTTTTTTAAAATATATTTCCATTATACAAATAAATTCTATATAATATTGATATATAAGCAATAATGTTTTCCATGAATTTTTTAATTCAGCAGGATGAAATAATTTTTTGATGATCCGGCCCGCACCGCTTCACTTGGCAAAGGAAAAAGCAATCCCAAAACGGCCCAGGGGCCGACCTAGGTCACAGCCGGAAACCAGGCCTTTCAATCCGGTCCGGGCCCTGGATCGCGGCGTGACGCTGTTGCGGGCCCTCAGCCGGGACACCGGCATGATACTGACGGACATCGCACGGATGGTCGATTTGCCGCCCTCCACAGCTCATCGGATGCTGGTCACACTGCAGCGGCAGGGGTTTGCGGAATTCAGCGAATCGACGCAACAATGGTCTGTTGGCCTGGAAGCGTTTCGCGTAGGCAATGCCTATCTGAACAACACCAACCTGGTGGAAGTGGCCCGGAAAACGCTCTATCGGCTCATGGAAGAAACGGGAGAAACGGCCAATCTGGGAATTGCCAGTCACGGCAAGGTTGTTTTTATCAGCCAGGTGGAAACGGATAACCCGATCAGGGCATTTTACCGGCCTGGGACGCGCAGTCACATGCATGCGTCCGGGGTCGGCAAGGCCCTGTTGTCCAATTTGCCCCGGTACGAGGTGGAAAGCGTGTTGGAAAAACCCGGTTTGCCCGAATTCACACCGAATACACGGACTTCCTGGAAGGCATTGCATGCGGACCTGGAAATCTCAAGAAACCGGGGGTGGGCCCTGGATGATGAAGAGCGGTATCTGGGGATGCGTTGTATCGCGTCCAACGTTCACAATTCGTTCGGTGAAGCCATTGCCGCAATTTCCGTATCCGGGCCTACCGTGCGATTCCCGGTCGAAACCATCCATGAATTGGGTCCCAGAGTCCGACAGGCTGCACAGGCAGTCACCGGAATGATTGGCGGGAAAGTCCCCGGACAGGCAATTTTCCAGAAACCACAGTCTTGGAAACGAGCCGGGGGGGTCGAGGCAACCCTAGAGTCTGGTTGCCTTGCCGGCGGCACGGCTCTGGTGGGAAAGAATATAAAGCCCGGACCCGATGATCAGGGCAATTCCGGTCACCATGGAGGTGGTGGGGATCTCATCCCATAACCAGTAACCCCAGCCGACCGAAACCAGGATTCCGGTAAAAAGGAAGGGGGCAATAAAGGACAGCTCGCCGAGCCGTATGGCTTTAATCTGGAGAAAGAACCCGGTACTCAACAGTACCGAGCTGGCGAACAACCAGGCCAGATGGCCGAATTCCACCGGATGCCAATCGAACAGGGAAGCGACCCCTCCGGCCACGGTAACCAGGATCAGCGTGGAGAGCACGACATATTTTGAATCAATCCCGGCATCAAGCTGCCGGGTGAGCAGGTCACGCAGTACCACGAATGCGGCCGCAGCCAGCGGTAGAAACATCGGCCATGAAAATGCCGACCCAAACGGAGTGGTGACACACAGCACGCCCGCAAAACCGGCCCAAACCGCAAACCACCGGACCAGGGTGACTTTTTCCTTCAATACGAGCGCAGAGCACACGGTCAGCAGTATGGGTGAAGTCCAGACCAGTGTAGACGCGGTTGCGATCGGAAGCATGCTCAAACCGGTAACGAAGAAGAATGTCGCTAGGCATTCAGCGCCTCCCCGGGCCATGTTCAACCTGTCCAGCATCGACCATGACAGCAGTCGGTTGCCGGTAATGCGGATCAGCGACAGGAACACAACGGTCGCAAATACACCACGAATGAAGAGGATCTGCCCGATTCCCAGCTCCGCGCTGTTGACTTTCAAAATGGCATCATTCGACGAAATCATCGTCATGGATACCACAATCATCAGGGCCGCTCTTGAGTTGGCATGCATGATGGTCAAGGGTGGCAGTGTGTCGGCAGCATAACCCGGAAGGAATGTTCCCGGGTGCTGACAACCCGGAGCAGAATGCGCTATTTTATTGTTTCAGGACCGCTTTGCCTTGAATTCCCTGCGGCGTGCATGCAAGACGGGTTCGGTATAGCCATTGGGGATGTTCCGACCCTGGAAAACCAGGTCCAGCGATGCCTGGAAAGCAATACTGTTACCAAAATCATCCGACATGTTCCGGTAGTCCGGGTCACGTGAGTTTTGCCGGTCCACGACCCCGGCCATTTTTTCAAAAACCTTTCTTACCTGGTTTTTGGTGGTCAATCCATGATGTAGCCAGTTGGCAATGTGCTGGCTGGAAATGCGCAGAGTGGCCCGATCCTCCATGAGTGCCACATCACTGATATCCGGAACTTTGGAACAGCCGATCCCTGAATCAATCCATCTCACCACGTACCCCAGGATGCTCTGGGCATTGTTTTCCAGCTCTTTGACCACCGTACTGTGGTTGACGGCCCGTTCTCCCAAAACCGGGATCATCAAAATGCTGTCCAGATTGGTTCGCCCGCTGTCCGAAAGGGCCAGCTGGCGTGTCGCAACATTGACCTGGTGGTAATGCATGACGTGCAGGGCGGCAGCGGTAGGTGAGGGCACCCATGCGGTGCTGGCACCTGCCCGGGGATGTGCAATTTTCTGTTCCATCATTGCTCTCATGTTGTCGGGTGCGGCCCACATGCCCTTGCCAATCTGTCCGTGTCCCGGCAATCCGGTTTCAAGGCCGATATCCACGTTCCAGTCTTCATAGGCCAGGAGCCAGGGAGCATGCTTGATGTCGTTCTTGGGAATCACCGCACCGGCTTCCATGCAACTGTGAATTTCATCGCCGGTGCGGTCAAGAAATCCGGTATTGATGAAAACCACCCGGTCCTGTGCCATGCGTATACATTCCTTGAGATTCACGGTGGTTCGACGCTCTTCATCCATGATGCCGATTTTTATGGTTTTTCTTTCGAGATTTAAGGACTCTTCAACCCGCCCGAACAATTCAACGGCCGCGGCCACCTCTTCCGGCCCATGCATTTTGGGCTTGACCACATAGATGCTGCCGGTACGGCTGTTCCGGAAAGGCCCGTTCGCATCCAGATCATGCTTGGCCGCCAGGGCGGTGACCATGGCATCGAGAAACGATTCCGGGATGTCTTCGCCGTTGCAGGTCACGGTGTCGGTGTACATGTGTGTGCCGACATTCCGCACAAACATCAGACTGCGACCCGGTAATTGAAAGGGCCGGTCGTCAGGCCCGGTATATTCGCGGTCCGGTTCGAGCTTTCTGTCCAGCATTTTCCCGTGTTTTCGAAAGGTTGCCGTGAGATCGCCCCGCATCAGGCCGGCCCAATTCCGATAGACCCGGGCTTTGTCATCGGCATCCACGGCGGCAACTGAATCCTCGCAATCCATGATCGTGGTCAGCGCGGATTCGACGATTACATCGTAGATGCCCGCCAGGTCTCCACGGCCGATAAAATAGCCTTCGCCGATACAAATATCGATGTGGAGGTCGTTGTGCTTGAACAGGATATTGGTTGGCGAGTCCGGGTCTCCGCAAAATCCCGCAAAACATTCACGCCAACCCAATCCGGTTTCGCTGCCATCTCCCATCACCACAACCAGCTTGCCTGATTTCACCTTGTATTTCACTGCGTAGGCATGGCTGCCCGTTGCAAGGGGTACGACCTGGTCAAGAAACTCACGGACATACCGGATTACCTGGACACCGCGGACAGGATTGTATTTTGCGGTTTTTTTGCATCCTTCCACCTCCAGGACAATGTCTGAGCCATAAAGCGCATCATACAGGCTGTGCCACCTCGCATTCGCCGCATTCAATGCGTAGCGGGCATTGTCCAGGGGAACCACCAGCTGGGGTGCGGCGATTTCGGCAACCTCGGAATCGACGTTTCCAGTGCGGACCTTGAAACGGTCCCCATCGGGCACCAGGTATCCGGTGGTTTCCAGGAATGCACGGTAGGCGTTGGTATCCACAGGTCCGGGATTGGACTGGTGCCATGCATCCAGTTGCCGTTGAAAGTGGTCGCGCTTCTCCAGCAGCGCTTTGTTTTTCGGGGCCAGGTCCCGGGTGATATCCTTCAGCCCGCTCCAGAATTGGTCGGCGGTCACTCCGGTACCGGGTAAAATCTCATTTTGCACCAACTCGTACATCGCCGGGTCAATGCTTAACCCATGTGCTTCTATTCGCGCTGCCATGATTTCTGGGGTGAATTATCAGTAAAACTAATCAACATGTTAAATTAAACATTATAGCTGAACGTTTCACAAGTGGATTATCGGGAAAAAGCCGCACCGGGCCGCATGGGCCCCATCCTGTGGCAGAGCAGGCTGGCAACCCGACCAGGGCGTGGGTCCGGATGCAACGGAACACTCTGCAACCGTCGTATCCGCGCATTGGAGCGGATACCGCCCGACATACCGCGTGAAGAATGAATGTGCGGCTATGAAAAATGCGCCGGAATCCAGACGGGTTGATCGGCGACTTCCGCCTCCACAAGATTGTTTCCCCTGCCGCCGCGGTCAATCACCAGAAAACTCTGGGTTTTGCCGATGACAATCTGGAAATGATGCCAGGTGTTTTTCCGGAGGTTGATTCCCTGTTTTCCATTGGTGATGAACAGGTGCAGATCGGCGGCACGGATTTTCTCCACCGCATTGGCGACGAGCACCAAGAATGGATCGTGTCCCAGGGGTACAAAGGCCTGGCTGCCCAATGGGTGGCGTTCCATCACCGTGACTTGATGAGGAAGCGGCAGTGGCGAGGTGCGGAAAACATTGACGATGGGTTTCCCGCCCTGATCGTTCACATCAATTTCAAACAAGTCGTGGTAGCGCGTGGTCAGGCCCTGGTTGATCCGGATCTGCCTGGCCGATTCCAGTTCAATGACTTCCCCGAATGCGGCAAATGTTTCCGCGGTCAGGGGGGCAGGTTGCAGTTCCATGCTTCGTCTATTGCACGATTTCAGCGAACATGCGCAGACGGCTGATGCCTCCGTCCGGGTAAATGTTCAGACGGACATACCGGACAGCACCCACCTCCCTGACTTCATCGGTAAACCGATGTTCGCAGTCCGCCTGGAGTTTTACCGGTGACAACAATTCATTCCACGATTCACTCTGTGTTTCCACGGACGATGAGCGGTCCAGATCCAGGTTGCTCGCCTGCACACTGCAGGTGTCCGGATAATTGCCCTTGAAATGAGCGGTATCCACTTCAATATGCCGGACTATCCCCGGTCTGGCCAGGGCGATGACGACCCAGTCATTACCCGGTTCGCGCCGTCGCCGGGTTTCCCAGCCGTCGCCCATGTTGACCCCCCGGCCCGGCGCAAGAATGTTTTGAATGGCACCATAATGCTCATTGTTACAGGCCACCGCGACCCCCCCGTTCAGGGAAGCGGCAAGATCCACAAGATGTCCCGGGGGGAACTGGTCCCAGTCGACCTTGGGTGCGGCAAAAACGCGCAGCCGTGCAATCCCGCCATCGGGATAGATGTTCACGCGGACATGTGTGAAGGTGTCCGGATGGTTCACGGCAAATTGGTGTTGGCTGTCCCCCCGCAGACCCTGTTTCCCGAGGAGTGTGCGCCATGGCGTTTTTTCATCCGGGTCTTCTCCCGCAAACACACAGGCATCCACGGATGCCTCGGGCGGATAGTTTCCGGTGAAGTGGGTGGTGTCAATTTCAATGCCGTGTATCACGCCGGGTCTGGCCAGTTTCACAATGCACCAGTCATGGCCGGGTCCCCGCCTTCGCCTTGATTCCCAGCCGTCCATCCATTTCCCGTGGTCATCATACTTGCCATCAATAAAGACGGGAGGCCGGTCGTTCAGCATGCGCTCCATGGGGGCAAAAAAGTCATCGCTGCAGGAGATGGCCCTTGCCCCCAATTTCGATGAAACGAGGTTTACCCAGGACTTGGAAAAATCGGTCATCCGGCTTCACCATCGGGAGGAAAGCGATGATGCCAATGGCGGGCGATGTCCACCCTCCGTGCCAGCCACACCTTCTCCTTTGCGAGAAGGTAATCCAGGAACCTGCCCAGCGCTTTGGCGCGGCCGGGCCGTCCGGCCAGCCGGCAATGAAGGCCGACGGACATCATTTTCGGGGCAACCCGGCCTTCTTCGTACAGGCAGTCGAACGTATCCTTCAGGTAACTGAAAAACTGGTCTCCGCAATTGAATCCCTGGGGAGTGGCAAACCGCATGTCGTTGGCATCCAGGGTATACGGGACCATCAGCAGCGCTTTGCGGTAGTCCGTGGACCAGTACGGCAGTTCATCCGCATAGGTGTCCGAACTGTATACAAACCCCCCCAGTTCCGCGGTGATGCGATGGGTATTGGGACTGGTACGGCCCAGGTAGTAGCCTGCCGGGCGTGACCCGGTCAGGCGGGTGTGCAGGGCGATCGCTTCGTGCAGGTGTTCAATCTCCAGGTTTTCCTCGACGAACTGGTAATCGATCCACCGAAGTCCGTGACTCGCGATTTCCCAGCCACTGTTCAGCATGGCATCAACCACCTGTGGATTTCTCTGGATGGCCATGGCAACGGCAAAAACGGTGACGGGTATTTCACGTTCAGCAAACATCCTGTGGAGCCGCCAGAACCCTGCCCTGGATCCGTATTCATAAATCGATTCCATGTTCATGTGGCGCGTGCCTTCATAGGATTTCGCACCCACGATTTCAGACAGGAAGGCCTCGGATCCCTGGTCGCCATGCAGGACATTGTTTTCACCGCCCTCTTCATAGTTCAGCACAAACTGGACCGCAATCCGCGCGTTGCCCGGCCAGGCGGGGTCGGGAGGTTTCGGGCCATAACCCGCCATATTCCTGGGATACGTCATGGGCGGTGGCCGTCCGGGTTTCGTGCAGCATGCCACCATGAGATGAGGTCCCGTTCTTCCTCGGTCATGCCGGTCAGGTTTCCGATGGGCATGGTCCGGGTGACAACGGTCGCCTGGTAAATCCGGTCTGCATTGGTTTCGACCTGCTCCGGGGTATCCAGAGCCAATCCGACCGGTGGTGATGTAAAGCCCCGCTGGGTCGGTGTCGCGGAATGGCAGACCGTGCATCGCTCTTTCACCACGGGCAGAATGTCCTGTTGGACGCCCGCATGGACGGTTTCGGGCGGTTTCAGCTGGGGGGCGGTCCACCACATCACGGAAAGAACGGCCAGGAAGGCCGCGGGCAGGACCCACCACAGGGATTTCACTATCCGCCGGACATTGTAGTAGTGCCGAACGGCGACAGCGATCAGCGAGATCACAAGGAGGACGGCCCAGTTCCAGTGGTGTCCGTAGGTACTCGGGAAATGATTGCTGACCATGATGAACAGGACAGGCAGCGTAAAGTAGTTGTTATGGGTGGACCGCAGCAATCCGTTCGTGCTGACCGCAGGGTCAAGTGGCCGCTTTTCGGCTATCGCCCGCACCAGTTCCTTTTGGGACGGGATGATGACAAAGAAAACGTTCCCGACCATCATGGTGCCCATCGCGGCACCGATATGGATGTAGGCACCGCGTCCGCTGAACACTTCACTGAGAAACCAGGCAAGCAAAACCAGGTAACCGGCGATGGTCACTCCGAGCAGGGCGGCCGATTTCCGAAGCGGGGACCGACACAGGAGATCATAGACAAACCAGGAGCCCAGAACCGAAACGGCGGCAATGATGACGGCTTCTGCCGGGGACAGGTCCCTGACCGAGGGGTCGATCAGAAACAACCGGGCATTGAGGTAATAGATCACGATCAGCAGCGTAATGCCGCTCAACCATGTTGTGTAGGCTTCCCATTTGAACCAGTGCAATTCCGGCGGCAGCTTTGACGGCCCGGTCTTGAATTTTTCCAGGTGGTAAAATCCGCCGCCATGGACTGCCCACAGATGTCCGGCGATGCCTTTCTTCTGGGGTGATTGCCGGTTCAGGTTGTTTTCCAGCCAGTTGAAATAAAAGGAGGCGCCTATCCACGCGACCCCGGTGATGAAATGAATCCAGCGGACCAGCAGGTTGGCCCATTCGTGTAGATGACCTTCAATCATCGCATCCCGCACACTGCATCAATCAGGGCTCCAGCCCGCAGATCCGCAACACCATCGTGGTCAGGGAGGCTGACTGGTCGGCAAAATCCTTTCGGGTCAACTTCGATTTCTGATAGACGGACCGGATCTGGAATTCAGAACAGGCAAAATGCTGGGTGCTCGCCCAGATCATGAAGATCAGATGATAGGGATCTATGGGGGCAATCTTCTTGCTTTCGACCCACTGTGCGATGACGCTCGCACGGTTCTGGGTCCACCGATTCATTTGATCATTCAGTTTCTCACTCAGATGGGGGGCCCCATGAAGCATTTCACTGGTGAATATGCGGGTGGCCCGGGGGTGGAGCCGGGTGAATTCCACTTTCATCCGGACAAACTCTGACAGCACCATCCGGGGGTCGTGATTGGCATCCAGTGTCTTGAAGGTCTGGTTCCACAGACCCACCACGTCTTCGAGCACCGCATTGTACAGTTCGGATTTGCTGCGGAAATAATAATGCACGTTTGCTTTTGGCAGGCCTGCCCGGTCTGCAATCCGCTGCATTCTGGCACCGCCATAGCTGTATTGGTCGAATTCGTTTTCAGCCGATTTGAGAATCAGCTGCTTTTTCTCCAGCCCGACACTGGTTGTTTTTCTCTGCGGTTCGGACATTGGACCCGGTCAACCGTTTCAGGCAAAGCCCCTCATAGGGGCTTTGCCGGCCCGGCCCGGACGGGACTATTGCCCGCCCAGTTCACCCTGGACACCTTCGACGTACCAGTCCATTCCAAGGAGTACGCCATCATCCAGGGTTTCCCCTTCGCCGATCACCTGCTCCCCGGCCTGGTTGTTGATGGGGCCGTCGAACGAGTGCAGTGTTCCGTTGACAATCCCTTCCCTGACCGCATCGGCAGCCGCCCGTGCCTCTGCGGGCACGGCATCGCCATACGGGGCAAATTCCACCATGCCGGTCTTGATTCCAGACCAGACATCCTGGGATTCCCAGGTGCCTTCCATCAGTGCCTTGACCCGGCTGACATAATAGGGGTTCCAGTCATTAATGATGGCGGTCAGTTGTGCAGTCGGGGCAAACGCGCTCATGTCAGAAGCCTGTCCAAAGGCATACACCCCTCTTTGTTCGGCAACCTGGAGCGGTGCGGGGGAATCGGTGTGCTGGGTAATGATGTCGGCTCCCTGGTCGATCAGGGCTTTCGCGGCATCCCCTTCCTTGCCCGGGTCATACCACGAATTCACCCAGACCACCTTGACAACCGCGTCCGGGTTGACCTTGCGCATGGCAAGAATAAAGGCATTGATGCCCCGGACCACTTCCGGAATCGGAAACGAGGCGATATAACCGACCACGCCTGTTTTGCTCATGTGGCCTGCAATCGTACCCAGGACGGTCCGGCCTTCGTAAAACCTGGCGGAATAGGTGCTCAGATTGTCAGCACGCTTGTACCCGGTTGCATGCTCGAACTTGACGTCCGGAAACTGCTCGGCAACCTTTAACGTGGGATTCATGTAACCAAACGATGTGGTAAAGATCAGGCCATGCCCCGTGGTCGCCAAATTCCGGATGACGCGCTCGGAATCGGCCCCCTCTGCGACACTCTCGACGAATGTTGTGGCCACTCCCAATTCCTTTTCAACGGCCAGCCTGCCCTGGTCGTGCCGGTACGTCCATCCATGGTCCCCCACCGGGCCCACATAGACGAAACCCACTTTGATGTCTTCGGCCTGTGCGCTCGTGCCTGCGACCATCATTGCCGCAGCCAGAAAGAGTGCCGGGAGGGATTTCAGTATCCCGAATGGATTGGTGTTGATTTTCATTTTGAATTGTCCTCAAGGTTGAGTTTAAGTGAAGGTTTGCGCGGCAGCTCAAGTGTGCTTGTCCGGCATCGGTTGCGGTCTTCCGCAAGTAACGGGAACGGGTATCATTATGCAGTGGGGTGAAAGGGCTTGCCGATGCACATCGGTGCATTCAGTTTGATCTTGTTGATATCACGGGAAATGATGACCAGCACCACGATGGTGGCCAGATACGGCAACATCGACATGATCTGAGCGGGAACACCGACTCCAAACGCCTGGGCATGCAGTTGAAAAATGGTAATGCCACCAAATAAGTAGGCCCCGAAGAATACACGCCATGGGCGCCAGGTTGCAAAAACCACCAGGGCCAGCGCAATCCAGCCGCGGCCGGCACTCATGTTTTCTATCCACAGCGGGGAATAGGCGAGGGAAAGATAGGCCCCTGCCAAACCGGCCATTGCCCCGCCAAACAGTATGGCCATGTACCGGATTCGGATCACCGGGTAGCCAATGGCATGCGCGGCATCATGGGAATTTCCAACGGCACGCAGAACCAGTCCCGGCCGGGTGTTTTTGAGAAACCAGGCAACCAGAAATACCAGGGCAAACGAACCGTATACCAGGATATCGTGCTGAAACAGCAATGGCCCGATCACGGGGATGGAGGACAGCAGCGGTATGGAGATCTTCGGCAGCCCGTCGTAAGCGATTCCCACCAGGTCCTGCCCGACCAGTGCGCTGACCCCGATCCCGAATATCGTGAGTGCCAGGCCGGTGGCGACCTGGGTCGCCTGGAATCCAAGCACCAGCAACGCGAAAACCGACGCGAGCAATGCCCCGGCCGCCAGCCCGGCAAAAATCGCCAGTGCCGCACTCCCCGTGCTGTGAATGGTGGCAAAGCCGGCTACCGCGCCGACCAGAATCATTCCTTCAACCCCCAGATTGAGCACCCCCGATTTTTCGGTGATCATTTCACCCAATGCGGCATAGACCAGCGGTGTCGCCGCCGTGATGATCGTTAATATCGCGGCAATCAGGATATCAGCCATATTTTGCTCCCCGGGTCATATTGAGACGGAACTGGTAGGCAATGAGCACGTCGCAGGCCAGCAGAAAGAAAAGCAGCATTCCCTGGAATACGCCGGTGACGGCGAGGGGCAGATTCATGGTAATTTGTGCCGACTCCCCACCCAGGTAGGACAGGGCCAGCAGCAGACCTGCAAAAAATACGCCAACCGGATGCAACCGGCCCACGAACGCAACAATAATGGCGGTAAACCCGTATCCCGGTGAAATCACCGGCAACAACTGGCCGATCGGCCCGGAAACCTCAAACAAGCCGGCCAGGCCGGCCATGGCCCCGCCCAGCAGCAGGGAAAACCAGATGACCCGGTTGACGCTGAATCCCGCGTGCCGGCCGGCCAGGGGGGCTTGGCCCACCACCTTGACCTGGAATCCGACAATGGTCTTCGACATGAGGACCCAGACCGCCGCCACGACGGCAATGGTGATGATCCATCCAAGATGTAACCGGGTACCCGCCCAGATGACGGGCAACGTGGCGGAATCGCTGAAAATCCTGGATTCCGGGAAGTTGAATCCATCCGGGTCTCTCCACGGGCCGTGCACCAGGACACTGAGCAACAGCGTTGCAACATAGGTCAGCATCAGGCTGGTGAGAATTTCATTTGCATTGAACCGGGTTCTCAAAAATGCCGGGATAGCCGCCCACATCATGCCGCCGAGAATACCGCCGACCATCATCAGCGGCAGCACGAAAACAGAATCCACTCCGTAAAAAAACAGGGCGACCCCTCCCCCGCAAATGGCCCCCAGTGTCAGCTGGCCCTCCGCACCAATGTTCCAGACGTTGGCGCGGAATCCCACGGACAGTGCCACACCAATCAATATCAGGGGGGTTGCTTTCACTCCCAGCTCGGCCCAGCCATATTTATGGGTAATGGGCTCCACAAAAAACGCATACAGGGCCTTGCCGGATTCGACCCCCATGAGCTGGAACAGGATAATTCCTGAAACCAGGGTCATGGCAAGGGCGATGACGGGCGATAGGTACACCATCCATTGTGAACGCTCGGGGCGTTTAACCAGGCTGACAAACATCTTGACTCTTTTCTGTTCCCGGGTTCTCAATGCCCGCCATCATCATTCCGATCTGCTCAATGGTAATTTCAGATACCGGGGCAGCCCGGGTCAGTGTGCCGGAACAAATGGCTGCAATCCGGTCGCAAAGCCCCATTAATTCGTCCAGGTCCTGGGAGATCACCAGTATCGCGGTGCCATTTTCCGCCAGCTTGTGCAACGCGTGGTGGATGGTCTGTGCCGCCCCGGCATCGACTCCCCAGGTCGGTTGCGAAACGACCAGTACAGAAGGGGTCTGGTTGATTTCCCTGCCGACAATGAATTTTTGCAGATTACCGCCGGACAGGCTGCCGGCTTCGGCCAGTACTCCGCTGGACGTGACGTTGAAACTCTCCAGGATCCCAAGGCAAAAAGACTTGCAGCGACGGTTGTCGACAAATCCCGCCTTGACCAGGCCCAGCCGCTGAAAGGCCGTCAGCAAGGTATTTTGCAACAGGTTCATTGCCGGGACAGCGCCATAACCCAGCCGTTCCTCCGGGATGGAGGCCATGCCGAGGCCGCGCCGTTGATTGGGGCCCTGATTGGCACAGGGCTGGTGATTGATTTGAATTGCGTCCGCAGGCTGGCACATCTCCTCGCCGTTGATCGCTCTTAGCAATTCATCCTGGCCATTTCCGGCAACGCCGGCAATCCCGACAATCTCACCACTTTGAACCTTGAGCCGGATGTCTTTCAGGCTGATGCTGAACTGGTCGGTCGCGGTATTGTGTAGTCCATCTATTTCGAGCCGCACTTCACCGGCCTTGCGGTGATGGCGGGCGGAGGGGGCCTGCAAGGCTTCCCCCATCATTTTTGCCGCCAGGGATTGAGGGGTTTCACTTTCCACTTCGACGCTTGCCACCACTTTGCCGTTGCGCAGAATGGTTGCCTTTCGGCACAACGCTTTAATTTCATTCAGCTTGTGGCTGATGTATAAAATGGCCACCCCCTCTTCAGAAAGCCGGTTCAGGGTCTCAAAGAGTTTGGTCACTTCCTGGGGCGTCAGTACCGATGTGGGTTCATCCATCACCAGGAGCTTGGGATTCTGCAACAGGCATCGGATGATCTCGATCCGCTGACGTTCCCCCACGGAAAGCGTATAGACGTGTCTCCCCGGGTCCAGCGGCAGGCCGTATCGGTTGGATATCTCGACAATCCGGTTTTCCAGTTCGGATTTGTCGGTTCCCCGCTCCACCCCCAATGCAATATTCTCCAGTACAGACATGGAGTCGAACAGTGAAAAATGCTGGAAAACCATTACAATGCCCAGTGCCCTGGCGACTGCGGGGTTTTGAATGTTTACCGGAGCGTTTTTCCACGACATGACCCCGGCATCGGGCTTCAGGATTCCGTAGATCATCTTTACCAGGGTCGATTTTCCAGCTCCATTTTCGCCCAGCAAAGCATGGATTTCCCCTTCCATGACCTCCAGGTCCACCGCCTCGTTGGCCAGCACGCCCGGAAAGGATTTGGTCATTCCCTGCAGCTGCAACAGCGGCGGCATCATTCGTGTCTGGTCATGCGGCATTGTTTTCGACAGAGCCCCGAAGGCAGATTCCATTACCAGTATATGCTATATTTTTTTTAGACACAAAGTTTGACCAAACAGTCAGAAACCAGGGACATTTTAGACTATAATCCGGGTTCTTTTCAAACTGTTTGGGCCGGGCAAAATTAATCGAAGCTGATGGCATTGAAAACAATGACTTACACAAAATCCACCCCCAACCGGGTTTTGAAATGAGGACATGGATTAAATCCCCGCTCAGAATATTTACCGGCTCCGGGTCGGATGCGGGCAACGGTGTGGTGGTCAACGGAAACTCAGTGGAGGAACTGGTTGCCGCCGGGCATCAGCCCGGGACAGAGGTCGACGAGGTGTTTGATGCCTCGGGACTGGTGGTCATCCCGGGACTGGTCAATACACACCACCATTATTACCAGACCCTGACCCGTGCAGTTCCGGCGGCCTTGAACAAGGCGCTTTTCCCCTGGCTCAAAAGCCTGTATCCGGTTTGGGCGGGATTGAATGAGGACATGGTTTTCAAATCGACCCAGCTGGCATGTGCCGAGTTGCTGTTGTCGGGATGCACCACCAGTGCGGACCATCATTACCTGTTCCCGGAAACGGCAAGGAGGGCGATGGATGCACAGGTGGCGGCGATCGGTGGGGTCGGGATCCGGGCGACCGTCACCCGGGGGTGCATGAGCCTCGGCGAAGCAGACGGCGGCCTGCCTCCACAGGCAGTGATTGAGGCGGATGAGGATATCCTGCATGACTGCGAAAGGGTCATCCGGCAATATCACAACCGCGACACCGGAAGCATGATGCAGGTTGCGCTGGCACCCTGCTCTCCGTTCAGTGTTTCCAGGAGTTTGATGAGGGATGTGGCGGTCTTGGCCAGGGCACATGGGGTGCGATTGCACACACATTTGGCAGAAACCATGGATGAATCCCGGTATTGCCGTTCGAATTTTGGTTGTACACCGCTGCAGTATCTGGAAAGTGTGGGCTGGCTGGCCTCTGACGTCTGGTTGGCGCACGGTATTCATTTCAACGACGATGAAATCCGGGAACTGGGCAATGCGGGGGTCGGCATTGCACATTGCCCCACCTCGAACATGGTTCTCGGTTCGGGGACCTGCCAGGTCCGTGAGATGCAGGATGCCGGGTCCCCGGTGGGGCTGGGTGTCGACGGGTCGGCTTCCAATGATTGCTCGAATATGATCCAGGAAGTCCGCCAGGCCCTGTTGCTGCAGCGTCTTCAGTATGGACCGGACCGCTTTACCCATATGGATGCCCTGGAGATGGCGACCACGGGGTCCTCCCGCTGTCTGGGACGAACCGACATTGGAGAATTGTCACCGGGGAAAATGGCGGATTTGGCCTTGTTCCGCCTGGATGAACCGAGATTCGCCGGCAGTGTGGACAAATTGGCGGCCCTGGTGCTCAGTGGCGCCCATCGGGCAGATTACGTGATGGTGAATGGGCAGTGGGTGGTCAAGGACGGGAACCTGCCCCATCTGGACTTCGACCGGTTGCGCCATGACCACGGCGAACTGTCCAGGACCCTGACCCGGCTTTCGGTTGCCGCGTAGTGCCGGCAATTTGTCCTCACAGCACGGCGCAGAGCCGGCTGCAATTCTCATCCCGCCACGAGGTTGAAGATCCCGGTTTGCCCGGGAAAAACCCGGTGCCGGCCCGGTTCGGTTCCGGTCTTCACGGCAAAGCGCAGGGCCTTCTCTCCGGGCGGCCTCCCGGGATGGGGCGTGAAGACTCCGGGCACTGGTTTTCCATGCACGGGTCTCGGTTACAATACCCTGGAATGACAATTTTTACCCGATGCAGCGATGGAGAACCGACATGTCCCAGAACCCAAGCAGCCCGGAATCCGCAATGACCACCAAACCGGGCAAGCCGGTGGGGGCCAGCGACTTCGTCACCGAGGCCTATAATGTGCACGGCAAGCAGGGGCTGAAGAAATTCTATGAAAAATGGGCGGAGGATTATGACCGTCAAATGCTGGGAAACCTGGACTATGTTTCACCCCGGATCATTGCGGAAATGATGCGGTGTCACCTGCCCGGGAAAGAAGCCCGCATTCTCGATATCGGTTGTGGTACCGGACTGACCGCCCAGGCATTGCATGGGCATGGATACACGTCTCTCCATGGAATCGACCTGTCGGAAGATATGGTGCGGGTTGCGGGAAAACGCGGGATATACAAAGAACTGACGACGACGGATGTCACCCGGCCACTGCCGTTCGAAGACAATGGCTTTGATGGAGCCATCTCTTCCGGCACGTTTACCCACGGGCATGTTGACGCGGGTTGCCTGGAGGAAATATTCAGGGTGATCAAACCGGGAGGACTGCTGGCCTGCACGGTAAATTTTGACATCTGGGAAAGTGCAGGGTTTGCAGAGACGTTTGCCGGGATGGAAGAGGACCGCCGAATCCGGTGCCTTGCCCGGACCGCCGATAAATTTTACGACGGGAAAGACCCCGCAGGCTGGTTCTGTGTCTATCGCCGGCTAGCGGAGTAGCCCGGCCATTTCCGGTTCTGTCACGAGCAAATGATCTGTCCTAATAATTAACACGTGACCTGTCCGGATT
>WTGA01000063.1 GCA_011523765.1 Gammaproteobacteria bacterium
AGACCCCTCAATTCAGACGAAATATCAATCGGTTGCGACCAACGAAAAACCCTCGGAATGGGAGAGAAAAGGACAGAAATGCCGGCTTCCACGATTTTCCGTATTGTGAAAATGGTTTCCCGGGTGTATTTTGGTCCGATGCAACTCAGTGACCGACAATTGGACCGGCTGGATGAAGACGGGTACCTGGTGTTGCCCGGGCTTTTCTCCAAAAGGGAAGTCGAGGTGGTGCGGCGGAGGTTGCCCGGCCTGATGGCGGAACCGCATCCCGGGAATATCATTGAAAAATCATCCGGCCTGGTCAGAACCGCCATGGGGTTGCATGCCCGGGATGAGGTGTTGAATGTGTTCGTCCGCCATCCGAGGCTGATTGATCCCGCCATGCAGGTTCTGGGGGAGCCCTTCTATATCCAGCAGGTCAAGGTCAATATCAAGGGGGCCTTCAACGGGGAGCCCTGGCAATGGCATTGTGATTTTGCCACCCATCACCGGGAAGACGGTGTGGAACAACCGCTTGCCCTCAATCTGCATGTTTTTCTGGATGAGGTCACCGAGTTCAACGGACCGCTTTATTTCATTCCGGGTTCCCACAAAAAGGGACTGGCCGGGGCCTGGCTGGATACGGAATCGACGAGTTACCCCCTGTGGGTGGCAGGCCATGAACGGGTCAGGGACCTGGCCAATGAATCCGGGTTGTTTTCGGCAACCGGCGGTCCGGGCACCGCCCTGATTTTTCATGACACCCTGCTGCATGCATCGGGTTCCAATATTTCTCCCTGGGACCGGTCCATCTTCTCGCTGATCGTGAACCCGGTTTCCAACGCCGGCCGGAATCCGACGCGGCCGGAATTCAAGCATCACCGGGACTTGACCGCCGTGGAGGCTGTGGAAGACGACTGCCTGAATCCATGGGTGCAGCGATAGCCTCTTCCAGTCCTCGAACGGGACCTTTCATTTGTCCATAGAACGACTCAGGAACCTGGCCATTATCGCCCACGTCGATCATGGCAAGACAACGCTGGTGGACCGCCTGCTGCAGCAGTCCGGGACACTGGGGGAACGGTATGGTCCGGTCGAACGGGTCATGGATACCAACGACCTTGAAAAGGAACGCGGCATTACCATTCTTTCCAAGAATGCGTCGATCCAGTGGAAGGGTTTCCGGATCAATATTGTGGACACTCCGGGGCATGCGGACTTCGGCGGGGAAGTCGAGCGCGTCCTGTCCATGGTGGATTCAGTGCTGCTGCTGGTCGATGTGGTAGAGGGCCCCATGCCGCAGACCCGGTTTGTCACCCAGAAGGCATTTTCCCATGGCTTGAAGCCCATCGTTGTCCTCAACAAGATTGACCGGGACGGTGCCAGACCGGATTGGGTTCTCGACCAGACTTTTGATCTGTTCGACCGGCTCGGCGCGTCCGATGAACAGCTGGATTTCCCGGTGGTCTACGCCTCCTCCATGGAAGGGTATGCCTCCCTGGATGCCGGGGTGAAGGCGGACGACATGAGGGTGCTGTTCGAAACCATCGTGAACCATGTCCCTCCTCCCGGAGTGGATGCACAGGGTCCCTTCCAGATGCAGGTTTCCTCTCTCGATTACTCGAAATATGTGGGCACGATCGGTATTGGCCGGGTGACCCGCGGTCGAATCGGCCCGAAATCCCCGGTCGCCATTGTCGGTCCCGCAGGGGAGAAGAGAATGGGCCGGGTCCTGCAGATTTTCGGTTTTCACGGGCTGGAAAAACGGGAGGTGGCAACGGCCGGTGCCGGGGACATTGTCGCGGTCACCGGCATCGATGCCCTGGGCATTTCGGATACCCTGTGTGATCCGTCATTCCCGGATGCATTGCCATCCATGCGTGTGGATGAACCCACCGTGCGCATGAATTTCCAGGTCAACACTTCCCCGTTTTCCGGGCGGGACGGCAAATTTGTCACGTCCCGCCAGTTGGGTGCACGCCTGGGGAAAGAGGCGATTCACAATGTCGCCCTGCGGGTCGAGCAAACCGACGATGCCGACGTATTTGCGGTTTCCGGACGGGGGGAATTGCACCTGACGATCCTGCTGGAGACCCTGCGCAGGGAGGGCTATGAAATGGCGGTGTCCCGGCCCAAAGCCATCTACAAGCGGATAGACGGGGTGCTGCATGAGCCGTGGGAAGAGCTCAGCATTGACCTGGAAGAATCGAGCCAGGGTGCGATTATGGAGACCCTCGGCAAACGGGGCGGAAAATTGCAGGACATGCACCCCGGTGACCGGGGAAGAGTCCGGCTGCTGTACAAGATTCCATCCCGGGGATTGATCGGGTTTCACACGGAGTTCATGACCCTGACTTCGGGAACGGGCCTGATCTGTCATGTTTTCGATCGATATGCCCCGGCAGCCAGGGGTGAAATCGCCAATCGCCGCAACGGCACACTGGTTTCCATGGCAAACGGGAAAGCACTGGCTTTTGCCCTGTTCAATCTTCAGGAACGGGGACGCCTGTTCATTCACCCCAATACCGAGGTCTATGAAGGCCAGATCATCGGGGTCCACGCCCGGGACAACGATTTGGTCGTGAATCCGCTGAAGGGCAAGCAACTGACCAATATCCGGGCAGCCGGCAAGGACGATGCGGTGGTTCTGGAGCCGCCCGTCCCCTTAACCCTTGAATATGCGGTTGAATTCATCG
>WTGA01000096.1:0-14114 GCA_011523765.1 Gammaproteobacteria bacterium
CACTTAACAGTTCCTGTAACCATAATATTTTTATTACCTTGGTAAAATGTTCTAAGAATTGAATTGCGGCAGATCGATAAATACGGAAAACTCTGGGAGTAACGCGGAAGGAATCACCAAACGGTAGGAACAACCAAATATGCCAAAAATCTGCAGCGGGGCGGAATGTACCCCATTTCAATCGCAATTGATACCGGTTTGTTGGTTTATTGCAAAAAGAAAGAACCGCTCCCGGTTCCCGTACGGCCATCCCTGTGCCACCTCCCCCCGGGCCATGACCGTATCCCGGCCGCCGACGCATTCATTCCGGGCCGGCCTCCAGGCTCCTGTGGTCCAATCCCAGCCGGTCAAGGCAGTCTTGTGACTCACGGTTGGTGATGAGGCCGATACTTGACCGGGATGGGTCCAGATACTTTTCTGCCGTCCTGCGCAAATCAGCCAGGCTGGTATCCAACACCCGTTGTCTGAAACCCATTCGTTGCTCGATCGTGTACCCGAAGAGATAATTGTAGAAAGCCTGTTTCGCTTCGCCTGCAGGAGAAGACGGCTTGTCCATGGTGGCAATCACGCCAAGAATGGCCTCTTCCAATTGACGGGCGGGATGCTTTTCGGAAAGCACCCAGTCCACTGCCCGGTCAAAATCGTTCAGTGTTTCCTCCAGCCGCGGGTCACGGTACGAGAAAAACCGGAAGGACGCCGAATTCGCATCCTGACCCGCCCCTCCGCCGTACGCTCCGCCCTGCTCCCGGATGCTCCGATGCAAGAATCCGTTGCGCATGAATCCGGCCAACACATGGAGGACGGCATGATCCTCATGGCCGGAAGGCACCGTTTCATACGCCTTCGCGCAGAAATTGACCTGGGTCGAGGTGGTCCAGGCCTCGCGAACATGGGTCCGGGTTGCCGGCAGACGGAGTTTCGATGAGAGACTGCCGGGTCGGCGGCCGTTCCAGCATGATTCCAGTTCACGACTGACTCTTTCCCGCTGTTCTTCTTCGGCTATCAGCAGAAACTGTTTTTCTGACTCCAGTATCCTGCGGTGCAATCGCTGAAAGCGGGACAGGAGTTCGTTTCTCTGGCCGGGGATGGCCATTCTTTCACGGAGGGACTTCAGGCTTCGAATGCCTTCCAACCCGCCGAAACGATGGATAATCCGTGCGGCCGGACTCATTCCGCTGGATGCCAGGTTCATGGCCAGGCTATGCCCTTGCCCGGGAATGCTGCTTTCCATTCTGGCGCATATTTGTTCAATGAGTTCGCGGAGCCTCTGGTCTTCATCAAATCGTACCTCGTGCAGGGTTCGGTACACCAGTTCCGACATTGCCCCATGATTGTTCAGCAGGGACCTGGAAGAAAAGGTCAGGACTGAATGCGTGTCTTGCACATCGTCCCGCCTGCTTCGGATACTGCTGAAGCAACTGATGCCGCCACTGACCTGTGCCTGCCAGACCTTGACCTGCGAATAATCCTGCTCACCGATGCCGAATTCGGTCAGACAACCCGAATACAGGGGAAGAATATCCACCAATTCCGTATCCAGTTCCGGAAGCTGCACAACCACCTGCTGATAACACAACCCGTTCGTGCCCTGTCCATAAAAACTCAAGGGGGCGCCCGACCGGGCCGGCAACTCTATCCGTTCAGGTTCGGTGATTTTTTTCGGAATATCCTCCAGTCCGACCTTTGGGAGAATCCCGGGATCATCCTCCTGGCCCTGGCGTTCTTCAAGCGCCCGGGAGCGCAGGATGATCTGGTCCGCCTCTTCTGCAGAAAGCGATGCCCGGATGGCCGCCAATTGCCGCATTTCCGCCTCGATCTTTCGTTGCGCCATGCCGGAATCCGGCTTCAGGGTCAAGGTCACCCGGTGCGGATTGTCCAGAATGAGCTGCTGGACAAGACCGGGAATGAAACGCTCATCCCGGATCTGTTCTCGCAGTTCGGCCAGAACCGGTCCGATATCCAACAGCTTGACCGGGTCGCCCCGGTGGACGGCCGTGGGCAAACCCGCCAGGATCAACTGCAGGCCATAGGGAAAGCTGTCGCCCGAGATTTCCCGTTGACTCAGCTCCAGCTGGTGGAGAGAGGCTTCGACCTGGGCGATGGGCACACCATCTTTGGCGATTTCCTGCAATGTGTTCAGAACCAGTTCCTCCACGTCCCGGGTCGCAGTTTCCGGGCAACCCTCGAGGCCGGCCATGAAACTCATTTCCCGGTTGGAATTCTCAAGACCGCAAAGAGGAGATGGCGCACTCCCGAGTGACGAGGTCTCCAGAATTTTCCGCAACGGGCTTGCGCTGTTGTCCAGCAGCACACTGGACAGCAATTGCGCTTTGAAGAGGCCGCTGAAATCAGTGCTGCAGCCCAACAACCACCCCACCACAACATGGGTCTTGTCCTGGTCACTTTCTTCCGTCGGATAAAATTCTTCAACCCGGACCGGCGACAGGTATCTCTTTTCGTCGCTGACCTCAACCCGGAGGTCGTTTTTTTCGAATTTCGACAGTGCAAGTTCTTCAAATTCCTGCTGATGCTGGAACGCGGCAATATTGCCGAATGTCATGAAGACGGCATTGCTCGGATGGTAATGGGACCGATGGAAACGGACGAGCTGTTCATGGCTCAGGTCCGGGATGTGATCCGGTTCCCCCCCGCTGTTGAAATGATAGGTTGACGTGGGAAACAGGTATTTGCTCATGGTTTGCCACAGCACATTGTTGATGGAACTCATGGAACCTTTCATTTCGTTGTAGACCACACCCTTGAACAGCAGCTCGCTTTCCCGGTTGTCCGGTTCGGCGAATTCAAGCCTGTGACCTTCCTGGGCAAAATCGAGCCGATGCAACCGCGAGAAAAAGACCGCATCCAGGTACACGCTCAAGAGATTGTAAAAGTCCTTTTTGTTTTGGCTGGCAAAAGGGTAAGCGGTCCAATCGCTGCTTGTGAACGCATTCATGAAGGTATTCAGGGAACGCCGGATCATCATGAAAAACGGATCTCTTACCGGGAATTTCTCACTTCCGCACAGAGCTGTATGTTCGAGAATATGCGCGACACCCGTGGAATCCATCGGGACGGTACGAAACGCGACCAAAAATACATTTTCAGGATGTTCGCTGTTCAGGTGGTAGTGTACGGCACCGGTCGTGCGGTGCACGTATTCTTCCAATGCCAGGTTGAGTGCGGGGATCCATTCCGACCGCTGCCATGCAAATGCGGGATGGAACGCTTCCGGTTGCACGGGATGCGGCGGGTTCGCTTCTGTAGGACTGGTTTCTGGCATTTTGTTTCCTGGCCCAGGCCGAAAAACGGGGCTTTCGGCGGTTTTGTCATGTTTGGTTGGTACCGATGGAACCGCAAGGAGGGTTCTCCAGACGCTGTACGCCTAGTTTACCTGAGCGGCATTCATTTGATAAGATTTCCCGCGTTCGAAGCGGACATTTTTTATCATCCCGGGAAAGATCACCGGGCGGGTTCCCGACACTGGACCAACGGTCCGTGATCCCACCCTTTTTCCGCCGTCCAGCACCAAGTTGGAAATGAAAAGAATTTATGATTTCAGCTGCAGTCCATCGGTGCGCAACCATACCATCGCGGACCTGCAGGCATTGAAGGGCTCAGACCGAAAACTCAGCATGAGCAATCCGAAGGATGTCATCGAGGTCCAGGCCTGTATCGATGCCAGCATTGACCTCCTAGACCCTTTCATTCAAAAAGAGCCGGCCGGTGCTGAATGACTTTTTGCAGTCCTGTTTAGCAGAAGTATTCATCGGCCTTCCCTTACCCAGGCAGCTGGGTGTCTTCCTCGAAGGTTGCGCCGAGAATTCCGAACGTTCGTTCTGACATTTGTTACCCTTCCGCCAGCAGCACTGCCATGTCGTGCAGGCCAATGGACTTGATGTCCTTGGTGATCGGGTAGCGGTCTGTACCGCCATAGACGATGAAGGAGCGCTTGGGTTTCAGGTCAGCGCGTGCGTTGTAGAAACCCTTGCTCGGGGTTGTTCTCAGGCCGCGCTTTATCTCGATCGCCCACAGGCCACCCTTGCTGCCAGGCAGTTCAAGGAGCAGGTCTATCTCGGCACCGGCGGAGGTGCGGTAAAAACTGGCCTTTGTGCCGGGCGGGGCGACCGATAGCAGGTTTTCGATGACAAAGCCCTCCCAGCTCGGACCGACGACCGGGTGGCCCGAAAGGGCATTGTGGTCCGTGATGCCGAGCAGGGCGTGAGTCAGGCCGCTGTCACGCACATAGACCTTCGGCGATTTGACAAGCCGTTTGCGTGTATTCGCGTGGAACGGTGGCAGGCGACGAACAAGCAGCAGATCGGCAAGCAGGTCGATATAGCTCGTCACCGTAGGCGCGCTGGTCGATAATCCGGAAGCGAGTTTGGAGGCATTCAGTAGCGTGCCCTGGCTGTGAGCGAGCATCGTCCAGAGACGCTCCAAGGTTTCCGCCGGAATCCGCCGCCCGAATTGTGGCACATCCCGCTCCAAATAGGTGCGGATGAAGTTTTGGCGGAAGGCCAGGCTGTCGGCGTCGTCTTGGGCGAGGAAACTGTCCGGGAAACCGCCGCGGACCCATAGCGTGTTGAGGCGTTCCGGCTCGTTGACCGCTTCGCACACATCGAGTGGGCTCAGCTCGACATATTCAATGCGCCCAGCGAGGCTTTCGCCGGATTGCCGCAGCAATTCCATCGAAGCCGAGCCGAGGATCAGGAAGCGGCCTGTACGCTTACCCCTGCGTCGTCCCTGATCAATCAGACCCCGCAGTTCCTGAAATATCTCCGGGACCCTGTGAATCTCATCGAGAATGACCAGACGGTCCTCATATTCGCTGAGGAACAGCACCGGGTCGACGAGCTTGTCGCGGTCGGCGCTTGCTTCGAGATCGAGATAGAGCGCATCAGTCGTTTCAGCGATTGTGTGGGCCAGTGTCGTCTTGCCGACCTGACGCGGGCCGATCAGAGCGACGGCTGCCTGACGGCGCAGAGCCTGTTCAACAGTGTGGTACGTGTGGCGATCCAGCATCCTTGTATATTAAATTCTTGTCTTTTAATTAGCAATAAAGAATTGTCGGCCCACCCACCCTCCTGTTCTTTGCGGATGAGCCGTTATCTCATCTCTGCGAGGGCCTTGATCACACAATAGTCATGCTGTCACGCATACCTGATCTACAAGGCGATAGCCTGTGCCGCCCGTGATGCGGACTATCATGGACATGTATATCCATCGTTTTCAGCACGCTGCGAAATGGCGTCAACTCTTGGAATCCTATTTCGGCTTGTCCAATCGGAATATCCCTGAATTTAGATCTATGGAAGCGGCCAAGATGATCTAGAATCTTGCGGTCTTTGGCCATCTGATCCAATCGAGCTATTCCATTCATTTCAGCCCTGCAGGCATGCAAGCTTGTTACGGGTACACGCATCTCCCCCCGTTGTTTCCGGAGTCGCGAAGGGTAGTGAGGTTCCTCTCAAGCCTGTCGGCCATCAGCCCTTCCGACCTGGTCGAGCCGGAAATACGACGAAGCTCCCGCAGCGCCCGGTCAGCCTGTCCAATCCGCGCAGCAGCAACCATCAGGTGCTCGATAACCTCATCGATATCAAGCGGAGTGGGCTCATGGCCGCGGCCCTCTACGAGGTGATGGACCGCCAGCAACCTGTACGGCGCCGACGTATTCATCATGATGGTTGGCAAATCCGACTGACTGGTCCCAATCCCCGGTATTCCTTGCCCAAGCCGGAACCGAAATGCCTGCAAGAATTCATGGGCAGTTCACCTTCTTCAGGCATTCCATGGCTTTTCCCCCGCTTCCGACCCAGGACAGGTGGCTGATATGAACGGTTCTCCCGGCTGCATATCCGCACCATCCCGGTTTACTGCCGGTCCTCCCTGCGGGGAGAAACCCACATGGAGTAATAGACAACCATGAAACTGGAAAACCCGAGAATCCAGAAATACTGCGAAACCACCACCCACAGCATGTAATGATTCATGTCAACCAGAGGAATGAAGGCCCTCGTGAGGGCCGAAACAATGAGGTAGGCAAAAACAAGACCTATCCACCTGGACGGGCTGTGGATACTGCGGCCCGTATGCCCCAGTGAAACCCGGGACATCATTCCGCAGGTCATCAGTCCAATGCCTCCAATGGCAAACACATGCAGCACCAGGAACGGATGCACCGACCACCCCGTCAAACCCGCCGCTTTCAGGGCAAACCCGGAAACGATAAAGGCATATGCCAGGTAAAGCACCCACAAAAGCGGTTTTTCCCACATGGCCGGCACATACCAGTCATACAGCCGGACCAAGTGCACGATACACAGCAGCAAGGCCACCCACGCACTCAATCCGGGAATCCGGACAAACACTTCGACCAACCAGAAGACCAAAACCAGTACCAGGCTCCCCCGGTCCACCCATTTTCGGTTTCTCAACGGCGCATCCAGGTGCAGGCCGTTCTCCATGAACATGGGAATCACCCTCCGGGACATCGTGAGGATCAGGGCTATAATCAGGTAAAACCCGGAATACAGCCCGTAGTGGATTCCGCCTTCAATGAGCCCGAAGGCACCCAGGTAGAACAAACAATTCGACAGGACAATCAGCCCCGTTTTCATCCATATGCTCCATTGACGCTTTTGTCCAAATCGGAATATCGGGACACCGATGAGAATGAGCAGTCCGGTCTGAAACAGCAAATCAAAGACCGCGGTCAGGACCAGCAGGGAGTCGTTACCGGCCAAAAACAGCCCTCTTGCACCTGACCAGAAGAAAAAAATTGCGATCAATGGCCAACCATTGACGGGGGTGGTTTGGGTCCAATTGGGGACAGCAGTCAGCAAAAACCCGGCCACCACCGCCATCGCAAACCCGTAAATCATTTCGTGCCCATGCCAGTACACGGGCAACATCCCGTTCAGGCCAAGACGCACGTCATACTGAAGCAACCCCAGCCACAGTGCCATGGAAGCGATTGCCCAGAGAGACGCGCCCAGGAAAAAGGGCCGGAACCCGGCTTGCCATATGGGCTTCTTTTCAGGTCCAGATGTTGTCATCCGATCAACGCAATGCGGAAGCTGAAAAATCGGTTTTTGACGGATTCAGGCGGAATCCCGCAGTGATTGCCTGGGACGCCGCTACACGGCGATCGGGATGCCCCCGGTCTCCCAGGGATGAAACGCTGACGATTTCTCCTTTCACGCTGTTGATCCCGCCGCCCGTATCCGGCAGCTCGATTCGAATATTCCCGGGGCGGGTCCCCTGGTCTGGCGGTGGTCGAGCCCGATTCGACATCAATTCCACCGAAACCTCCGGTATCCACAAATGGCCTCGCTCTTTTCCACATTGTGGATGGTCCCCCGGAACAGACTTCTATTGTACCAGGAGATTCCACAACAAACTTCGATTGCGGCCTTTCACAAGCTGCACCGAGGTGCCGACTTCCAGCACTTTTGCCTGCCTGAAACCACACCACTATTCTGGTCGCCAGTCATCGGTTCCGGCCGGAGCCTCTTGCCACTCCTGCCGAAGTACCCGACATCTTTCGTCCAGAAGCCTGCATGGACATGGCCTTGGTGCGAGGTCAACTCCAGGCTCAGTCACTTATATACTGGCTGACCTGGCTGCCCCAAAATTACCATAAACCACGAAAGGTGTGAACAGTATAATGGGATGGTCAGGCTGTTCACGGGCTGACCGGTGCCGTGTTCGACCAGGGTGATGCTTTCGTAATGATCCGCACTGTGGCGGTTCGCCGCGCGGATCCGCTTGCCGTCGACCGCGACCGCTTTCCCGACCTGCAGCCGGGGCGCACTGTAGCGCCTCAGGACCGCTTCGAGGGCCTCCGGGTCCGCCTGCTGCAACACCCGGTGCAAGGTGGATTTGGAGACCGCCTCGTAGCGTCCGGTACGCGGGTTGCACCAGGCCCCCAGGGCCTGGAGTTCCTTCTGGGTCAAGGACCTCGCAAACTGCGCGGCATCCGCAAATCCCACGAATCCCGAGATTCGCGCAAGAATATGGGTCGCAATGGTCGAGGCCATCGTGTGCTTGCGGCCCTGGGGACGGCGGAAGTCCTCCACCTGAAGCCGTTCTTCGTACAGGGTCCGCATCTGCACCGGCTTCATCCCCGCCCCCCCGGACTGGCCGCAAACGGTTCCGGCAATACCGGGTTGCACAGCACTTTCCGGGCATCGGCCCGCAACGTCCGTACATACAGGTCCTTGAGTTGGCCGTGCGGGTCGGTATATTGTCCCCCGCTGCGGGATAGCCTTTGGTTTTCCCCAGGTTTGTCCAGTTCGAGGCCCGGTACATCGACCCCTCGAAGCGCGACGGGTCCACAGAGCTTTCCGCCAGCAGCAGACCGTGACCGTACGCCTCGAACCAGTCGTTGCTCAGCCGACGGGTCATGGCGGACAGCGCCATCGAAGCGAGATTCGCAAAGACCCCCGGGGCCCCCAACGCCAGAAAACGCGTGTTGTTGCCAATCAGGTGCAGGCGTTCGTAGCGGATCTTGCCCTTCCAGCCGACCCAGCGGTCCCGGGGCGCCGACTTGAAAGCCCCGGTCTGCCAGCCCGCAAGGCCCAGCCACTGGCCCCGCCACTCGAACACATAGCGCAGCCCCGTCCCGAAAATCGCTTGAAACCGAGATAATGGTGCGTCTGCATCAAGGCGTCCCAGCGGCATCGCTCCTCGGCCGGATGAGACGTACCGTCACTTCCTTCAGGGAAAATTCCGCCGGAGTGACCGGAAAAAGGGCGTGGGAAGGGTCCATGGAACCCACCCTACACGACTCCGATGGAAAGAGTCAGGGGTTGGTGAAAAATAACCGTATCGCTTACCCTATGGGACCACTGAAACTAGCGTGGGATCGCCCTGGAATTACCGGGACAAGGGCTTGTTTCTATAATAGAATTCGCTTAGTATTCGAAATCAGCAAAAATCAGGTCAGTTAATTTCATTAAATTATCATTCAGACGTTTATCTGTCGACCGGAAGCCTCCACCCCGGACAGTTTCGCTTCAACAGTTCACCTCATAACCGGTTAACACCATTTACACAGAATCAAAATAATACCTATGCCTAATGAAAAACCGCTGGTTCGATTTGTCGATATACAAAAGAGCTATGATGGCGACACCTTGGTTGTCAAGAATCTCAATCTTGATGTAGCGAAAGGCGAGTTCCTGACGATGCTGGGCCCATCGGGTTCGGGAAAAACCACCTGTCTCATGATGCTGGCGGGATTTGAGCCTGCGACTCACGGTGAGATCTACCTGAACGATCAGGGAATCAATAAAGTCGCTCCGCACAAGCGCGGAATCGGCATGGTTTTCCAGAACTACGCTCTTTTCCCGCATATGACGGTTGCCGAAAATCTGGCTTTCCCGCTTTGGGTTCGAAAGATGAGCAAAAGCGAGCAGGATGAGAGGGTCAACAAGGCGCTGGCGATGGTGGAACTGAGTGCGTTCGGCAATCGGCGTCCGGCACAGCTGTCGGGCGGCCAGCAACAACGCGTGGCCGTCGCACGGTCCCTCGTCTTTGACCCGGACCTGGTCTTGATGGACGAACCGCTGGGAGCGCTGGACAAAAACCTGCGGGAACAGATGCAGTATGAAATCAAGCATATTCATGAGAACCTGGGGCTGACGGTCGTCTACGTGACCCATGACCAGAGCGAAGCCCTGACGATGTCGAACCGGATTGCCGTGTTCGATGACGGGATCATTCAGCAGTGTGCACCGCCGGAAGTGCTCTACGAAGAACCCGACAATGCATTCGTTGCCAATTTCATCGGGGAAAACAACCGTTTGCTGGGCGATGTCGTGGAAGATGCCGGTGACAGTGTCAAGGTCAAAATTGACGATGATTCCGGTGTGGTGCACGCCAACAAGATCAATGTCGAAGGCGTAGGGAGCAGGACGACCCTGTCACTGAGGCCGGAACGCGTTACCGTCGACCCGGAACCGGGCTCGGTTCCCAACATATTTGCTGCGCACGCAAAAGAACTGATCTACCTGGGTGATCATATACGGACCCGGTTTACGGTCTGTGGGCACGACGATTTCATTGTGAAGATTCCAAATTCAGCCGCACATGCCCAACTTGAAGAAGGGGCGACGGTAAATATTGGCTGGAATGTGGAGGACTGTCGCGCATTGGACCCTTCGGACTGATGCCGACACATTTAAATTAGCAAACAACTCAAGGAGAATTATATCCTATGCAAACTGTTATCAAACAAACCCTGCTGGCATCAGCTTTAGCAGCCGCCTCTGTTGCTGTGCAGGCTGATGTGAATGTTGTTTCATGGGGTGGTGCCTACACCGCTTCACAGCAAAAAGCTTACGCTGATACCTGGGAGGGCGGAAAGGTCAACTTCGTCAACTACAATGGCGGCCTGGGTGAAATACGTACCCAGGTGGAATCCGGCACGGTTACCTGGGATGTCGTGGATGTCCTACCTTCCGAAGCAAGAGTAGGCTGCGACGAAGGACTTTTTGAAGAACTGGACCGCAGCATCTTCGCCCCTGCACCCGATGGAACGCCGATGGATGACGATCTCATGGTTCCGCTTCCGAACGACTGTGTGGTTCCCCAAATCTGGTGGTCCTATGTTCCCTTTTACGAAGAAGGAACCTTTTCCGGGGACCAGCCGACCACAATCGCCGATTTTTTCGATATCGAGAAATTTCCGGGAAAGCGCGGAATCCATACCTGGCCCAATGCACTAATCGAGATGGCCCTGGTTGCCGACGGTGTGGCCATCGCCGATGTCTATGATGTAATGAGCACCGAGGAAGGAATTGACCGGGCGTTTGCCACGCTGGATAAAATCAAGGACCACTCCGTGTTCTGGTCATCCGGATCAAAACCGCTCGAACTGGTGAAGTCCGGTGAAGTCGCCATGTCTCTTGCCTACAATGGCCGGATTGGTGCAGCCGTCCTGTCTGAAGGCGAGAAGTTTGTCACGGTATGGGATGGACAGGTTCTGGAGGAAGAATGGCTGGTGCTGGTAAAAGGGGCCCCGAACCGGGAGGAAGCTCTTGATTTCCTGGTTCATGCCACGGCTACCGAACAGCAGGCCGGCCAGGCCCGTCACATCAACTACGGTCCGATGCGGGTCTCCGCTTTTGCGGTGATCGAAGAGGGCGAACCCTGGTTTCACAACGGCAAGAACATCATGGAACATATGCCGAACCGTCCCGCAGTCATGGAGCGGTCGGTGGTTGCCAATCCTGAATGGTGGGCCGACTACGGGGATTCCGTATCCGAGCGTTATACTGCCTGGATGGGCCAGTAAATCCCGACCAGTGTGATGACAGGAGCGGTTTGAATTGAATTCAAACCGCTCCTCCATGTTTTCCAACCAGCCGATAAACCGATCAAACAAAGGAAATGGCAAACAGTGAAGCTGTAGCAACCCCCGGCGTACTGCTGACGGCAGATGGCACACCGTTAAAGGTCAGCCTTCAAAAATCCCTCAGGCGCAGCAAGCTCCGCGCCATGTTGCTGGTTTTGCCTCCCCTTCTTTTCCTTGTCTTTCTGTTTGTGCTGCCCATCGGCAACATGTTGTTACGCAGTATCGACGATTCCCTGGTAAACCAGGTGCTGCCGACCACCTTCAAGGAGTTCAAGGCCTGGGACAAGACGACCGACCCGCCAGAGTCATTGTATGCAGCGTTCTATACCGATATCACCCGAACCCTGGAAGAGGACAAGTTGCTGGTCGGCAAAGCCGGGGTACGGATGAACTACGACAAACCGGGCTGGCGCAGTTTGATCAAGATCAGTGCCAGGAAGTTCAAAAAGGTAGAAGGTCCTCCCTACAAGGAGGCCATGATCGAAATTGACAAACGGTGGGGAGAGAAGGAATGGTGGCTGTCTCTGGGAGCCATGAAGGATGAACGGACGCTGGGTTATTTCCTTAACGCCGTGGACAAGAAATATGATTTTGACAAGAATATTATTTCTGTGGATGAAAACAGGAAGGTCTACAACCTGCTCTGGTATCGGACCCTCCTGGTCAGCTTCATCGTCACGATTGCCTGCCTTGTCCTGGCCTACCCCGTCTCCTACCTGCTGGCAACCTTGCCCATGCGGTTTTCCAATTTGCTGATGATATGCGTCCTGATGCCATTTTGGACTTCCTTGCTGGTCAGAATCGTCGCCTGGATGATCATGTTGCAACAGCAGGGCGTGGTCAACGATACCCTGGTTGGCCTGGGCATACTGGATACCGAAAACCGGCTGGCAATGATGTATAACTTCAATGGAACCGTGATTGTCATGACCCAGATACTGTTGCCCTTCATGATCCTGCCGATTTACAGTGTGATGAAGACGATTCCACCTAGCTTCATGAGGGCGGCCCAAAATCTCGGGGCAACGCCTACTCTCGCATTCCTCAGGGTCTACATGCCGCAGACCATCCCGGGTGTCGGGGCCGGGTGTATCCTGGTATTTATCGTTGCCATCGGCTATTACATCACCCCCGAGCTGGTGGGAGGAAAAGATGGGCGGCTGATCGGCAATATGGTGGCATACCATATGCAAAGAACACTTAACTGGGGACTCGCGGCCGCAATGGGAACGATATTGCTGGCCGCAATACTGATTCTTTACTGGGCATACGACAAGATTGTTGGTGTCGACAACATGAAGATGGGTTGATTGATTATGGCACTGCCTGTATACACAACACTGGGCCAGCGAATCTGGCACTATTCCTACTTGGCATTTTGCACGTTTGTCCTGTTTTTCCTGGTGGCCCCGCTGGTCGCCGTCATCCCCCTGTCATTCACGTCCGCCCCGTTTTTGAATTTTACTCCGGAAATGCTGTCGCTGGACCCGGAAGGATTCTCGACGCGCTGGTACAAGGGACTCTTTGGGATCTGTGACCAGGATGCCAACCTGTCCACCATGTGTACGGACCGATGGGTCGTGGGAACCCAGAACAGCTTTATTATTGCGATTGCGTCCACATTGCTGGCCACTTTTCTCGGTACACTGGCCGCACTGGGGTTAAGCAGTGAAAACATGCCCTTTCGACGCGGAATCATGGCATTGATGATCTCTCCATTGATCGTTCCCCTGATCATTACCGCATCCGGCATGTTCTTCTTTTTCGCCAAGGTCAATCTCGTGGCATCGTATGCGGGAATTATCCTGGCCCACACCATGCTCGGCATCCCCTTTGTGGTGATTACCGTCACCTCAACCCTGGTCGGATTTGACAAGTCATTGACACGTTCCGGGGCAAGCCTGGGAGGGTCTCCGGCGTACTGTTTCTACAAGATACAAATGCCCCTGATTGCACCCGGCATGATCTCCGGGGCACTGTTTGCGTTCATCACTTCTTTTGACGAGATTGTCATCATTCTTTTCATCGGCGGCCCGGAACAGCATACCCTTCCGCGTCAGATGTGGTCCGGTATCCGCCAGGAAATCAGCCCGACTATTCTGGCTGCGGCGACCATACTCGTCATTCTCTCTGTTCTCTTGCTGACAACCCTGGAACTGTTGCGCCGCCGCAGTGAAAGGATCCGGGGTATCACACCACACTAGAACCGCATCGGTTCTTGCCTGGTCATTGCATGGCCATCGGTGGCGTATCCCGCGATACGCCGTCTTCGGTCAAAGGCGACTGCCGGATTCGCATACCAGTCAACCCCCTGATCCGCCGGATGGCTGGTTGAGGCCACCCACCTTGTCACACCAGGGAATAACCGGTGCGTGGGGTGTGAAAACCACGCGCCAAAGGGTGTTGTCTACCCGCTTCCGGGTCACTCAAGCAGCTGAGCGATGAAAACCGTTTAACATTCGGTAGTTAGCCCGAGCGGCGCTTGAGCGGCCGTGCCCGCCGTGCATTGGGGGAAACAGTCTCTGAACCGCTGCACGGCTTCGTGGCGGTAGTATAGGAAACACAAAGTAACAAATCAATGCTGGAAAGGTGCCCGGTCATCGCGGACGATTGCGGCGCGTAACACGATGCGTTACAGTCAAGTACGAGAGTCCAGCACAAGACTGTGAGGGCTGCATCCCCCGAAGAACGACCATGCGAGCCAATGGAGCGTTTCTGCTTCGAGGACATGGACCTAATCGATTGTCACTGACCG
>WTGA01000096.1:14214-15953 GCA_011523765.1 Gammaproteobacteria bacterium
TCGGGCTACATCGACCTGTTCTGGCCCGGCGTACTGATTGTCGAGCAGAAAAGCGCCGGGCGGAATCTGGAGGCAGCCTACGATCAGGCCGGGGAATATTTCGACGCCTTGTCCGAGCACAAGCGCCCGCGCTACATTCTGGTCAGTGACTTCCAGACGTTTGAGCTTCACGATCTGGATGAACGGGCGGTCATCACCTTCCCGCTATCGGACCTTCCCACGCAGGTGGAAGCCTTCGGTTTCATCCTCGGCGTGCAGCGCCGGGAGTTTCGCGATCAGGACCCGGCGAATATCGAGGCCGCCGAACGGGTCGGGCGGCTACATGATGCGCTCCACGAAGCGGGCTACCGGGGTCACGACCTGGAGCGGTTCCTCGTGCGGGTCGTGTTCTGCCTGTTCGCCGACGATACCGGCATTTTCGAGCCGCGCGACATCTTCCTCGACTTTCTGGAGGCACGCACCGCGGAAGACGGGGCAGATCTCGGACCGTGGCTATCGCAGCTGTTCCAGGTGCTGGATACCCCGGAAGGCGAACGCCAGCACACGCTTGACGAAGACCTTGCGCGGTTTCCCTATGTCAATGGCGAACTGTTTGACGGGCCACTACGGATTCCGGCATTCGATACGGCGATGCGCGAGGCACTGCTGGCGGCCTGCCGGTTCGACTGGTCGGAGATTTCCCCCGCGATTTTCGGGGCCCTGTTTCAGTCGGTGATGGACCCGGCGGAACGCCGTGCCCAGGGCGCGCACTACACGACCGAGAAGAATATCCTCAAGGTGATCGAGCCGCTGTTCATGGACGATCTGCGTGCCGAGTTCGAGCGGATGAAGGCGCGCCGTGACCGAGGCCGCCTCGCGGCGCTCCGGCAGTTCCAGGCGAAGCTCGGCAGTCTGACGTTCTTCGATCCGGCTTGTGGCTGCGGCAACTTCCTGATCATTGCGTATCGGGAATTGCGTGTTCTTGAAATGGAGGTCCTGAAAGAAATCCACCCGGGTGGAAATATCGATCTGGCAGCGGGAAGGCTGTCGGTGATTGATGTAGACCAGTTCCATGGGATGGAAATCAGCGAGTTTCCCGTACGCATCGCGGAAACCGCCTTGTGGATGATGGACCATATCATGAACAACCGGTTGAGCCTGGAGTTCGGCCAGGTCTATGTGCGTATCCCACTTGAGAAGTCACCGCACATCGTCTGCGGCGATGCGCTGGAAGCCGATTGGCCGGAATTCTTGCTACCGGAGGAGTGTTCCTTTGTGTTCGGCAATCCACCCTTTGTGGGGGCGAAGTTCCAGACAGAATACCAACGTGCCCAGGTCCGCCGAATCGCGGCACTCGGTCAGAGCGGCGGCACCCTCGACTACGTCGCCGCGTGGTTCATCAAGGCGGGTGAGTATGTGAAGGGTAGCCCTGCCCGAATTGGTTTTGTTGCGACCAATTCGATCACGCAAGGCGAACAGGTCGCGCAGCTGTGGCCGATCCTGTTCCAGCGCTGCAAGCTGGAGATCGCGTTCGCGCACCGGACTTTCGCCTGGGGGTCGGACGCACGCGGCAAGGCGCATGTCCATGTCGTCATTCTCGGTCTTGATCGGCGGGAGGCCGTGCGAGGCGGGAAGCGGCTGTTCAGCTATCCCGACATCAACGGCGAACCGGAGGAAAGTGGCCACGCAGCGCTGTCGCCTTATCTGTTCGACGCAGGCGGGCTGTCGGACCCGCATCTGACGGTGCGGTCGGAAAGTGC
>WTGA01000124.1 GCA_011523765.1 Gammaproteobacteria bacterium
GCGGCCGTACCGTCGGCGCCGGAGTCGTTACCCGGATTGTCGAATAAACCGGGAAATCCGGGTGTGAGGGGTGATCCGGCCCTGTCCGGGTATACCGGGCAAGGGCCGTCCTGGTGCAGGAAAGAGTGCAGCGGGAAGGCTCCGGATGCGTAAATCACAGTCCGGGGATTGATTCTGAAATTAATTGGGACAGGTTCTAGTTTTTGATGTGATCGGTTCGAAGGCCAGTAGCTCAATTGGCAGAGCGGCGGTCTCCAAAACCGCAGGTTGGGGGTTCGATTCCCTCCTGGCCTGCCATTTCGTATCCGCTGATTGAACGATTTCCAGAATTCAGCCAGAAACCAGTGATTGACAACGTCAAAATTATCGGGGCCGCGGCCATCATCGCCGCTGCGGTGGCGATGTATTACCAGTTCGAAGACCTGCTGCAATTGGGTCGTGTGGGCATTGTCATTGCCGGTGTGGTCCTGGCCACGGCCCTCGTGCTGACCACGCAGATGGGGCAGGATGCGTGGCAATTTATCAAAGGGGCCAACGTTGAGCGCCAGAAGGTTGTCTGGCCCTCACGGCAGGAAGCCCTTCAGGTCACCCTGTTCGTCATCGTTCTCGTGATTCTCATCGGATTGATGATGTGGGCTTTCGATGCGCTTTCGTTCTACACAATCTACGACGTCATTCTCCGGGTAAGAGGTGCATAGGCATGAATAGTGGAATCATCGATCATCCCGATCAGCAGGAGGACCGTCTTGCTGCGGGCCAGGACGCGGAAAGTCCGGCCGTGGACGGCGACGGGCCCGAAAACCAGCCGGACACCGTCACCGACGACGCCGCGAAAAAAGCCATGCGCTGGTATGTTGTGCAGGCATTCTCCGGGTTTGAAAAGCGGGTCATGCAATCCCTGAAGGACTACATCACCCGGGCCGGCATGGAAGACCGTTTCGGCCGCATTCTCGTTCCGACCGAGGAAGTGGTGGAAATGAAGGGCGGGCAGAAACGGACCAGTGAACGCAAGTTCTTTCCCGGATATGTGCTGGTGCAGATGGAAATGACCGATGAAACCTGGCACTTGGTCAAGGGGGTACCCCGGGTTGCGGGTTTTATCGGCGGGTCGGACAATCGCCCGGTTCCCATCTCGGACCGCGAGGCGAATGACATCATTCAGCAGGTTTCAGACAGTGCGGACAATCCGAAGATGAAGTTCACCTTTGCGCCCGGAGAAATTGTCCGCATCATTGACGGTCCGTTCCAGGATTTCAACGGGACGGTGGAAGATGCCAATTTTGAGAAATCGAAACTGAAGGTTTCGGTCACGATATTCGGACGGTCCACGCCGGTCGAGCTGAACTTCACCCAGGTCGAGAAAGGCTGAACAACACCGGGGTGGCGAACGGCAGGTGGATGGCGGCAGTGGTTGACATAGCGCCGCACTTGGATATAACGGGGAGCCCGCTCGGCGGGCGTTTGCACCCACAACGATAAGAGGTTGGTCAGATGGCCAAGAAAATAGCCGCATACATCAAGTTCCAGGTTCCCGCGGGCGATGCGAAACCCAGCCCGCCCGTTGGCCCCGCACTGGGCCAGCACGGAGTGAACATCATGGAGTTCTGCAAGTCTTTCAATGCGGAAACCCAGGATATGGAAAAGGGGTTGCCGGTCCCCGTCGTGATTACCGTGTATTCGGACAAGAGCTTCACGTTCATCAAGAAAACCCCGCCGGCCTCGGTTTTGCTGATGAAGGCCGCGGGGGTCGAGAAGGGCAGCAGTATCCCGAATCGCGACAAGGTGGCCAAGGTCACCCGCGCGCAGCTCGAAGAGATTGCCAGGATCAAGGAACCCGACCTGAGTTCCTACGACCTGGACAATGCCGTTCGTATTATCGCCGGAAGCGCCCGCAGCATCGGCATAGAGATCGAGGAGGTGTAGGGTGTCCGGAAAAAGAATGAAAGCGGTGAACGGGAAAGTGGACCGGAACCGGCTGTATCCGCTGGAGGAGGCGCTGGACCTGCTGAAAGAGCTGTCCTCGGTGCGATTCGATGAAACAGTGGACGTGGCCGTGAACCTGGGGATCAATGCGCGAAAATCGGACCAGAATGTCCGGGGGGCAACCGTGCTGCCCAAAGGGACCGGAAAATCGGTGCGCGTGGCCGTGTTTGCCGAGGGGGAAAATGCCGAGCTTGCAAGGTCGGCGGGCGCGGACCGGGTGGGTCTTGATGACCTGGCCGAACAGGTCAGGAAAGGGGACATTGACTTTGATGTCTGCATCGCCACTCCGGACACCATGCGGACCGTCGGCCAGCTCGGCCAGATACTGGGGCCCAGGGGCCTCATGCCGAATCCGAAAGTCGGGACCGTGACCACGGATGTCAGCCGGGCGGTGGCCGATGCCAAATCCGGCCAGGTCCAGTTCCGGATTGACCGGGCAGGGGTCATCCACTGTCCCATCGGCAAGGTTTCCTTTGCCACCGGGGACCTGAAGGAAAATCTCAATGCGCTGGTTTCCGCCCTGATCAAGGCAAAGCCGGCGTCGGCCAAGGGCCAGTACATCCGGCGGGTTGCATTGTCGAGCACAATGGGCCCGGGATTGAAAATCGATCGCATGAGCATTTCCGCGATCGCGTAGGAATTGCATTAGTTTTGGGGTCTGGCGGCCGCCGGTTGCATGGGCGGTCACCGGGTTGTCAAAGACCGCGGGTGAGTCATGGGTGTTTTTCCCGACTCTTAAGTCCGTAGATTGCGGTGGACACGCCGCCGCGGGTGGAATCGTACCGGTTCCCCCGGGGGTGTCCGCTGCGGGTAACGGGGCCGGCGTAGACGGTGACCAGAATCAGGAAACCCCCTGGTGCGGGACACCATAATTTTGATTGGAGTGTGCTTGATATGAGTTTAAGTCTGAATCAGAAAAAGGCCGTGGTCAGTGAGGTAGCCGACGCGATTGTTTCGGCCCAGGCCGGCGTGCTGGCCGAGTATCGTGGACTTGATGTCGCTCAACTCACTGCTCTTCGTACGGAAGCCAGGAATTCGGGCGTGTGGATCAGGGTGGTCAAAAACAACCTGGCCCGGCGCGCCGTCGACGGATCGGAATTCGAGTGTTTGGCGGATCATTTCGTGGGACCGGTCATTTTCTCGGTGTCGGAAGACCCGGTCGCGGTGGCCAAGGTCATGTCCCGGTTTGCCAAGGACCATGAGAACCTGAAGATCACGGTGGGTGCGATGAACGGTGCCCTGATGGATCAGTCAACGATTCAGAGTCTGGCCAAGCTGCCGGGTCGCGATGAACTGCTGGCCACCCTGGTGGGCACCCTGCAGGCGCCCGTCCAGAAACTGGTTTCAACACTGAACGACGTTCCGGGCAAATTTCTCCGTACACTGGCTGCCGTAGCCGAAGCGAAGGAAGCAGCGTAGTTGTCATAGATTGATTTCACAATTCACAAGTATTTATTTTGTCTAGCTATCAGGAGTTAACCATGGCTTTAAGTAAAGAAGAAATTCTCGGCGCCATTGCCGAGATGTCTGTTCTGGACCTGTCCGAATTGATCAAGGATATGGAAGAGAAGTTCGGGGTGTCCGCTTCCGCGGCGGTCGCCGTTGCGGCGGCACCGGCTGCGGCCGGTGGCGATGCCGAAGCGGGCAGCGAAGAGAAAGATGAATTTGATGTTGTCCTGACCGGATTCGGCGACAAGAAGATCAGCGTGATCAAGTCGGTCCGCGCGATCACCGGACTGGGTCTCAAGGAGGCCAAGGACCTGGTGGAAAGCGCTCCGGTCCCGGTGAAGGAAGGCCTGGCGAAAGCGGCGGCCGAAGAACTCAAATCGCAGCTTGAAGAGGCGGGTGGAACCGCCGAACTCAAGTAGGGCTTGAGTCTTGTCCAGGGTGGTCCGCATGGTTGTTCGGTCCACCCTGGCGGTGGTTTGGATACGTGACCCCCGGGAAGGCCTGGCTCACCGGGAGAGTGTGGGGCAGGCTGGCCGGGGTCTGTGCAATGGGTGGTTGAGGGCAAACAATGGGTTATTCATTTACTGAAAAAAAACGCATACGAAAGAATTTCAGCAAACGTTCGGACGACTTTCAGGTGCCGTATCTGCTGGAAACACAGAAAGAATCCTATCGTAGGTATCTGCAGGCGGACATCCCGCCGACGCAGCGCATCGACCAGGGCATCCAGGCGGCCTTCAAATCGGTCTTTCCCATTGAAAGCTACAACGGCAGTGTCATCCTGGATTTTGTCAGCTATGAACTGCAAAAACCGCGATTCGACGTCGCCGAATGCCAGCAGCGCAGCCTGGTGTATTCCTGCCCGTTGCATGTGGACATGCGGCTGGTGGTTTTCAACAAGAGCGGCAGCGGCAAGCGGCCCAAGGACATCATCCAGCAGACCGTGTACCTGGGCGACATGCCCCTGATGACGGATAACGGGACCTTTGTCATCAACGGCACCGAGCGCGTGATTGTCTCCCAGCTGCACCGGTCCCCGGGGGTGATCTTTGACCACGATGGCGGCAAGACCCATGCTTCGCGCAAACTGCTGTTCACCGCACGGATCATTCCCTATCGCGGGTCATGGCTTGATTTTGAATTCGACCCCAAGGACCTGCTCTATATCCGCATTGACCGTCGCAGAAAGATCCCCGCGACCATTATCCTGCGGGCCCTCGGCTACAGCACCGAGGAAATCCTGGCGATGTTTTTTGAAAACGACCATATCAAGCTGACCGCGCAGGGCGCCACCATTGAGCTGGTGCCGGAGCGGTTGCGGGGACAGCGCCTGGATTTCGACCTGAAGGGTGTCCGCGGCAAGGTGATTGTCGCGGCCGAAAAGCGCATCACAACGCGTCACATCCGGGAACTGGAAAATGCCGGGTTCAGTGAAATCGAAGTCCCCATCGAATTCGTCATGGGGCGCATTCTCTCGAAGGACATCGTCGACATCGAAACCGGGGAATTGCTGGTGGAAGCGAACCAGGAAATCACCCCGGAAGTGATGGCCATCCTGGAGGAAAATGAAATCACCGAACTCGAAACCATCTATACCAACGACATTGACTGCGGCCCGTTCATTTCGGAAACCCTCCGGATCGATCCGACCCGCTCCGAAGAGAAAGCCCAGATCGAGATTTACCGCATGATGCGCCCGGGTGAACCGCCGACGAAGGAAGCCTCCGCCGCGCTGTTCGGAAACCTGTTTTTCAACCACGAACGGTATGACCTGTCCGCCGTCGGCAGGATGAAACTCAATCGTCGCCTGGGCCGGGAGTCCGATGAGGGTCCCGGGACCCTGAGCAAGCAGGATATCGTCGATGTCATGCGCAAGATCGTGTCCCTCAAGAATGGCAAGGGCGAGGTGGACGACATCGACAATCTCGGAAACCGCCGGGTCCGGTCGGTCGGCGAACTCGTGGAAAACCAGTTCCGGATCGGCCTCGTCCGGGTTGAGCGTGCCGTCAAGGAAAGGCTGAACCTGGTGGAAAGTGAAAACCTGAAACCCCAGGACCTGATCAACGCCAAGCCGGTGGCGGCGGTTGTGCGGGAATTCTTCGGTTCCAGCCAGTTGTCCCAGTTCATGGACCAGACCAACCCGCTGTCGGAAGTGACCCACAAGCGCCGGGTGTCGGCGTTGGGTCCCGGGGGGCTCACCCGGGAACGCGCGGGGTTCGAGGTGCGGGATGTGCATCCCACGCACTACGGCCGGGTCTGCCCGATTGAGACCCCGGAAGGGCCGAATATCGGCCTGATCAATTCCCTTGCGTGTTTTGCAAAAACGAATGAATACGGTTTCCTGGAAACCCCTTACCGCAAGGTCGAGAAGGCCGTCGTGACCGACAAGGTCGAGTACCTGTCCGCCATCGAGGAAAACAAGTATGTCATCGCGCAGGCCAATGCCTCGCTGGATGCCAACGGAAAATTTGTGAACGAACTGGTGTCCTGCCGGCACAAGAACGAATCCTCCCTGTCGACGCCGGACCAGATTGACTACATTGATGTCGCGCCCCAGCAAATCGTATCCGTGGCCGCCTCCCTGGTCCCGTTCCTGGAACACGATGATGCCAATCGTGCATTGATGGGGGCCAATATGCAGCGTCAGGCGGTGCCGATCGTGCGCAGCGAAAAACCCCTGGTCGGAACGGGAATGGAACGAACCGTTGCGATCGATTCGGGGGTCACGGTCATTGCCCGCAGGGGAGGGGTGGTGGATTCCGTGGACGCCTCCCGTATCGTGGTCCGCGCAAACGACCATGAGGAGATTCCCGGTGAACCCGGTGTCGACATCTACAACCTGACCAAATACCAGCGTTCCAACCAGAATACGACCATCAACCAGCGTCCCCTGGTCCGGTTGGGAGATACGGTTGACCGGGGCGATGTGCTGGCGGACGGCCCTTCCACGGATATGGGAGAGCTGGCGCTGGGCAAAAATGTATTGATCGCATTCATGCCCTGGAACGGCTACAACTTTGAAGACTCCATACTCATCTCCGAGCGCCTGGTGAAGGACGAGGTCTATACCTCCATTCACATCGAAGAGCTGTCCTGTGTTGCCCGGGAGACCAAGCTGGGGGCGGAGGAAATCAGCCGCGATATCCCGAATGTGAATGAAAGTGCGCTGTCCAAGCTGGATGAATCGGGCATCGTCTATATCGGCGCGGAGGCCCAGCCCGGAGACATCCTGGTGGGCAAGATCACCCCCAAGGGTGAAACCCAGCTTTCCCCGGAAGAAAAGCTGTTGCGCGCCATTTTCGGGGAGAAGGCCTCTGATGTCAAAGACACCTCGTTGCGCATGCCTTCGGGGATGAAGGGGATTGTCATTGACGTGCAGGTATTTACCCGCGAAGGGCTGAAAAAAGATGCCCGGGCCACGGCCAATGACAAGGATGAACTGGCCACCGTCAGCAAGGACCTCAATGACCAGTTGCGCATTGTCCAGGATGATGCGTATGCGCGCATTGAAAAACTCTTGTGCGACCAGGTTGCGGAGGGCGGGCCGGACGGTCTTGGAGCCGGAGAGACCGTGACCAGCGGCTACCTCGCCAGCCTGTCCCGGGCTCAGTGGTTTGAAATCCGTCTTCGCGACGAGGAGGCGAACCACCTGATTGAAAAAATCCGGGCCCAGCTCACCGAACAGAAGGCCGAATTCGACCGCCGGTATGACGAGAAAAGTGAAAAGATCGAAATGGGCGATGACCTGACACCGGGTGTGCAGAAAATCGTCAAGGTCTTTGTCGCGGTGAAACGCAGGCTGCAGCCCGGCGACAAAATGGCCGGACGGCACGGCAACAAGGGAGTGATCTCGAAAATTGTCCCGATTGAGGACATGCCCTACATGGAGGACGGCACGGCCGTGGACATCTGCCTGAATCCGCTGGGGGTGCCGTCCCGCATGAATGTCGGGCAGGTGCTGGAAACCCATCTCGGCTGGGCGGCCAAGAATCTGGGCAACCGGATCGGCGCCATGCTCCGGAGGAAGAAAAAACCGAACCAGATACGCAAATACCTGGAAAAAATCTACAATGCCAGCGGCAAGAAGGAGAGTCTGGAGACGCTTTCCGAGGAGGAACTGATCGAACTTGCGAGCAATCTCCGGGACGGGGTTCCCATGGCGACCCCGGTCTTCGATGGTGCCCACGAGAGTGAGATCAAGGGGATGCTGAGACTGGCCGGGATTCCGAAAAGCGGCCAGACCACCCTGTATGACGGCCGGACCGGGGAGGCTTTCGACCGTCCGGTCACCTGCGGATACATGTACATCCTGAAACTGAACCATCTGGTGGATGACAAGATGCATGCCCGCTCTACCGGTCCCTACAGCCTGATCACCCAGCAGCCGCTGGGCGGCAAGGCACAGTTCGGCGGACAGCGATTCGGTGAAATGGAGGTTTGGGCACTGGAAGCCTATGGTGCCGCGTACACCCTGCAGGAAATGCTCACCGTCAAATCCGATGATGTCGCGGGCCGGTCCAAGATCTATGAAAACATCGTACGGGGTTACCACGGCATGGATGCCGGGATGCCGGAGTCGTTTAACGTGCTGGTCAAGGAAATCCGGGCGCTGGGCCTGAATATCGAGCTCAAGCAGGACCACCATTGAAACGCCCCGGAAAATCCTTCCCGAACTAAACCGCAGCCAATAGAGTCAGCAAGAAAATGAGAGACATTTTTAACCTGTTTAAACAAAATGATGTCATCGAGGATTTCGATGCGATCCGGGTCAGTATCGCTTCACCGGAAAAAATCCGTTCCTGGTCCTACGGGGAAGTGAAAAAACCGGAAACCATCAACTACCGGACCTTTCGCCCGGAACGGGATGGGCTTTTCTGCACCAAGCTGTTTGGTCCGGTCAGCGACTATGAGTGCCTGTGTGGAAAATACAAGCGGTTGAAACACCGCGGGGTGGTCTGCGAGAAATGCGGAGTGGAAGTCACCCTGTCAAAGGTCCGCCGGGAACGGATGGGGCACATCGAGCTGGCTGCGCCCTGTGCCCATATCTGGTTCCTGAAATCGTTGCCGTCGAGATTGGGCCTGTTGCTGGATATGACGGTTCGGGAAATGGAACGGGTGCTGTATTTCGAGGCCTATGTCATTATCGACCCGGGCATTACGGAGTTTGAGCGGGGCAGCCTGCTGACGGAAGAATCCTATCTCGAAGCCATTGAAACCTATGGCGACGAGTTCGAGGCGGGAATGGGAGCGGAATCCATTCGGACCCTGTTGAAGGAAATCGATCTTGAAGAGGAAGCCAGCGTGCTCAGGGAGGAACTGGCGGCGACCCGGTCCGAGACGAAAATCAAGAAACTGACCAGCCGGTTGAAGGTCATCCAGGCCTTCATCAGTTCCGGAAACAACCCGGCGTGGATGATCATCGATGTGCTGCCGGTGCTCCCGCCCGACCTGCGTCCCCTGGTTCCGCTGGAAGGCGGCCGGTTTGCGACCTCGGACCTGAATGACCTGTACCGCCGTGTGATCAACCGGAACAACCGCCTGAAGCGACTGCTGGACCTGAATGCGCCGGACCTGATTGTGCGCAATGAAAAACGCATGCTGCAGGAAGCGGTGGACGCAATGCTGGACAATGGCCGCCGCGGCAAGGCCATCACCGGGGCCAACCGGCGCCAGCTGAAATCCATTTCCGACATGATCAAGGGGAAGCAGGGCCGATTCCGGCAGAACCTGCTCGGCAAGCGCGTCGACTATTCCGGCCGGTCGGTGATTGTCGTGGGGCCGACACTCAAGCTGCATCAATGCGGCCTGCCGAAGAAAATGGCCCTCGAACTGTTCAAGCCGTTCATTTTCAGCAAACTTGAACTGAGGGGAATGGCAGCCACCATCAAGATGGCCAAAAAGATGGTGGAAAGCGAACGGCCCGAAGTCTGGGATATCCTCGAGGAAGTCATCCGGGAACACCCCGTCATGCTGAACCGGGCGCCCACGCTGCACCGGCTCGGCATCCAGGCCTTTGAACCGGTGCTCATAGAGGGCAAGGCCATCCAGCTGCATCCGCTGGTCTGTACCCCTTACAACGCCGACTTTGACGGCGACCAGATGGCGGTGCATGTCCCGCTTTCGATCGAAGCCCAGCTCGAAGCCCGCACGCTGATGATGTCGACCAACAATGTCCTGTCCCCGGCGAACGGGGAGCCCATTATCGTTCCCTCCCAGGACATCGTGCTCGGCCTGTACTACATGACCCGGGAAAGTGCGGATGCCAACGGCACAGGCAGCTGGTTTGCGAATGTCAATGAAGTCAGGAAAGCCAATGAAACCCATCAGGCGCACCTGCATGCCAGGATAAAAGTGCGGCTGCCCGAATACGACGGCAACGGCAAGCCGACCGGGAAATGCCGGCTGGTGGAAACGACGGTCGGTCGTGCGTTGCTTTCTGAAATCCTGCCCGCAAGACTGGATTTCAGCCTGATCAACCAGACGATGAAGAAGAAGACGATATCGGAACTGATCAATGTTTCCTATCGCCAGACCGGATTGAAGGAGACGGTCATCTTCGCAGACCAGCTGATGTACATGGGATTCAAGATGGCCGCGCTGGCCGGGGTTTCCATCGGCGTGGATGATATGGTGATTCCGCATTCCAAGGCCCGGATCCTCGATCATGCCCAGAAGGAAGTGGTGGAAATCCAGCAGCAGTACAGTGCCGGCCTGCTGACAGACGGGGAGCGCTACAACAAGGTCATCGATATCTGGACGCGGACCAGTGAACAGGTGGCGAACTCCATGATGGCCGAGCTCGGGGTGGAGCGGGTTGCCGACCGGGAGGGAACGATGGTGGAGCAGGATTCCTTCAACTCGATTTACATGATGGCGGATTCCGGGGCCCGGGGTTCCCATGCGCAGATCAGGCAGCTTGCCGGCATGCGGGGACTGATGGCCAAACCGGACGGTTCCATCATTGAAACCCCCATTACCGCCAACTTCCGTGAAGGGCTGAATGTGCTGCAGTACTTCATTTCCACTCACGGCGCGCGCAAGGGCCTTGCGGATACGGCGCTGAAAACCGCCAATTCCGGCTACCTGACCCGTCGCCTGGTGGATGTCTGCCAGGACCTGGTGGTCACGGAGGAGGATTGCGGAACCGGGGAAGGCCTGTTGCGCGAAGCCCAGGTCCAGGGGGGAGAGGTGGTTGTGCCGCTGAGTGACCGGATCCTGGGCCGGTATACGACCCATGACATCCTTGATCCTGTGACGAACGAGGTGATTGTTTCCAGGGATCAGATGATCGATGAAAAAACGGTGAAGCAGGTGGAAAAGGCCAACACCCACGAAGTGACGGTCCGTTCCGCCGTGACCTGCCAGACCCGTTATGGCGTCTGTTCCAAATGCTATGGCCGGGACCTGGGCAGGGGGCACACCATCAATATCGGCGAAGCCGTGGGGGTCATTGCCGCGCAGTCCATCGGTGAGCCGGGCACGCAGCTGACCATGCGCACTTTCCATATCGGCGGGGCGGCTTCCGGTTCCTCGGTGGTCAGCCAGGTTGAACTCAAGAATGAAGGCAGGATTCATCTCAAGGGGGTCAAGCTGATCAAGAATACCGACCGCAGGCATGTCGTGGTGACCCGTTCCAGTGAACTGGTTGTGCAGGACAACCATGGCCGTGACCGTGAACGGCACAAACTGCCGTACGGGGCCGTGCTGAGTGTCATCGAAGGCTCGGAAGTGAAGATCGGGGATGTCGTTGCGACGTGGGACCCGCACACCCATCCGATCATTACCGAAGTGGCGGGCACCGTCGTCTTCACCGACCTCGAGGAAGGGGTGACGGTGAATATGCAGACGGACGAACTGACCGGCAAGAGCACCTATGTGGTGCTCGACCCGCAAAGCCGTCGCGGCAGTGCGCTGGATATCAAGCCCACCATCAGCCTGGTGGATGAGGTCGGCACTCCCATCAAGATTGCGGGTACGGATGTCGATGTGCGCTACCAGCTGCCTCCGGAATCCATCGTCATGCTGGAAGATGGACAGCAGGTCAGCAGCGGAGATGTGATTGCCAAGATTCCCCAGGAATCTTCGAAGATCCGGGATATCACGGGTGGATTGCCGCGGGTGGCCGAGCTGTTTGAAGCCAGAAAACCCAAGGAGTCGGCCATTCTGGCTGAAGCAGACGGCATCGTTTCCTTCGGCAAGGAAACCAAGAGCAAATACCGGCTGGTCATTACCGGCAAGGACGGCAAGTCCCACAGCACGCTGATCCCCAAAATCCGCCGAATCAATGTGTTTGAAGGCGAAACCGTGGAGCGGGGGGAAGTGGTGGTCGAAGGGCCGCCCCTGGCCAGCGATATTCTCAAATACCGGGGAATCGAAGCCCTCGCGGACTATATCGTGAACGAGGTGCAGGATGTGTACCAGTTGCAGGGGGTCAAGATCAACGACAAGCACATTGAAGTCATCATCCGGCAGATGCTGCGCAAGGTGGAAATTCTGGACGTGGGCGACAGCACCTATTTGCCGGGTGAGCAGGTGGAAAAATCCCTGCTTCTCACCCAGAACGATGAACTGGTCGAACAGGGCAAGCAGCCGGCCACCTATGCGCCCGTGCTGTTGGGGATCACCAAGGCGTCCCTGACCACGGAATCCTTTATTTCGGCCGCTTCATTCCAGGAAACGACCCGCGTACTGACCAATGCCTCGGTCAACGGCAAGGTGGACCATCTTCGCGGCCTCAAGGAGAATGTCATCGTGGGACGATTGCTTCCGGCCGGCAGCGGCCTCGCTTTCCATGAAGACAGGAAACGAAACAGAATCGAGGATATCCAAAAGAATCATGCCCTTGAGGAACTGTTGAAAACCAATGAAAATGTCGACGGGGAACTGATGGGGATCAGTTTCCAGGACGTGGAGGAACCGGTTACGACACAGTAAACGGGTTCAGGCCGGGCGCGGGCAAAAAGGCGATTTTTTCTTGACACTGATTTTTCATCGGCATAGAATCGGCGCCCTTACGGAAATCGCATGCACATGAACCGTGAATTTCATCGGGAGTTTCATTGGATTCTTTCGGGTTTCGTGCTTTCAGGGTATCCGGAGCAGGTAGCCAATCCAGGTAATCAGAGCAAATGCCAACACTAAACCAGCTGGTTAGAAAGCCACGTCAGAAGCAGGTCAAAAAGACCAATGTTCCGGCATTGCAGTCTTGCCCGCAGAAACGGGGGGTTTGTACCCGGGTTTATACCACTACCCCGAAGAAACCGAATTCCGCGCTGCGTAAAGTGGCCCGGGTCCGGTTGACGAACGGTTATGAAGTGACCACCTATATCGGGGGGGAAGGGCATAACCTGCAGGAGCACTCGGTGGTGTTGCTCCGGGGAGGCCGGGTCAAGGACTTGCCCGGTGTGCGTTACCACACCGTTCGCGGGGCGCTGGATACCTCCGGAGTTTCCGACAGACGGCGAGGTCGTTCGAAATACGGCGCCAAGCGCCCTAAATCATAGATTAATTTTTGAAGACATGGGCTGAGTTTGAGCCCGGAGCAGCAAGACACAACCAAATGTGGCACACGGGGTGTCGCTGCCGAACCCTAAACTCCCAAGCCTTTGGTTATTCCTGGGGGGGTTGGCTTTTCCGGATGTTCAGGAGGAGCTTATGAGATGGAATAAACCGGAAAAACAATCGGGTGTGTTGAACCTTTACGAAAGCAAGGGCGGGTTGACTCGCCTCTGGCTTTCCGGCAGGAGTGATTGCATGGAAAGCCAACAACAAAGAATTTGAGTGATGCCAAGACGACGAGAAGTGCCAAAGCGGAAAATTTTGCCTGATCCCAAATACAAGGACCAGACCATCGCAAAATTTATCAACATCATGATGCGCGATGGAAAGAAATCCACCGCCGAGAAGATCATGTACCGCGCGCTGGACATCATCAGGGAACGCGGCAGGGAGGACCCGGTCAGGGTTTTCAACCATGCGCTGGAAAATGTGAGTCCGGGGGTCGAGGTCAAGAGCCGCCGGGTGGGCGGGGCCACGTACCAGGTCCCCGTGGAAGTGCGGCCGAATCGCCAGATGGCGCTGGCGATGCGCTGGCTCGTGGCAGCGGCGCGCAAAAGAAATGAAAAGTCAATGATGGCCCGTCTTGCGGGGGAACTGATGGATGCTTCGGATGAACGCGGCAGTGCCGTGAAAAAGCGTGAAGATACGCACAAGATGGCCGAAGCGAACAAGGCATTTTCCCATTACCGCTTTTAGGGCAGGAAACGGTTTCACTCTCATGGCACGGCAGACTCCTCTTGAACGGTATCGCAATATCGGCATCATGGCCCACATTGATGCGGGCAAGACGACGACCACCGAACGCGTGCTGTTCTATACCGGCCTGTCCCACAAGATCGGGGAAGTGCATGACGGCAATGCGGTGATGGACTGGATGGAACAGGAACAGGAAAGGGGAATTACCATCACTTCGGCCGCGACCACCTGTTTCTGGAGCGGGATGGAAAACAAATACCCTGAACACCGCATCAACATTATCGATACGCCGGGGCATGTGGATTTCACCATCGAGGTGGAGCGTTCGCTCCGTGTGCTGGATGGAACCGTTGCGGTTTTCTGTGCCGTGGGGGGGGTCGAGCCCCAGTCCGAAACGGTATGGCGCCAGGCGAACAAGTACAACGTTCCGCGCATGGCATTCGTCAATAAAATGGACCGCACCGGGGCGGATTTTTTTCGGGTGGTGAGGCAGATCCGGACCCGGCTGGGTGCCAATCCGGTGGTCATGCAGCTCAACATCGGTGCGGAGGACGGATTCAGGGGAGTGATCGACCTGGTCAAGATGAAAGCCGTGTACTGGAAGGAAGAGAACATGGGAGTGGAGTTCGAGTATGCGCCGGTCCCGGACGAATACCGGGCCGCCAGCGAAGAGTACCGGGCGAAACTTGTGGAAGCCGCGGCCGAAGCGGAGGAAACCCTGATGAACCGGTACTTCGACCAGGGAGAGTTGACGGAAGGGGAAATCAAGAAAGGGATCCGCATGCGGACACTGGCCGGTGAAGTCATTCCGGTTTTTTGCGGTTCCGCATTCAAGAACAAGGGCGTGCAGGCCATGCTGGACGGCGTGGTGGATTTCATGCCCAGTCCGGTGGATGTCCCGGCAATCCGGGGCATTGCGGCGGACGGTGAAACCGAGGTGGAGCGGGAGTCCAGTGACCACGCGCCCTTCTCCGCGCTGGCCTTCAAGCTGATGTCTGACCCGTTTTTCGGTCAACTGGTCTTTTTCAGGGTGTATTCCGGGGTGGTCAATGCCGGGGATACCGTTTTGAATTCCGTGAAGGGCAAGAAGGAACGGATGGGCCGGATTCTGCAGATGCACTCCAATGACCGCCGGGACATCAAGGAAGTGCGTGCCGGGGATATCGCGGCCGGGGTGGGTCTGAAGAGCATCACCACCGGGGATACGTTGTGTGCCCCCAAAGGTGAAGTGGTGCTGGAAAGAATGGAGTTCCCCGAACCCGTGATCTCCCAGGCGGTTGAACCCAAAACCAAGTCGGACCAGGAGAAACTGGGGATTGCACTGGCCAAGCTGGCCCAGGAAGACCCTTCCTTCCGGGTGAATTCGGACGAGGAGTCCGGCCAGACCATCATTTCCGGAATGGGTGAACTGCATCTTGAAATCATCATTGACCGGCTCAGGCGGGAATTCAGTGTGGCGGCCAATATCGGCAAGCCCCAGGTCGCCTACCGTGAGACCATCAGCCGGGCCGTTGAAACCGAACACAAATACGCGAAGCAAACCGGGGGCCGCGGCCAGTATGGCCATGTGCATGTCCGGCTGGAGCCCCAGGAACTGGGCAAAGGCTATGAATTTGTGGACGAAATCAAGGGAGGCGTCGTTCCCCGCGAATATATTCCGGCCGTGGACAAGGGCATCCGGGAGGCCATGCGATCGGGCATCCTCGCCGGTTACCCGATGATTGATGTCAAGGCCACGTTGTTTTTCGGCTCCTACCATGAAGTGGATTCATCTGAAATTGCCTTCAAGGTGGCGGGTTCGATGGCGTTCAAGGAAGGTGCGCGCAAGGCCGGTCCGCAGTTGCTGGAACCGTTGATGGCGGTCGAGGTGGTGACCCCCGAGGAATACATGGGGAATGTCAACGGCGATTTGAGTTCCCGGCGCGGGCTGATTCACGAAATGGAGGATTCGCCGAGCGGCAAGATTGTCAAGGCGGAAATCCCCTTGTCGGAAATGTTCGGCTATGCCACGGCCCTGCGTTCGGCCACCCAGGGGAGGGCAAGCTACACCATGGAATTCAAGCGCTATTCCCCGGTTCCGGAAAATATTGTCGGCGCAATCCGGAATGCTGCCTAGCCGGGCTGCAGGGATATCAATTTTCGAGAAACAGAGCGATGGCGAAAGAGAAATTTGAGCGGACGAAGCCGCAT
>WTGA01000041.1 GCA_011523765.1 Gammaproteobacteria bacterium
CCACGTGGACTGGAACAGCGCCAGTGGCGCTCCGCGCCATGCCTGGCGCACCAAAGAAAACCCCGCCGAAGCGGGGTTTGTGTGTGGTTGGAAGACGAATCCGGATTCAGGCCAAGGGCGGCAGGAGCCTTAAAACGAACCCGGATAAAGCGGCCATGGCCCCGGGGTCACAAAGCCGGGCATGCAGATATACTTGAATGTATCGCCTTTCCGGTCACCGGTCTGCCCTTTCAGGTCGCCGATATCACTTTTGGCAGCGACCCGCTTTTCCAGTTCATCCAGTCCCTGGTCGGTGGCCATGATCATCGCTTTACGGGATTCCGTGGCGCCCGTCACGATCCCGCGGATCATCGCTTCATCCAGTTTTGGATTTTCTTCCAGCTTTTTTCGTTCCCCGCCTCCACTCTGAAGTGCAACACCCGCCCCTTTTCTGGAGTGAGGGCGTAGCCCGAATGAAGGAAAAGGGGCGATTTTTGTTGTTTGCAATAACTGGTATCTATACCCAGCATCCCGGTTGAGTTGACCGCCCATGCATCGGCTCTTGAAAAACCAGACCTCTGAAACCAGGGAGAACACTCAAGCCTTGTAGAGGCTTGAAATACGTCAGATCGGGCGATACCCTGGAGTCTATCTGAACCACCTGACCTGAAGGGACTGGTCGAAATGTTGATACGAATGGAATCCTGAGGCATACATCGGCCTGAAAAACCTGCCGAAATCCATGGTCACTGCATTGAGTACGGGACAACTTTCCGAGACGTTGGCTAAGTTCGAGCACAATCTGATCCATTGAGGCACTACCGGACGCACTCACAGGCCAAACAGGACGTGTTGCATACCATCACGAAGCCACAATACCCCCCCGTGCTGGTTGCATTCGTCACTGGGATATCGGAGTCCAGGTGGCTATGAAACTACCCTGGGGGAATGGAAAAAATCGCTTAACTGGGTTGCCACAAAATGCTTGACCACTCCTTAATGAAGATTGAAACCGTCAACATCGATTCTCGTTCTGACCATTCTTGCCTCCACAAAAGCAAGGGCCGACAACACGCTGCCAGCGGGTATCTGGACTTGCGATATCTGCTTCCCTTTGAGAGACCCCACCAGTTAATGATTGACAACCAGTGACAACTCCGACTCCCTGAATTGAACAAACAGATCTTTCCTGGCTTCGTGAAATTTTTCAATGTTTGCCATTTTGATATGCCCGAATCCCTTGACCATTTCCGGCAAGCCTGCGATCGCAATCGCGGCAGCGTAATTCCTTTCATTCAGTTGATCGGCAATACTCCTGATATCGTCTTCATATTCACGGATCAAGCGACGCTCCAGCCTTCTCTCGCGGGTTCTTCCGAAAGGGTCCCATGCGGACCCTCTCAGAAACCGCAACCGCGAAAGGATTTTGAAAACCTTCAATGCTGCCCCCGGAAACCGGCGTTTTTGCAAATGCCCGGTCAGGGGGTCTTTTTTCGACAGCCAAGGAGGAGCCATGTGAAAACTGAACTTGAAATCACCCGAGAACTGGTTTTTCAGGTTCTCCAGGAACCGCCCGTCAGAGTACAGCCGGGCAATTTCATATTCATCCTTGTAGGCCATCAGCCTGAAAGCGCTCCGGGCCACGGCTTCGGCCAGGGAAGTCGTCGCAGGGCCGTTCAATCCATTTTCCGCTTGCCGGGCCGCCTCGACCAGCGTTCGGTAACGGTCCGCGTACGCCCGGTCCTGGTATTTGACCAAAAAGTCGTACCGCCACTCGATGATGTCATCAAGCCGGGACAGTATTTCCTGAACGGGGGTGGCACCGCCTGCACGGATTTCCACGAGCTGCAGGTCCACTGCAGCACGGCGTCCCCACAGGAAGGCCTGCTGGTTGAATTCCACGGCAACACCGTTGAGTTCAACTGCCCGGTTGATTGATTCCGCCTCAACGGGAATCATCCCCTTCTGGTAGGCGTATCCAAGCAGAAACAGGTTGCTGGCAATGGAATCACCGAGCAGGTCCCGCGCAACCCGGGTCGCATTGACAAAATGTGCCTTCCCTTCCCCCGTTTCCCCGACGATGAGTGACTGCATCTGCGATCCGGGAAATTCATACTGGTCGTTGTGTATGAAATCTGCGGTCGGGTTTTCATAGGTATTGACCACCGAATGCGAACGCTCAGGGTCCAGCCTGGCCAGCGCCTCGGGCATGGCCGATACCACGAGATCGCACCCCAGCAACAAATCGGCACCGCCATCGGGTATGCGCACGGCATGGATATCCGACTGTCTGCCGGCGACCCGCACATGGCTGACCACCGCACCGAATTTCTGCGCAAGCCCGGTCTGGTTCAGGGTCGAGCAGCCCTTGCCCTCAAGGTGTGCGGCCATCGCCAACAGGGACCCAACGGTCAGAACACCGGTTCCGCCGATGCCTGTGACCAATACATTCCAGGGGCGGTCCAGTTCCGGCATCGGAGGATCGATGAGCAGGATATCCACCGGATTTTCCTCCCCGGCATCCTGGCGGCTGCCCGATGGCAGGTCCGCTCCTTCCACCGTCACAAAGCTCGGGCAAAATCCATCCAGGCAGCTGAAGTCCCGGTTGCAGGCACTCTGGTCAATCTGACGCTTGGTGCCGAGCTCGGTTTTCTTGGGCAATACCGAGAGGCAATTCGATGTGGTACTGCAATCGCCACAGCCTTCGCAGACATCCGGGTTGATGAATACCCGCGTCGGACTCTCCGGCATCAACCCCCGTTTTCGCCGTCTGCGTTTCTCCGAGGCGCATCGCTGGTCGTAGACAATGACGCTGGTTCCCTTTATTTCGCGCATTTCCCGTTGCAGTTGCTCAAATTCACGGCGGTGGTGGATGGTAATGCCTGCACACCCCTTGAGTTGGCCCCGGGCATTTTCACCGTCCTCGGCGACCACCGCCAAGCGCCGGATGCCTTCCGCCTGCAATTGGGCGATCAGTTCCGGCAGGGTCAGCGAGCCGTCTACCGGCTGCCCGCCGGTCATCGCGACCGCATCATTGAACAGTATTTTGTAGGTAATGTTGACACCCGATGCGATGGCCGCACGTATCGCCAGTATTCCACTGTGGAAATAGGTGCCGTCGCCGATATTCTGAAAAACATGTTCGGTGCCGGAAAATGGGGAGATTCCGATCCATGAGGCACCTTCCCCTCCCATGTGCGTGAAGGTTTCGGTATTCCGGTCCATCCATTTGACCATGTAGTGACACCCGATCCCGGCCATGCCAACGCTGCCATCCGGAATGCGGGTCGAGGTATTGTGCGGGCAGCCTGAACAGAAATACGGGGTCCGGACCAGCGTTTTCCGTGGACGTGCAAGCCGCCTTTCCTTGGCCTCCAGGAACTCCAGCCGATCAACAATGCTTCGGCTTTCATGAAAACGGGTAATCCGGCTGCCGATGGCCCGGGCGACGATGGCGGGGGTCAGTTCCCCCAAACTGGTGACCAGGCCATTGCCGCATTCATCGAATTCACCCACGACACGGGGGCGGCCTTCCACTGCCCGGTTGTACAACAACCCGGTGATCTGGTCCTCCAGAACCCTTCGTTTTTCCTCGATAACGAGAATTTCATTCAGTCCCTTGGCAAACCGGTGAGTTGAAATGGGTTCCAGCGGCCAACTCATCCCCACTTTCAATATTCGAAGGCCAATCTCTTGCGCTTGCTGGAGACCGATGCCCAGGTCATCCAATGCTTCCATCACATCCGGATAGGTCTTGCCGGTGGTGACGATCCCCAAACGCGGGTTGGGAGAATCCATCATGATGCGGTTGAGGTGATTGGCCCAGGCAAATGCCCGGGCCGCATCAATCCGGTACTGGTGCAACAGCCACTCCTGCTCCAGGGGAGTGGTTGGCCATTGGGCATTGAGACCGCATTCGGGTTCTTCAAAATCCTCCGGAAGGGTGACCTGCACACGATTCGGGTCGATATCTGCCGATATCGCTGAATCCATATTTTCAGTGATGGCCTTGAGGCCGACCCAGCACCCGCTGTAACGGGACAGCGCCCAGCCGATAATCCCGTAATCCAGCACCTCCTGCACATTGGCCGGATTCAGTACCGGCACGGCCGCTCCGATCAACATGTGTTCACTCTGGTGTGCAGTGGTCGAGGATTTACAGGCATGGTCATCGCCGGCGACCGCCAGGACCCCTCCGAACCGGGTCGTCCCGAAGGCATTGGCATGCTTGATGACGTCCATGCTGCGATCAACGCCCGGACCCTTGCCGTACCACATGGAGAAGACCCCGTCATAGAGGGGGGCGGGCATCAGGTGCGCCTGCTGGGTTCCCCATACCGCCGTCGCCGCAAGATCCTCGTTGACTCCCGGTTGAAACACGATGTTGTGCCGGTCAAGCCATGTTTTCGCTTTCCACATCGACTGGTCCACGGTGCCGACCGGCGAACCCCGGTACCCGGATACGAACCCTGCCGTATTGAGGCCGGCTTCCAAATCCCTTTGGTGCTGCAGGATGGGCAATCGGACCAGCGCCTCAATGCCCGTCAGATAGGCCCTGGCGACCTCCAGCGAATATTTGTCATCAAGAGAAGTGTTGCTCAACAATGGCTGCTACCTGTGGTCCGCACATTCGAATATGGCCGACCACCCACCCCTGCTGCCCCGGCGGCGAAGCGGGAGCGAACTGAACCGGGCACGGAGGGTCACCATGCTCCAAATTATAGCGTACCCGTGTGCAAGATGGAGAAACCCCGCCCCGTCTCTACAGTACTGTCGACCCTACCCAAAGGGGGTGCTCCACCTGGTCGACTTTCCCTTTTTTTTACAGTCGGCTGGCATCACTTTCCCGTTGCAGGTTTCGCTTCGCCTGTCCGCTCTCGGGCCCCGGCAGGACAGGGGTCAACCGGGCACTTTGCCGTTGTATGCCGGTTCGAGCCCTCCATCCTCCCCCTGGATGGCAGGAGGATCCAACCGGACGGTTGCTCGTGATATATACTTGACAGGCACGGCTCCCGGCGGGCCATACTATGCAACCCGCGTTGCTGCGTTCCGATGGACCGGCCCGTGGGTTGGAGCGGGCGGCCCCGCCCTGTGGTTCGGGTGGTCACTTTACAATGCAATACACAATCAATCATCCCGATCAAAAGGAGCTCTAGTTCGATGTCATGGAAATTTTCACGACGGCGGTTTCTTGCCGGTGGTGCGGCCTTCATCGGTGCAGGCTGCCTGCCCCGCAGCTGGAGCAAAACGGCCCCCTCCCGGTTACCGATACCGCCCCTGGTCGATGGTCGCCAGGGAAAGCCGGTCGAGCTGCAGATTCGAAGCGGCACCTGGTCTTTCAGACCTGGTGTCAAGACCCCCACCCTGGGATTCAGCCAGGATTACCTGGGGCCAACGATTCGGACCCGGCAAGGCAGCGAACTCAATCTGCATTACCGAAACACGCTGACTGAAAGCGTGGCCGTACACGGCCACGGCCTGCATGTCCCGGGTGAGGTCGATGGCGGTCCGCAACGGGCGATCGCGCCTGGTGCCGATTGGCAGCCCAGTTTGTCCATCGTGCAGCCGGCGGCCACCTGTTGGTATCACTCCCATACCCACGGCAAAACTGGCGAACAGGTGTATCGTGGACTTGCCGGCCTGATCCTCATTGAGGACGAGGAGGCAGACTCACTGCCGCTGCCGCACCAATATGGCATCGATGACCTGCCCGTGATCATCCAGGATCGGACCTTCGATGCACAAGGCCGTCTTGTCTATTCGCTGTACGACGCACACGAGGACGGCTGGCTGGGCGACACCGTGATCATCAACGGCGCCATCGCACCGGTAGCCAGCGTGCCTGCCGGCAAAGTCCGGTTGCGGCTTCTGAACGGTGCCAATGCGCGATTTTATATCGTCGGCTTTGCCGATAACCGTACGTTTTACAAAATAGCCACTGATGGCGGTTTGCTGGAAGCCCCCGTGCCCTTGACAACGATGGAAATGTCACCGGGCGAGCGTTGTGAAATTGTCGTGGATATGGCCGATGGCAAACCCGCCGGGCTGCAGACCCTTTTCGAAGATGAATTTGACGAAGAAGAAGGCCTTGTCGGCAGTTTGTTGGCCCTGTTCGACCGGTCCGGGAGAGAACTTCCGCCGCCCTCGCTGACCTTGATCGTCGACAAGACCCTGCCGGCACATACCGCCCCGCTGCCTGAGCAGCTGGCCACCATTGTCCGCCCGCAACCCCGGGAAATCGTGGGCTCCCGTGACTTTATGCTGAACATGGAGGATGGCGGAGGAATGGGAAACGACGGTGGCCATGCCGGTACGGATATGACCATTAACGGTGCGGCGATGGATATGAACGTGATCAATGAACGGGTTCAACTCGGCGTATGGGAACGTTGGCGAATTCGTTCCAACCAGGGTGCCCACCCGTTTCATGTGCACGGCTGTTCGTTCCTGATCGAACGGATGGAAGGTTCCGCGGCACCACCGGAGCAGCGGGGCTGGAAAGACATGGTGGTGCTGGATGACGACGACTGGTCAGAGATTGTCGTACGCTTCGATCATCCGGCAACCGAGCGATACCCCTATATGTATCACTGCCACATTCTGGAGCATGAGGACCGCGGCATGATGGGACAGTTCACCGTGGGCTGATCCCGCTTGCCTGCCCTGCAGCGGACAACGGGCGGGGAATGCTTGCGACCGCGTGTCTGCGCAGGGCGGTCAATTCGAGTGCGACCCCGCCCCGGGTGGCCGGTACCCGCCTGGTCCGGGATGCTCGGGCGCGAATGGCCTGAACCGGTTGCTGTACCTGTCCGCCGGCTGCGCCCTGTTCCATTTCCACCGGTCCGGTTTGTCCCGGCTCACCGCCATGAGCGGGGTTGGGATGACTTGCCACCCGTTCAGCATCCCGGCTTCTCGTCATCTTGATGGACGCAACGGTTGGTCGTCGATGCCCGGCCAGGTGTCCGACGATCTGCAGGCTTTCACCGTTCATGGCCGCGTGCGGGGCGGGTGCAGGGCATTGGTCGTGAAGCCGCCGCGATTCCGGCTCCGCGGCGTGGTTTTTCCACGGATTTCATGATTTAATCAAGTTCGGCGAAACCCGTCGACAAGAACCCAATTCAATTTGGTTTATCGCCCAGAGTGACCGAGTACCTTTTCCAGCTTCCAGCGCATCAAAGAGGCACCCTGCAGTCCCGCATTCAGGAAATGATTGTGTCCTCCATTCTGGAAGGCCACCTTGCACCGGATTCTCCGCTTCCCTCCAGCAGAAAACTTTCCAGGCAACTTTCCGTTGCCCGCAATACCGTGGTCAATGCCTACCAGAATCTGGTGGCCGAGGGGTTCCTGACCGCCCGGGAACGCAGCGGATTCTATGTCAACAAAGATATCCTCAAAGGCTGGGCAAACCGGCCGAAACCGGCGAAACCGTTTCAGCACACGGTACAGTGGCACAACCGGCTGGTTATCCGGCCCGAAGAACTGCGCCAACACAGCAAGCCCGCGAACTGGCACCAGTATCCCTACCCGTTCATCTGCGGCCAGTATGACCGCGAACTCTTTCCAGTCGCTGACTGGCGGGAATGCGCCCGGGAAGCCGTCGCCGTGCAGGCCATCCATGACTGGGCACCGGACCGGACCGACCGGGACAACCCGGAACTGATCGAACAGATTCACAAAAAGATTCTGCCGCGCAGAGGGGTCTGGGCCGAAGAAGATGAAATCCTGATTACCGTCGGGGCACAACTCGGCATCTACATGACCGCCCAGCTGCTGCTCGGTCCGGACAAAAGAATGGGTTTCGAAACCCCGGGCTATGTCGACGCGGAAAATACATTCGCTGTCTTCACCCCGAACCTGACCCCGTTGAAAGTGGACCACCACGGGCTGGTGCCTGACGAAAGATTCGCCAGCTGCGACTGCGTATACACCACTCCCAGCCACCACTATCCCACCACAGTCACCATGCCCAGGGAACGCAGGACCGAACTGCTTGAACAGGCGCACAAGCATGATGTCATCATCGTTGAGGATGACTACGAATCCGAATTCAACTATGTCGGTGAGCCGACTCCCGCCCTCAAAAGCCTGGATGATGACGGGCGGGTGATTTACATCGGCAGTTTATCCAAGACACTGGCCCCGGGAATCCGGCTGGGCTATCTGGTTGCCCCGAAAGAGTTCATCCGGCAGGCACGGGCCTTGCGCAGGCTGATCATCCGTCATCCTCCCAGCAACAACCAGTTCATTGTCTCCCAGTTTCTGAAGAAAGGTTACCACGATGCCCTGATCACCCGCCTGGGTCACACCCTGCATGCACGATGGATCATTCTGGGCGACCTGCTGGAAACCCACTTCAAGGACCACAGCCAGCGCCCCACGTTTGGCGGATCGGCATTCTGGGTCAGGGGTCCGGAGGGCCTGGACACCAAGCACCTTGCCGTCCAGGCTGCCAGGGCGGGGGTGTTGTTTGAACCTGGAGAAGTGTTTTTTCATGGCAGGGACCGTCCCAGGAACTTTTTCAGGATGGGGTTTTCTTCCATCGAAACCGACAAGATTCAGCCCGGCATGGAAGAGCTGGTCAAGGTGCTGGGATAACCGGCCGGTCGTTCCGGACTTTCCCGCTGGCCGGAGGCGGGTCCGGTTCGGAACGGGCAGAACGGCCGTCTAGCGAATTTCCGTTTTATAGGAAAACTTGTCGAGGCGACCACGGGTCACCCGGTATTCGATGATCCGATCCCGGACAGTATACGTCGTCCTCAACAATACCACGATGGGGTCCCCGGGAGTAATTCCGAGCCTCTTTGCCGTCTCCCGGTCCGCAATGTCCGCGGTCAGCGTTTCCTGTGCACGGACGATATGCACCCCGAATCGTTCTTCTATCAGGGCGTAAAACAAATCGGGGATGTGCAGTTCCGTATCTTCAAGGCCCGCGACGACATCTGCCAGCCACCAGCACTTTTCCACCAGTACCGGTTGGTCATCCTCGTCCAAGCCCAGTCTTTCTATGTATACCAAAGGGGTCCCGATGGAGATCTGCAGGGACTTGCAAAGATCGGCGGTCGCCAGGACACGTTCCCTTTTCGGGGTCACCTTGTGAATTCTCGCCGGTTCACCCGACCCCGTCCCATAGGAAAAGTACCGAAACAGGCTGTTGTTGAAATCAATCCTGGAAACATAGGTTCCCTTTCCCTGGTGGCGGTACAGCAGCTTCTCCTGCTCCAGCAGGTCGATGGCCTTGCGGACCGTGCCGATACTGACACCCAGCGTCTCTGACAGCTGGGATTCTGAAGGGATCAGGTCTCCGGGAACCCACTTCCCGCTTTCAATATGCTTGCGGATATGTTGTTCAACCGTCTGATACAGCAGTTTGGGTGCCACTTGGTCTGTCCCCGATTGGAGTTTCGCCCTGATTCACCATGTTTCGGCCTCTGCACTCAGGGGGTGGACCACCCCGTTCGATGACTGGCCGCAACAAAGCCATTGCATTCACCAACCGGCTGCATTAGGATATCACTCATATATATGAGTGCGAAGCCCCTGTTTTCACCGTTCCAGGCGGTCAATGCCTGCAAAAACACGGTCAGAACCATGAACGTACCGGGATCAAGGTGTATTTTCAACTGAAAACCATGGATCAATGGAGTTCTTAACACACTTCGATAAAGTATTCACGCTCTATCATATCGGTCTGCTCCTGGGTGGAACGCTTGCCGGACTGGTCCTGGGCGCATTGCCGGGACTCAGTCCGACCATGGCAGTCGCCCTGATGATCCCGTTCACCTTCCACATGGAACCGGCATCCGGCCTCATACTGCTCGGAGCCATGTACACCTCCACCGTCGCGGGCGGCGCGATCAGCGCCATCCTGGTCAATGTCCCGGGTGCCCCGGCCAATATTGCGACGGCACTGGACGGGCACAACATGGCGAATCAGGGCCGTGCGGCCGAAGCCCTGCAGTATTGTTTCATCAGTTCATTCACAGGCGGCCTGATCGGAATCCTGGTCCTGATCTTTTTTACTCCGCCCCTGGCGGAGCTGGCCCTGCGGTTCGGTCCCTCGGAGCTTTTCTGGATTGCCATTATGGGCATTACCATTATCGGGACCATAGGAAGCAGCTCAGTGGTCAAGGGACTGCTGGCCGGTTTGTTTGGATTGGCACTGTCCACCATTGGCGACAATCCGATGCTTGGAGAAGAACGGTTTGTCTTTTCAGAACACCTGGAAAGCGGCGTCCACATCGTCGTCGCCCTGATCGGACTGTTCGCGATCCCCCAGGTCTTCACGCTGTTCGCCAATGCTGCCGAGGATGACCAGTCGACGGTTCACAAGCTGGGGCAATCCAGGCTGTTTCAATCCATCCGGTACAATCTGAGCCGGTTCCGGGCCCTTTGCATTGGCTCCCTGATCGGCACGGTTGTGGGCATCATTCCGGGTGCAGGCGGGCAAATTGCCGGTCTTGTGGCCTACGACCAGACCAGGAAAACCAGCAAAGACCCGGACAAATTCGGGCAGGGGGAACCCGATGGCATCATTGCCGCGGAATCCGCGAACAATGCGATGGTCGGCCCCTCCCTGGTCCCGCTGTTGACCCTGAGCATCCCGGGCAGCCCCACGGCTGCGGTGTTACTCGGCGGCCTGCTCATTCACGGCCTGTTTCCTGGTCCGGACCTTTTCAGCATCCATGGTGAAACCACCTGGACCTTCATTAACTCATTGCTGGTTGCCCAGTTCTTCATGGTTGTAATCGGCCTTTTCCTGAGCCAGCACAGCGGCCTGATCATGAAGGTACCGGGACACTATATGGCAGCGGTCATCCTGGTCCTGGCGGTATTCGGCACATACAGCATCCAGTCCAGCTATTCTGATGTGCTGATCATGATGCTTCTGGGAATTTTCATGTACTTCGCCAGCCGATTCGGATACGGACCGGCTCCACTGGTACTGGGCATCATACTGGGGCCCATCGCTGAAGACAATTTTCTCCAGGGAAAACTGATCGGTGAAAGCGGCGATGGCCTGTTCAGCTACTTCACCTCCGGCCCGATCAACCTCATCCTGATTTCGCTGTGCATAGGTTCCATCGTCTACAGCATTTATTCCAGCAGGAAATCGAAAACAGCCGACTGAACGAAAGAGCTTTCAATCCCGTGAACCGCGCCATCATCCATCAACAAGAATTCTGGGCAACCCTGTATGGCCTGGTCATTGCGGCTGCATTTGCCATCCTGTCATTCTGGAAGACGGACCCCGAGGTCTACCTGTTTCCCCGGATCATCTCGGCCCTGATGTTGCTGCTGGCCCTGGTGCAGGTGATCTCCTTTTTGCGTTGGTCACCCCCCGGTCCTGCCGCGGATGAAACCGGCCGCCCGCGGATTCCATGGCGGCAACTGGCCGGCGGGCTGGGGATTTCCATCACCATGGTGCTGCTGATGGAAACGCTGGGGTTTTATACCAGTTCTTTCCTCGCTTTCCTTGCCATCATCGTGCTGTACGGGAAACGGCAGGTGGCCGACCCCAGATCCCTGGCCATTAAAACCGGGATCAGTGCCGCCTTCATGGTTCTCATCTTCACGCTGTTTTGGAAACTGCTTCATGTGCGCACCCCAACCGGCTGGCTGCTGTGAAAGACCAGTATGCCGACCAGGCCAGCCGATTTCGGCACCCCGGGAAACGGCGCGGGACAGAAAACACATCCGACGGGCGCCCGGCCCGGCAATCCCCGGGAGCCGGGACGGCTGGATCCAGCCGGGGGGCTCCGGACCCGGGAAACCAAACCAGACGGTCGCACGGTACTGAACCAATCATTTCACCCATTAACTCAATGCTCCGGGAGGACATACCATGAAATCAAACCCCATCCCTTCACTCACTCGGTTACTCGCCACCGGCCTTGTCGCGGCCATTTCCGCCTTGACGATGGCAACCGCTTCGTACGCAGACGGCTATCCGGACCGGCCAATTGGCGTCATGGTTGCCTACAGCCCAGGCGGTGCCACCGATTTCCAGGCCCGCGTTGCGACCCTGGCTTCGGCCAAGCTGGACAAGGAGGAACAACCGGTTTCGATCGGCCAGCCCATTTACGTGACCAACAAGCCCGGTGCAGGAGGACGCAAGGGCTGGAACTGGTTTGCCGAAAAAGCGCCCACCGACGGGTATATGCTGGCCGCCTACAACGTCCCGCACTTTATCGCGCAATCCATTGTATTTGACACCAAGTACAACATCGGGAATCTCGAGCCCGTGGGCAACTGGGGAGCGGACCCGGCGGTACTCATCGTCGGCAAAGACAGCCCGTTCAATACCGCCCAGGACCTGGTCGAATTCGCCAAGGGAAATCCGGGGAAACTGACGGTCAGCGGTGCCGGTAAATTTGTCGGTCACCATATCGCCTTTCTCCAGCTGGCCAAGGCCAGTGCAACGGACATGCAATATGTACCCGGCAAAGGGGGTGTTGGCGCACTGAAACTGGTGAAAGGCGGGCAGGTCAAGGCAGGATTCAACAACCTGTCCGACTCCGCGCGCGCAGGCGATGACATCAAAATCCTGGCGGTCGCCGACCTTGAGCGCCACGAATTCCTGCCCGATGTCCCGACCTTCCGGGAACTCGGGATCGATGTCGACAACTCCAGCGTGAACTTCCGCGGATTGATGGTTCCCGCCGGCACGGACCAGGCGATCATTGATTTTCTGGCTGAAAAGGTCCCGGTGATGTTCGGCGACAACAAGACGCTCGGCAAAATGAAGCAGACCAATTCGCCCGTGCGCATCATGAATCGTGATGAGGTGATCGCCATGTGGCAGGAGAGACAGGCCGCCCTGACCGAGCTTCTCGCAACACTCAAGGATGAGTAATTCCTGAAACCGGGGTGCCGGGGTACCGGCACCCTTTCTTTTCCTGTACCGGACTCGCGATATGGACAATGAAATCTCCAGGACCCTGGAACGTGCCCGTCACGCACAAACCGAATTCGAGTCGTTTGACCAGCAATCGGTGGATGAAACGGTCACGGCAGTCGGATGGAGTATCGTAAAACCCGAAAACAACCGCCTGCTTGCCGAATTGGCCGTGTCCGACACCGGCCTCGGCAATGTGGATGACAAAATCAATAAAAACCGCCGCAAGACCATGGGACTGTTGCGCGACCTGAAAGGCGTCAGGTCGGTCGGGGTCATTTCAGAAAATCCCGCCCGCGGTATTGTCCGGATTGCCCGCCCGGTGGGGGTCGTCGGGGCGATCGTCCCGTCCACCAATCCGGTCGCGACCCCGGTAAACAAAACCCTCAATGCGCTGAAAGGGAGAAATGCCATCGTCCTGGCCCCTTCCCCAAAAGGGGACAAGACCTGCGAAAGACTGGTCCACCTGATGCGGGCGGCGCTGGAAAGAGTGGGCGCACCCGTGAACCTGGTGCAGAAGATGCCGTCTCCTCCCGGCAAGGCGGCCACGGGCCAACTGATGGAATCCGTGGACCTGGTCGTCGCAACCGGATCTCAAAGCAATGTGCGGGCCGCCTATTCCAGTGGCACACCGGCCATTGGCGTGGGAGCCGGCAACGTGGTTTCCATCATTGATGAAACCGCCGACATCGGGGAGGCCGCTGAGAAAATCCTGGTTTCCAAGTCCTTTGACCATGCCACCAGCTGTTCCGCTGAAAACAACCTGGTCATCGTGGAACCGGTCTACCAGGAAGTGATGCACTCCCTGCAGCAAAACGGCGCGGTACTGCTGTCAGGCGGGGAGAAACGGGTCCTGCAAAAAGCAATGTGGAAAGACGGCAAGCTCAATCCGCGGATTATTGCAAAATCCGCCTCCACCATTGCCCGGTATGCCGGCCTGGACAGAACCGGCACCGGACAGGCCCGCGTGCTGCTGGTGGAAGAGGACCGGTACGGTGAACAGGCTCCGTTCTCCGGAGAAAAGCTCTCCCCGGTACTCACTGTCTTCAAGGCACCGGATTTTCAGGGAGCCAAGTCCATTGCCGAAGGCATTTTGAATTACCAGGGCAAGGGGCATTCCATTTCACTGCATTCCAATTCCGATGACCGGGCCATGGAACTCGGTCTGGAACTCCCCGTCTGCCGGGTGATCGTGAACCAGGTCCACAGTTTTGCAACCGGCGGAGCTTTCAACAACGGGCTCCCCTTTTCGCTCTCCATGGGATGCGGCACCTGGGGAGGAAACAGCATTTCAGAAAACCTGCAGTACCGCCATTATCTGAACATCACTCGAATTTCACGTGTCATTGAGGATTCGGAGCCCATCGAGGAAGAACTGTTTGCGGATTACTGGGAGAAATACCCGGCCCGACCGCCTGTGAAAGTCCCCTGAAACCGCGATCGCTGGCACCCCATGGCGGACACCATCAATCAGCTCATCGATGATTGGGCATCCCGCTCCCCGGACAAGGTCTATCTGGAAGCGGCAGAAAGCGGAAAGGCCGTAACGTACCGGGAACTCCAGATTACCTGCCGTCAAATCAATCGATGGCTGGATACCAAAGAAATTCCAAGAGGCAGTACAGTTGCCTTCCTCCTCGACAACGGCTTGTGGACGACCTGCCTGTTTCTCGGCGTCATGTACAGCGGCCGGGTGATTCTGCCGCTGAATGCCGTGGCCGGCCCGGAACAGCTGAACCATGTCATCGCCCACTCGGGAGTCGAACTGATCCTGTGCTCGGAGAAATATTCGACCGACTACGCAGAGACTCTTCGTGCCCATGACTGCCAGGTCAGGCTCTGCAGGGAGGACGAGCACCCCGATGACCTCCATACCAGTGACCGGACCCCGGCAGTCCCGGATCATGTGCCCGCCACCGGGGATACCGTCCTGCTGATCTACACATCGGGAACCACGGGGAAACCCAAAGGGGTGATGCTCAGTCACGGCAATGTCATTGCAGGGGGCAGGAATACCGTGATGGCCCATCACCTTGCCGCGCACGACAAGGGCCTGTGTGTCCTGCCGCTGTACCATATCAATGCCGAAATGGTGTCCGTGCTCGGCTCTCTCGTGAGCAACAGCAGTCTGGTCATCGCCCAGAAGTTCAGCACAAGCGGTTTCTGGAGATGGATGCAGGCGTATCGATGCACCTGGTTCAGTGCGGTCCCGACCATCCTCTCCTATCTCATCGCCCGACAGGAAAACAGGGTTCCGACCCGCAACGATGAAGGGAATTTCCATCCTTCGGATTTCAGAAAATCTGTCCGCTTTGGCCGGTCCGCCTCCGCGCCTCTCGCTCCGGAAATCCACCAGAAATTTGAGTCCCTCTTCCAGGTTCCCATCATCGAGACCATGGGGATCAGCGAATGCGCCGCGCAAACCCATTCCAACCCGATGGAACCGGGCCGGCAACGTCACGGGTCCGTGGGTTTTCCGGTCGGCAATGAAGCCCGTATCGTGAACCGCCATCATCGAGCCATCCCGGACAACGAAATCGGCGAACTCGCCATCAAAGGACCCAATGTGATGAAAGGCTATTTCAGGAATCCGGAAGCCACCGAGGCGGTTCTCGACGGGGAGGGCTGGTTTTATACCGGAGACCTGGGGTACCGGGATGAAGACGGTTACTACCATATCACGGGCCGGCTGAAAGAACTGATCATTCGAGGGGGCGAAAACATCTCTCCGCGCGAGATTGACGATGTTCTGTACCAGCACCCGGGCGTGCTCGAAGCCGCCGCATACGGTATCGCAGACCGGAACTACGGGGAGGAAGTCATGGCAGCCGTGGTGTTAAAGGAGAATGCCCGATGCAGTGAACAGGAGCTGTCCGAACATTGCCGGATTTTGCTTGGGAAAGCCAAATCCCCCAAGCGGATCGCCTTCCTGGACCACCTGCCCAAGGGTCCGTCCGGAAAGATTCAACGCAAGAA
>WTGA01000140.1 GCA_011523765.1 Gammaproteobacteria bacterium
GGCTCGGGGATGCTCCGAGTTCGTCATTCAAGGAGTACTCGTCGGAATAAATTTCCCCGCGCGGCGAGTCTTCCAGGGAAATGGAAAAGCCATTGGGCGACAGCCATTTTACCTGGCTGGTGACCTTTTTCCGGTTGGCCAGGCTGCTGACCTCCTTGTCCGGACCCAGAACATCCTGAAAGTTTGCCCAGTCGCTGCCGACCGTCAGTGCCCCGGTCTCGGTCTGCCAGACCGTGCTGAGCCGTTTGATCTTGAAACCCTGGGACAGGTTGGGGGATTCCGGTTCATCCAGGTCCCGGGTCAATTCCAGTGTGGTTCCCAGTGCCGGGCCGTTTTCCTCTTCGGAACCTGTCCCGTTTTCTGCCGGGTCGTCCTGTGCGAAGAAAAATTTCGCCCAGTCGGGAATCCGGAATCCCGGAAAGAACGGCCCCCCATCAGACGCCGCACCGCTTCCGGGGCCATCCGCCGCAACCGGCAGGCTCGACCCTGCCGAAACAAACACCACAGAAAATACAATCAACCAAAATCGCATCGATTTCACTGATCCATCCTCCGGCTTATCTGTCGTACCCCGTCTGAAGCTGGTTTAAACCGCGATGCCGTGGCACCCCGGCCACTCTAATCGCACCCTGGCCGGGATTATACTTGGTTTGAATCCTCGATTTCCAGCTATTTTGGTTGTTTTTGCCGCCATGACGGGGCACTTCAACCCCCGCAGGCGGCCCGTTTTCTGTGGTTTGCGGACCACGGGATAGAACCCTGCTTTCCGGCCATCCGACGCTGCGGCACGGGGCAAGCCCGCCATCGGCCGGCGGCCTGCAGCCGGGCCCGGGAGTCTCCCTACTTCTGGCACCCGGGACAGTAAAAGGTCGAACGCTGGCTGATCACCATACACCTGATTGCCCTGCCGCAACGGATACATGCCTCGCCCTGATGCCCGTATACGCACAGTGATTGCTCGAAATATCCGGGAATGCCGTCCGTTCCCAGAAAATCCTGGAGAGTGGTTCCCCCTTTGTCAATGGCGGTTCCCAGGACCTCCCGGATACATTCCACCAGCCGGGCATACCGGGCGAGCGCGACCCGGGAGCAACGCCGCAACGGGTGAATACCCGCCAGGAACAAGGCTTCACTGCTGTATATGTTGCCGACGCCAACCACCACCTTTCCGTCCATAATCAGGGTCTTGACCGGTACAGCGCGCGCTTTTGACTTCCCGTACAGGTAGTCTCCGCTGAACAGGGGGGTCAGGGGTTCAACGCCCAGGGCGCGCAAACGCGGATGTTCGTGAAGCGGTCCCTCGCAATACAGCAGACTGCCGAATTTCCTGGGGTCCCGGAACCGGATGATATGACCGGTCCCGGCCACCAGGTCAAAGTGTTCGTGCTTCCCTGCGGGGACGAAATGTTCTAGTACCCGGATTGAACCGGACATTCCAAGATGGATCAACAGGCCTCCCCGGGTCAGGTGCAGCAGAATGTACTTGGCCCGGCGCTCAACCTTTTCAACCGTACACCCCCGGACAATCGTTTCCAGGCCGGGTTGGACCGGCCATCTCAACCGTCTCTCCCGGACAACCAGGTCGCGCACCACTTTTCCCTGGATAAACGGCCGAATTCCCCGCACCGTGGTTTCCACTTCCGGCAATTCTGGCAATTTAGTCGGGTTCCATGGTGAAAGCCGGGCTGATAGTTGGAAAAATATGGGATGGCCGGCCGATACAGCCGTTCTCGGAAGCCGCACCCGCTTATTGTAGCCAAATTCCATCTTCGGGATACCCCGAACCGGCCTGAAATTGCCATCTTCGTGACCGGCCTGGAACCGGGAAAGACTCGGGCCATGGCCCGGTCCCGGTTCATTGACAACCGCCGGGTTACTCGATATAAAGCTACCCCCCTTGTCCAGCAATTCCCGGAATCATGTCCCCGACCGTCACCAACCAGCGCAACGAGGTCTCTTTCGTTGCCCAGGAAAATGAAACCATCCTGGACGCGGCCCTGCGAAACAATCGCATCTATCCGTATGGCTGCCGCAGTGGCATATGCGGTGCCTGCAAGAGTGAACTGGTACGGGGCAAAGTGGATTACGGGGAATATGAGGAATTCGCCCTGAGTGACCTCGAGAGGGAACAGGGAAAGGTCCTGCTTTGCCAGGCGGTCCCTCTTGGGGATATCGTCATCGATACGGAAGAAGTGATGACCGGCACCCGTATCCAGATCAAGATGCTGCCCTGCAGGGTCCGAAAATTAACCCGGCTGGCCGGTGATGTCATGCAACTGTATCTGGCACTGCCCAAGACCCAGTCGTTCAACTTTATTCCCGGGCAATATATCGACATTGTCCTGAAAAACGGCCTGCGACGGAGTTTTTCCATCGCCAACCTGCCCGCCCAGGTTGCCGAAGCGGGGATCGAACTGCATATCCGGAATGTTCCGGACGGCCATTTCACCCCCCGGGTCTTCGATGCCATGAATGAACGGGACCTGCTCCGGTTCGAAGGACCTTTCGGCACCTACTTTTTGCAGTCCGAGGAGAACCGGCCCATGATCATGATCGCGGGCGGTACCGGATTTTCCCCGATCAAGGGCTTGTTCCAGCAGGCGATGGAGAAGAACCCGAATCACGATGTCCACCTCTTCTGGGGGGCCCGGGATGAGCAGGACCTGTATATGGATGCGCTGGTCAGGAAGTGGCAGTCAGCCTACCCGAACCTGAAATATACCCCCGTGCTTTCGGAAAGCTCCTCAGCGGACTGGACGGGCGCAACCGGCTTTGTCCACGAAACCGTCTGCAACGCCTACGACACCTTTGCCGACCATGACGTGTATGCCAGTGGTCCGCCCGTCATGATCGACTCCGTGCGAAACAGCCTGGGGGAGAAGGGAATGAAATCCGACCGATTTTTCTTTGACTCCTTCGACTACGCCTTGCCGGCCTAAGTCCCTTGCCCGGTCGTCCGGTACCGGTTCATCGTACCACGGGCATGATCTCCTTGGTTTTTTCAGGATCGCCTTCCAGCAGCACCCATTCCCCCTCCCGGGTTTCGGGGGAGGCCGTCCCGGTATCCGGGACCAAAGATGCCGCCCCTTTCTTCATAAACGACAATGCCTGGTCGGTATCGCCCATCTGCTCCAGCAACCCCGCGTAATCCAGGTTGACCTCGGTTCTTGCACCGGCGGCAATTGCTCTTTCGAAGAACTCCCTGGACTGCTTGAAATCATTGTTCAGTCGGTGCAGTTTTGCCAGGCTGTGAAGCAGGTCCGCATTGTCCGGGTGTTTTTTCAGGAAGGATTCCGCCAGCTCAATCTGGTAGCTCAAAAAGGGGCTGTGAATATTGCCGTACAGGTAAATCAGGTCATTGTCAAACTGCCGGTTCAACACTGAACGCAGGATTTTCTCCGCTTCCTTGTGTTGTCCAGCGCGAACAAGCCGATGGACATAACTGGCTACGAGCTGGGGGTCCCTTTTCTTCCCTTTCGGCAGGGAATTCCAGGTGTCGGAGGGTTTGCCGGAGTCTCCCTGCAGCAATGCCGGGGAACCCATCATGTTGTCAAAGGCCACCTGTTCACACAGCAACAACTCCTCTTCGGGCAGGGCTTTCAGTTTTGCGGCAACGGGCAGTACCTGCATCAGCGAAGGCCAGTCCCCCAGTTCCCTGTACACATCCATCAGCAACCTGACCACGGAAACATTCCTCGGCCTGTATTGCCGGAGGGTCTCCAGGCAGGCCTTTGATTCGGAGAATTCCCCGCCCTGGAACAGCAAGCGCGCGCGCGTGAGATTGACGGCCAGCTGCTGGTCAGGATGGTTTTCGAGCGCCTTGTCGAGATAGCGGTTCCGCCGGTCCGGGCTTCCCTGCTGGTGCGCGGCATAGGCTGCACCCAGGTAGTTCATCAGGGGGGTCCGGTTGTAGCTCAGCTTTTTCAGCAGGGATTTCTCTGCCTTGGGCCAGTCCCCTTCAATCAGGCCGGCATAGCCCAGCATGGTGGATTGATGCGCTCTTTTCTCGCCACTGGCCTCCCTCCACGCTTTCAACCGCCTGGGAGCGCGAAAAATCCCGACAACAAGATTGGTCGCCAGGTACAGCAACATGAATCCCAGAAACAGGACCATGACAAACATCAACAGCGGCAACCGCACCCGATAGGATTCCCAGGCCAGCACCACATATCCCGAATCTTGCGCGGCGAGCAATCCCAGTCCAACGGCGACGACCAGGGAGATGAGAATGGTCAATACAAGTTTCATTCTTCCTTTTTCCCGGTATCAACCCGGTTCACGCATGATCTGCCTGAGCAGGTTCAGGGAGCCGGACAGGTCCGGCAATGCCGGGCGCGGAGACCGGGATGCAATCTCATCGAGCCTGGACAGCCAGCGTTGGGTCGTCTCCGACTCGAGATCGAAATTTTCTTCTACCCACTCCCTGGCCAGGGCAATCCGTTCCTCGAACAGCTCCGGGTTCTGCCGAAGAAATGCAATCTGGGACGAATCCAGGATCAGCCGGCCTTTGGTATAGATCAATTGCCGGATTTCGGCCGAGATCACCGGATTGACCGCCTCCCCGTGTTTTTCCACCTGGATCATGTCCCCCAGACTGGCCAGCAACGCGGTGGCCGCATCGACCACAGGCTGGAAAAAGTGGGCCGTCCCGGTGGATTGCCGGTCGGATTCGCCGCTTTCCGGCCCGTTGCGTTCCGGCCCGGACCGTGCCGGGCCATGAAGGTCACCCGTCAGGTCCAGTTCTCCAAGGGTGTCCGACAGGGCCGAAATGGCCGACAGGACCCCGGCGATGTCGACATCCCGGATTTTCTCCAGTTCGGATATTTCCCCGGCCAGCAACCGCCGCACTTCCAAAAAGCGCGGGTCCCCCCGTTCCCGCAACCGGTCGTCCGCAGCCTGCAGGGCCTTTTTTGCCAGGATCGGGTCGCCCGCGAACTGCAGCCGTTGATTCGCAATGGTAAGAAGCTGCTCCACCTCCTCCAGAACCCAGCGGTCCAGGCCGCGTCCAAGTTCCGACCGGAGTTGCATCATGGAGCCGGACAGGGTTTCGAATTCCCGCCGAAAATCCCCGACCTGGCCCTGGATCCCCTTTTCCGCGTTTCTGATTTGCTGCTGGACCCGGGAATCCTTCTCGGCCAGTTCACTTCGAATCGTCCGCAACTGGTTGCTGAAAAGGTCTTCGGCCTCGGTGACCTGGTTTTTCAGCAGGCGGGCCTGGCCGGCAAGGTCTGCCTGTAACGTATCAAAATTGTCTACCCGCTGTTCGAGCAGGCTGATCCGGCTGACCTGGGATTGCGTGCTGGTTTTTGTTTGAACGGTCGAGACATACCACGCATACCCCCCCATCCCCAATGCCGCCACCCCCAGGCACAATGCAACCCAGGATATGCCGGAAGGCCCCCCGCTCTTTCCCTGACCGTGCACTGCAGCGGCCGGGACTGCAGGGGAACCGGATGATGCCGCGGTGGACGACCCAGCCGATTCATTCCGGTTGTCTGCCGTATCTTCCCTGCCCGGTCCCCTTTTTCTGGTGGTTTTCTTTTTCGTCGTTTTCTTTTGCCCGCTTCCCGGTGCCTTTGGCCCCGGATTACTCTTGGATTCGACCACCATTGTTTTCCGTACGGTTGTTCATGTCCGTCCAATCCTACCCCAAGCCGGGCGGTTTGTCATGGTCTGGGAAGGTTTCAACCGACCGGGGATGCGGAGACCGGCCATTTCCCGCCGCACACGAGGCCGACCGCCTCCACGATACCGGTTTCCCCTGTTTTTTCGGCAACGAAGACCTCCTGGATTCCGGCACACCGGCATGCCCGGGCAATCCGGTTGCTGATCGTGACAACGGGGGTCTCCTCCAGCAGGCGGCCGTTCGCATCCCCCAGCAGATCGACCAGGGCCTCCAGGATGGAGACACTGGTGACCAGCACGCAGTGGATCCGGTTGGCGGCCCACTGTTCCACAACGGGAGCAATGGAACGGGTGGTGGTGGAACGCGTATAGGAGGCGACATACCGGACCTGTGCCCCCCGTTTTTCCAGTTCCCGGCCCAGGAATTCCCTGCCGTCCTGCCCCCGTACAATGGTGACCCTTTTCCCGTTCACGTCAAAATCGCCCAGTGCCTCAAGCAGCCCTTCGCTGTCCATTCGCCGGTCCGGGACAAAATCCACGGAAAACCCCAACGACTCGGTGTGTGCGAGGGTCCTGGGGCCGACGGCTGCAATCTTCGTTGCGCCGGACAGGCGGGCTCCCACGGCCTGCTGCCTGCGGACAAAACCGTCCACTGCCGGGACACTGACAAAGACCAGCAGGTCGATGGAATCGGCCTCATCCAGGCAATGGTCCAGCCGGGTGTAATCCCTGATTTCGCCGATATCGATGACCGGAAACACGATGGCGTTCCCGCCGCAGGCTTCAATCACCCTGGCCACCGCCTCGCCCCGGGGTCTGGGCCTGGGGACCAGGACTGAACAGCCGCGAAGGGAGGGTCTAGGACGCATCCGCATACACCGATTCCAGTATCCGGTCCGCCCCTTGTGAAATCAGGTCCTCCGCCACCTCGATCCCGAGCCGGCAGGGCTCGGTCCGCGGCCCTGATTTTTCACTGTACACGATACGCGATCCGTCCGGTTCTCCCACCAGTGCCCGCAGCCGGATTCGGGACCCCGCCAGTTCCGAAAAAATACCGACCGGAACATGGCATCCCCCGCCCAGCCGCGCATTGAGGGTGCGTTCACATTGGTTCTGGATGGAGGCATCCGGGTCGTTCAGGGGGGCAATCAACCCGTTGACCTCACTGTCGCCGGCGCGGCATTCAATGCCGATCATCCCCTGGCCGATCGCGGGCAGACAGATTTCAGTGTCGATCACCTGTTGAATCCGGTGACTCAAACCAAGCCTTTTCAATCCTGCCACGGCAAGAATGATGCCATCATACTGACCGGAATCCAGTCTTGCCAGGCGTGTATTCACATTGCCCCGGAGATTCCTGAGACCGAGATGCGGATAGCGCGCACGGACCTGGCACTGCCTTCTCAGGCTGCAGGTGCCCACTACCGCCTCCGCGGGCATCTCTTCCAGCGACTGATACCGGTTGGAAACCAGTGCATCCCGGGGGTCTTCCCGGGGAAGTACCACGGGAATATGCAGCCCCTCGGGCAGTGTGACGGTAACATCCTTCATGGAATGCACGGCCATGTCAATCTCCCCCGCCAGCAGGGCGCATTCCAGTTCTTTCAGGAACAACCCCTTGCCGCCGGCCCGGGACAGCGGAATATCCAGGGTCCGGTCCCCCTGCGAGACGATCTCCACCAGTTCCACCTTGGCATGAATGTGCTGCGCCAGCACCCGCTCGCGCACAAAATTCGCCTGCCACAAGGCCAGTTCACTCTTTCTCGTTCCGATCCGAAGGGTTTTCATGTCATCCGCTCCGCCGGCATCCGGCATCGTTCATCCGGGTTTCCGGGCCCGGCCAGAAACCGTGACGGCTTCTTGCCCGGTCAGCCAATGGGAACGGCCGGGAATCACCGTATCCCCGTGCAGCGCTTGCCCGGGCCCAACCCGTTCCCTGCCGGGAAACACATTATCCCCCTTTGGATATCTTGAGGCGCAGGGTCTGAATCCCTTTTGATGCCAGGCTTTCGTCGGCTTCAACCATCTTGGCATACGTACTGTAGGGCCCCAACCGGACGCGGTAAAAATCACCCCGGTCCTGGATGGTGACTTTCTGAATGGTCGAGGACAAACCGGAAAAGGCCAGTTCCGCTTTCAGCCGGTCCGCGTCCTTTCGGTTCTTGTAGGAACCCGCCTGCAGCATGAAGGACTTTGCAGTCTCCGCTGTCGCCGGGACCGCGGCATCCGCGTCCTCACCGGCTTGCGGTGCCGTACGGTCGTCACCCGATTGCGGGGTATCGGATTGCGATTGTCCCGAGGGGACGACCACCTCGATTTCGTGCAGTACCGTGTGAAAATCGTAAACAGGGGCTTGCTGAACGGGGATATCCTGTTTGCTCACGGCCGGGTTGGCCTTGTCCTCCTGTTTTGACTGGTCAATCATCTGCCGTATCCCGGTGCCGATTCCCCCGTCCGCCGCCCGCATTCCCTGCCACAAGATCGTTGCCAGGGATCCGATGACCATTCCGGCAACCAGGACCGCCAGACTGTGGAATGAGGCTCTTTGGGCCGAATTCGTTCTGCGTCGTCGTTTAGCTTGTGGCATCGGGCATCATGTCCTGAAGCTGAAATCATTGATCCGTCTTTGCGGCGTCCCCGGACCGGCCTGCCGGATTCTGGAAATCCATGGAATCGCTGTCAAATCGAAGTCGTTCAAGTCGTTGTCAAGCCAGGTGATCAGTTGCCGGTCCGGTGCCCCCGTCTCTTGCATTCCCGCCCGGGCACACACCAACCCCGATTATAGTGAATTTCCGATGAATTATCCGGCAAACTCCGGGTCACATCCGGGCGGGTGCCTGCACCCCCAGGATATCCAGGCCATTGGCCAGGACGATCCGCGTCGCATCGATCAGGCCCAGCCGGGCCAGCCTGACCTCTTCTTCACTGGAAAGAAAGGGATGGGCGTTGTAGTACACGTGAAACGCATTGGCCAGGTCGCGCAGATAATAGGCAATCTGGTGGGGTTCGCAGTTGTCCGCCGCCAGCTCAACCACTTCGGGAAACCGGGACAATGACTGCAGCAGACCCATTTCCTGGGGTTCTGTCAGCAGGTCATAATCGGCGGTGGCATTCTCCAGGGTCGGCATCCCTTTCTCCTCGAGCTGCCGGAACACACTGGATATTCGCGCATGGGCATACTGGATATAGTAAACCGGGTTGTCGGAGGATTGGGATTTGGCCAGTTCGATATCAAAGTCCATGTGCTGGTCGGCCTTTCGCATGACATAAAAAAAACGCGCCGCATCATTGCCCACTTCCTCCCGAAGTTCCCGCAAGGTCACGAAATCCCCGCTGCGCGTGGACATCGATATCTTTTCCTGGTTCCGGTACAGGACGGCGAACTGGACCGTCAGGAATTTCAACCGTTCCGGTGCATTGCCCAGGGCTTCGAATGATGCATAAATCCTCCGGATATAACCATGATGGTCGGATCCGAATATGTTGATGATCTGGTCGAATCCCCGCTCGGCCTTGTTGTAGTGGTAGGCAATGTCCGAGGCAAAATAGGTGTGCACCCCGTTGGCCCGGACCACCACCCGGTCTTTTTCGTCGCCAAAATCCGTCGCACGAAACCATTTCGCCCCGTCCTGCTCGTAGATATACCCGTTTTCCTCCAGGGTGCGGATCGAACGTTCGATGTCCCCATTGGCAAAGAGGCTGCGTTCGGAGAACCATTGCTGAAAGGTCACCCCGAATTCCTCCAGATCCCGGCGAATATCCCGGACCATGGAATCCAGGGTCCAATCAAACACGGCGGCGTATTCTTCGCCGAGCAGGGCCTTGCACCGGCTGATCAATGCATCGAGATGCCGTTCCGGTTCTTCCGGAAGACCACGGAACAGACCGGAAATGTCGCCGCAACAGGCATCCGTCCGGGTTGCCCTGAGCCCTGCGGCCATCTCCCGGACATACCCGCCCTGGTAGCCATTGGACGGAAAATCGACGGTTTCCCCGCACAGCTCCAGATACCGCAGCCAGACGCTCAATGTCAGGATGTCCATCTGCCGACCGGCATCGTTCAGGTAATATTCACTGCAGGTCCGGAATCCGGCGGCGCTGAGTACACGGGCCAGAGTGTCCCCGTAGGCGGCACCCCGGCCATGACCGACATGCAACGGCCCGGTGGGATTGGTGGAAACAAACTCCAGCAGGATGGTCCGGCCTTCGCCCGCATCACTTTTTCCATAGGCACGACCCTGCTCCCGGATCTGGTCCACCAGGTTGAGATAGGCGGACCGGGCCAGGTAGAAATTGATGAATCCCGGCCCGGCAATTTCCACCTTTTCCACCTCTTCCGAATCCGGGACCGCCGCCACCAGTTTTTCCGCGAGCGTCCGGGGCGGAAGGTTGGCCGGTTTCGCGAGCTTCATGGCCACGTTCGTCGCAAAATCGCCGTGACCGCGGTCCCGGGTCCGCTCAACGCGGATGTCGTGGAGCATCGAATCGTCCAGCACCCCCTGCCCGCACAACACACTCATCCCCTGACGGAGAAGTGGAATGATGATGTTTTTCATGGGCCGGCCGGAAACAGGAAACAAGTGGGACGCGATTGTACCGTTTGGCCGCTGCAAGGAACAGCCATTGCCGCAGGGATGGCCGGTTTCGTCTGCGCTGCACCGGCCGGCGGCCGCAAATCCCTCACCGTCCGGCAGGCCCGGTGAGGGATTGTGCATCGCGCACGTCGACTGCGACCGCCCCGTGAACGTCCTCGCAGGAGGGTCCCGGGCAACCCGTGCCGACCGGTGATGACGGATGGGAAAAAATTTTCAAATGTTATTGCGAATCATTCTCAATTAGATTACCATCCCCGGTCGATTCAGTATTTCATCCAACGAACAAACCAATGAAACCAATGAAACACGCCGCAAGAAAGGCCTTCACGCTGCTGCTCGGCGGGCTGATTCTGGGAATGTCACCGCTGGTGGAAAACCTGGCGGCCGGAGAGGAAGTCAATGTGTATTCATACCGGAAACCACAGCTCATGCAACCCCTGTTCGATACCTTTACGGCCGATACGGGAATTTCGGTCAACGTCGTATTTGCGAAAAAGGGGATGCTAGAAAAACTCAGCAGTGAAGGAGCCAACAGCCCTGCAGACCTGGTTTTCACCGTGGACATCGGCCGCCTGTCCGACATCCGCAATGCCGGCCTGACCCAGAAAGTGCAGTCCGATGTCCTGGACTCCAATATCCCGGAAAACATGCGGGACCCCGACCATCACTGGTACGGGCTGACTTCCCGGGCACGCATCATTGTCGTCTCCAGGGACCGGGTGCAGGATGGCGAGGTGATGCGCTATGAAGACCTGGCCGACCCGAGGCTGAAGGGACGCATCTGCACCCGTTCCGGGAAGCATCCCTACATGGTGGCCCTGACGGCTTCCATGATTGCCCATCTCGGCGTGGAGGAGGCGGAACGGTGGCTGGCCGGTCTGAAATCGAATCTGGCGAGAACTCCAGAGGGCAATGACCGCAGCCAGGTGAAGGCGATCAGGGAAGGCGTCTGCGACATCGCGGTCATCAACCATTACTACATGTACAAGATGATTGTCGACCCCGAGCAAAAACTCTGGGCCGATGCCGTCAAAGTGGTTTTTCCCAATCAGCCGGACCGGGGGACCCACATGAACATCAGCGGAATGGCCATGACCAAGCATGCGCCCAACCGGGAAAATGCGCTGCGGTTGATGGAGTTTCTCTCCACTGCCCGGGCCCAGGAAATGTATGCGCAGGTCAACGGCGAATATGCCGTAAAGCCCGGAATTCCGCTGGCGGACCCGGTGCAAGCCTGGGGCGAATTCAAGCGCGACGACCTGGGCCTGATCGATGTGGCGAACAACCGTGCGGAAGGGTCCAAAATCGCGGACAGGGTGGCCTACAATGAATAGAGCGCGAACCCGTCCTGCATAACCGGACCGGCCGATTCGACATCATTCCGGCTATGGAAGTTACCACCCTGAAATCATCCCGGTTCAACGGCGCGGGCCCATGGTGGGCGACCACATTCGGGGTCGCCGCCATCGCGGTCTTTCCCATTCTGGCCATCTTCTGGTTTGCCTTCTTTCCGGCGGAAAATATCTGGCCGCACCTCATTGCGACCTCGTTGCCCGCGTATCTGTCCAATACCCTCGGATTGATGGCCGGCGTGGGAGTGCTGGTTTTCGGCATCGGGGTCTCCACCGCATACGTGGTCACGAACTACCATTTTCCGCTGCGGAAATATTTTGAATGGCTGCTGCTGTTGCCCCTGGCGGTCCCGGCGTACGTCATCGCCTATCTGTATACCGACCTCCTGGAATTTTCCGGTCCCGTCCAAAGCGCCTTGAGGGCGCTGTTCGGCTGGGAACTGGCCCGGGACTACTGGTTTCCCAATATCCGGAGCCTGGGCGGTGCGGTCACCATGATGGGCCTGGTACTGTATCCCTACGTGTATCTGCTGGCCCGGGCCTCGTTCCTTGAACAGTCCCCCTATTTGCTCGATGTCAGCCGTTTGATGGGCCATTCGCGGTGGAAAACCTTCTTCTTCGTTTCCCTCCCCATTGCCCGACCGGGCATTGCCATCGGCATCGCGCTTGCGCTGATGGAGACGCTGAATGATTTCGGAACGGTGGATTTTTTCGCGGTCCACACCCTGACCGCCGGATTGTTCGATGTCTGGCTCAATATGAACAACCTGGGCGGGGCCGCCCAGCTCGCCGTGATCATGTTGACTTTTGTCCTGCTGCTGCTTGGCCTGGAGTATATGGGACGCAAGCGTACCGGCTTCTACCAGCACAACGGACGGTTCTCCCGTCGGGAACGGACCGAGCTCAAAGGCACTGGCCGGTGGGCCGCCTTCTTCATCTGTTTCCTTCCCGTACTGGCCGGATTCCTGGTCCCCGTCGTGCTGTTGTCGAAATACGCCATCAGCTATTTCGATCAGTCCTGGACAGCCCAGTTCCGGCAGTACGCTTTCAACAGTCTTTACGTCTCCTCGGTCGCGGCCGCCGGCTGTGCCATCCTGGCCCTGGTCATCAGCTATGCCAAGAGGGTGAAAAACAGCCTCTGGATTCACCACGCAGGGAGACTGGCCTCCATGGGATATGCGGTTCCCGGTGCCGTGCTTGCGGTGGGGGTTGCCGTCCCGCTGGCCGTGTTTGACAATCTCGTGGATGCCCTGGTGCTCAACCACTTCGGCATCTCCACAGGACTGATCCTGAGCGGAACCACGTTTGCGCTGGTTCTCACCTATATCATCCGTTTCCTGGCGGTCTCCATCGGCAGCGTGGACGCGAGTTTTTCCAAAGTGTCCGCCTCCATCGACATGGCGGCACGGACCCTCGGCCACTCCCCTTCGAAGGTTCTCGCCTCCTACCACCTTCCCCTGGTCAAGAGCGGGCTGTATACCGCCCTGTTGATCGTATTCGTGGACTGCATGAAGGAATTGCCGGCCACCCTGCTGCTGCGACCCTTCAATTTTGAAACACTGGCAACCCATGTCTACCTTTTCGCCTCCGATGAACTGATTGAACAAAGTGCACTGGGAGCCCTGTTGATCGTGCTGGTCGGCCTGGTACCGGTGGTGGTGCTCAGCCAGACCATTGCGCATTCCCAAAGCGTGCCTCCCCGGGCCGATTAGCCAGTCACTCCCTGCAGCCCGCCTGCCCATTCTGGCGAAACATCCGGGCGGCCCCTGCCCAGGGTCCCGGGAAGGCCCGCCATGGACCGGGATGCCTGTACAGTCCCGTCAAGCGGACCTCCGTGGGACCTCCGTGCCGGAATGAAGTTTGAACGGGACGGATTGGCCAGTATAATCGGTCCTGCGGAACCCCCCGGTGTTCCCGGTTGCCGGCAATGCAGGGGGACTCCAAAAACGGAAACGGGCAGTCAAGCAGAGAATTCCCCAACGAATCCCTCTTTCACTCCAAAGTGAACACATCTCCCATCCTGCGGGTGGAAAACATTTCCTGCCGCTATGAAAATCACCGCGCAGTGAATGACACCTCTTTCGCTCTGGAAGAAGGGACACTGGCGTGCCTGCTGGGCCCCAGCGGGTGCGGCAAAACAACCGTCTTAAGAGCGGTCGCAGGATTTCAGGAACTGCTGGATGGTTCGATTACCCTGCAAAACACCTGCCTCTCCCGTCCGGGCCGCTACGTTCCCCCTGAACAGAGAAAAATCAGCATGATGTTCCAGGATTACGCCCTGTTCCCGCATTTGACCGTGGAGAAGAATATTGCGGCGGGACTGCACAAACTGGACCGGACCGCCATCCGCCATACGGTTGGTGAAATCCTCGAATACGTTCGGCTGAACGGCTATGGCAAACGCTATCCCCATGAACTCTCCGGCGGCGAACAGCAACGGGTGGCTCTGGCCAGGGCCCTGGCGCCCAAACCCGGATTGCTGCTGATGGATGAACCCTTTTCAAACCTGGACCTGGCCCTTCGCGAAAATCTCGGCCAGGAAATCCGGGGGCTGTTGAAGACCATCGGCACAACCTGCATCATGGTCACCCACGACCAGCAGGATGCCTTTACTTTCAGCGACCAGGTGGGGGTGATGAATCAAGGCCGTATCGAGCAATGGGATACCCCGTATACCCTATATCATGAACCCAAGACGCGCTTTGTCGCGAATTTCATCGGCGACGGCGTCTTTCTGGATGCCACCATCGTCGACCAGTGCCGGATTCAATCCGAACTGGCGATGCTCGAAGGGCGGCTGCCGGAAGATGCCACCCCAGGCAAAGCCATCCAGTTGCTGGTCCGGCCGGATGACATCATCCATGATGACGACAGCGAAATGGCCGCCAAGATCAAGAACAAGGCCTTTCGCGGCGAGAGCTATCTTTATACGCTGGTCCTGCCAAGCGGGAACGAGATTCTCTCCCTGGTGCCCTCCCACCACAACCACGCCATTGGCGAGTACCTGGGCATCAAGCTTGAAATCGACCACCTGGTCTATTTCGAACGCGAGGACGCTTCTCCCACCGGCCGTGACATCAAGACTAAAGCGGACAATCTATGTCCTACAGAACCGGACAGTTCTATTTGCTCTTAACAATTTTGTCCAATTTAGTGGACGTTATCCTAGATAGCGGATAGAATATTGGACACTATACAACGTCTCGGTTAGACTGCGCTATCTTTTACAACGCCCGGAATTGTTAGCATTAACACAATTTACAGCCATTATTCTAGGCATTTTCGTGACTTCTCATTCTTCAATACCTATTCCCGTTGCACGGTCCCTGCGGAAACTGGGCTCGGATCTGCGCGATGCCCGTCGGCGACGGCGCATTTCGACCCAGGTCATGGCCGAGCGATCCGGTATCAGCCGAACCACCCTCTCCAAAGCTGAGAAAGGGGATCCGGGGATCTCGGTTGGCACGATCGCAACCCTGCTGTTCATCCTCGGGCTCGACGAACGGCTGGCCGAGGTCGCGGAGGTCAGATACGACAGCGTAGGGCTCGATCTCAGTGACGAATTGCTGCCACAGCGTATCCGCTCGTCTCGTCGCGACTAGAGGCCTGATCCTCCATGGAAAAGGAAACCTTCATCTACGTCGATCTCACCGGTACCGTCCGCCCCGTCGGCCGATTGTGGACACGCGTGCGCCAAGGTCGAGAAAGCGCGACGTTTCAGTACGACGACGCATGGCTTGACCATCCCGAGCGATTCGCGCTTGAGCCCGCTCTCACACTGGGTGAAGGGGCGCACCACACCCCGGCAAGCAGGGCGCTTTTTGGTGCCTTGGGCGATTCCGCGCCCGATCGGTGGGGGCGTGCACTGATGACCCGCGCCGAACGGCGAACGGCACGCGCCGAAGAACGCCCTCCGCGCACGCTCACAAAGCTCGACTACCTCTTGAACGTCAGCGATCACGCCCGCCAGGGCGCGCTTAGATTTTCTGCTGAGCCGGGCGGGCCGTTCCTGTCGCACGCGGAAGCTGACCCCGTACCCCCATTGATCGAATTGCCTCGGTTGCTGACTGTGTATTTCACGCGAAGGTTGCCACCCATTTCACGCGAAGGTTGCCACCCG
>WTGA01000027.1 GCA_011523765.1 Gammaproteobacteria bacterium
AAGGAGCGTTTCGATCTCTCATGGTGATGAATTGTTCAGCTTGCAGAATTGAATTGGCGAGACACTGCTTACAGCTTCTCAAAAGCATTTATTGGGGAGTTGGCGGTGACTGACGCGAATCCAGACGAGCAGCCAAAAAAGAAATTTCAGTTTGTCGATGGTGGCAAAGATCGAGAACCCCTCGAATGGCCCAAAGGCGGAGAAACGGCAAGAAAGGTGAGGGGTGGCCACCTTCCCGTGAAACGGGTGGCCATCTTCGCGTGCAATACACAAAAATCGACCCCTGTACCTCTGGAGTACCTGAAATGATTTCACTCTCCTCGATTTACACCGATCGGGGATCAAACAGCACCGCGTGCAGTTGGCCCAGCAGTTCGGCTTCCGACCACCCCAGCACCTGAAACTGGTCAATGAATGCAGACCGCGCTCTCGTCAAACCATCCAACAGGCCAACGTAGACCGGAGGCGCATTGGCTATCGTATGGGGATAGTCCCGGATCAATCCCTGGTTTCGCTCGATAAATATGGTTTCCAGCTCGGCTTCATCGACCCGGTTTTCCATCACCCCCAGGAATATCCCAAAAAAATCATTGACATCATGACTGCCCAGATAGGCAATCGGGGGAGTTAAACAATGCTCCAGGTTGCTGCCTGGAGGAAGCCTCTTCAATGCCTGCCTTGTCAGTTCGTCGAATCTCTTCAACTCCTGCTCCACCGAGAAGGGGACCTCCTCATAAAAATACTGGCTTGCAGTGCGCAACAGGTCGAAAACGGAACGCTCAATGCGGTCCCGGATGGTTGTGGAACACATAAACCAGTATTTTTCCTGCAGAATGATCTGCGCACAAATCAGGGAGGAAAGAAAATCAAAGACCAGGTCCAAACGGTAGTGGGAGGCACCCCTCAACTCCCAGCACAACAGGGCAAACAGGAACGGAATCACGGACAGGACATTGTTCTCCTGGTAGATGCCGTCGAGCACCTCCGGAATGGACAGCCCGATAAATGATCGCGCTCCGATCGTCAGATCATAGTCGATGGATTCCCGCTCATCCGGAATCCGCTTTCCCCGACCCGGATAGCAGGGTTTGGAACCAGAGGGGGATTGGCCATACAAGTGGTTTTTCCAGACATTCAGGCCTCCTCGCTTGTCGGGCCCCCGCAAATGGATATCCATGGTTTGCAGATATCCGCTGGAAACCGGCTTCCAGTCCCGGTTGATTCCGACCAGGATTGTCTCGGCCGATTCAAACGCAAGCCCTGGACGGCATGAACTGGATGGACCATGCAGATACGGCAAATCCAGGCAGCCCAGATATCGCTGGAACCGGTTGCCGAAGCGTTCCCGCCGAAACCATTTGTCGGGCAATCCCGGAAACGCCGCATCCAGTATTTTCCGGTTTTTTCCATTGGGGAATCCTTTTCCGTTCCACCATTTGTTGTACGTCCCTTCCGAGAACAGGCCCTCTTCCGGAAATTCGTTCTGATCAATCAGCAGGTCCACCAGCGCGCCCTGGACTTTTTCATACTGCGGGGAATCCGGCTCGATTTGATCCGGTTCGAGCAGCCGGGTTTTCAATTCCCGGACAAACCCATGTTTGCAGATCCGGTTGGTCGGCAATTTTATTTTCTCTTTTCTGTTCTGGTAATTCATTGTTGTTATAGAACCTTTCGAGATGATCCCCTGAATTTTGCCGAAAGGGAGAGGACTTTCCGTTTCGTTGGCGGTATCGTGCAATCCAACGCAATCGATACCAACCAGGAATACCGGATCATGAACTCTACGCTAAATTACCTCGAAAACAAATTCGGGCCATTGATGCCCCTGGAAGGACTGGCGGAAATACTGGACCGGTCGCCGCAGGGATTGCGGGTTTCCCTGCATTCGAGCAGCCCGCTGTCGGATTCCATCAACGCCACGAAATGCCGGCTCGGACGGCGCATCTATTTCCGCACCGAAGCCATTGCCGCGCTCATCGACAGCGATGACTGGGAAGCATGATGGTCCGGAACCAGACCATCTTCCGGGTCAGGAAAACCCGTGACTTTGTAGCCATCAGCCGGATCACTCTGGAAGACGACCGCCTGTCCTGGGATGCACGGGGGTTGCATGCCTTCCTGTTGGCCAAGCCCGACGACTGGGAGACCTGTATCCAGCACCTCGTCCAGTGCAGTCCGGCGGGCCGGGACCGGGTCCGGAGAATCCTCCAGGAACTCATCCGGTTTCACTACATCATCAAAATCGAACAGCCGCGCACCGAGAAAGGACAATACGCCCGTCCCCAGTATCTGGTGCATGAATCTCCGCAGGACAGCCACTGTGATCCATGTCTTTCCACCGTGACGGAAAAACCGTCAACGGTTTACCCGTCAACGGATAAACCGTTGACGGCAAATCCGACACAACTAAATATACATAACAATAAAGAGAGCCAAGACAATAAAAAAACAACTACCAAAGACCTGGCCTGGCCGGAAAACCTGGACCCGTCGTACCGGGCCTCCATTCTGGCGTTGTCCAGCAATACCGATGTAGGGGTAGTGCAACTGTTATTCGGAACTTCCAGATCGCCCTTGCGCGGGACCGGCGGCGCTTGACCCGCCGGGGCATCCAC
>WTGA01000088.1 GCA_011523765.1 Gammaproteobacteria bacterium
GCCCGGAACTACTCCACCAGCGCAGAATCCTTGCCGATACGCCTGTCATTCATCCCAATCCTTCAAATGATACAACAAAATCCGGCACCGTTGAATAACTGCCGCCGTCAAGGGACATCAAATGTCGAGATTTCCCTCAAGTCCCCATTGCGCCAGAGATAGCAGATCACCAGGGGGTCCTCCCGGGTCCGGAACCCATGGGGCATCATCGATTGTACATGGACCACTTCGCCCCGGCCATGTTCCCGGACCGGACGGTCTCCGACCGTGAAGACCGCGGAACCGGCCAGTACGATATAGACCTCTTCGGCCCGGTGGCGGTGGATGGGGTAGGTAATGTGCGGTCCCCACACCCCAATACCGCTTCGCACACGCTCACTGAGAAAGGGGCCCTGTTTCCCCACAATTTCCGTGAACCCGTACGCGCGAAGCATATCCTCCCCCACCACGCCATCTTCCCGGGTATAACTTTGCTCCCAGCACAAGTCATCGCAATGCTGCTCGAACAGCCTGAACATCCTTTCCGAATCCGGGCTGGCAGATGCCGCCAGCCGGACCAGCCATTCCTTTGCAGGCAGGTGCGCCGGCGGGACATCCACCCAGTCCTTCCCCCAGTTCTGCAGGTCCTCCTTGAAGGGCTGCACGTCCCGGTGGCCGTGGTCCAGGATAAAACCGATCAATGCATCGAGCAGTGCCTGCTGTACCGCTTGCCTGTCGTTTGCCATCATGACGGGATCCGTCCAGTCCGTCCCCTTTCGTTTTCCGGGATTCCCGGCACCGGCCGCCGGTTTGGTTTCAACCGGACCCCGTCCAGAACGGAAACCGTCCCCCGGCCCATGCCGGGTTCAGGCGGACGGCATGCTCTTGATGTAGACATCCTGCTTGCTGTAGGGAATCTCGATATCCAGTTCCATGAATCGCTTGTAGACACTGGTATAAAGCTTGTCCAGCACCTGACCGCGCAACACAGGCAGGTCGACCCAGCAAAGCAATTCGAACCCCAGGCTTGAATTGTCAAAACTCCTGAATCGTACCCGGGGCGCAGGCTCTTCGCACACCTGGGGATTGTCGACTGCCACCTGCTCCAGCACTTCACGAACCTTGTCGATATCGCAGCCATACGCAACCCCGACCTGCAGCCGGATACGATGCTTGACGTCCGGGCCACCGGCCTCATTGGTAATCTTGGCATTGCCCATCACTGAATTGGGCACCGTAATTTCCACATCGTCCCGCGTCAGCAAACGCGTGCTGCGGATCCCGATATGTGTGACCTGTCCACGCTCCCCGGTATCCAATACAATGAAATCACCCAGTTTGTAGGGGGTGTCCGCCAGGATAAAGATCCCCGCAAACAAGTTCGCCAGCGTATCCTTGGCGGCGAGGCTCAGCCCGATCCCGATAATGCCTGCCGAGGCCAGCCATGCGGAAACATCAATGCCCCATGCAATAAACAGGAAGTAAACGGCCACCAGAACAATAATGATCATTGCCAGGTTTCTGAACAGGGGCAATGTGCTTTTTTGTATCATCCGGATCCGGTTGGCATCCGTGCTCAACTGGTAAAGCAGGAATTTGGAAAATTTGATCGCGAATGAGGCCCAGATATAGACCGTAATGGTCTTCAGGATTGAAAGGACGATGTGCAACAGGTGATCCGGCAGTTCCAGTACCCTTGCCGCCTGGGTCAGGCCCACGATAAACAGGCTGACAAAGAGCGGCTGCTGCAAAAGATCAAGAATATGGTCATCGCCCTCGAACGAGGTTTTGGCGGCGAGTTTCCGCAGGAACCGAATCACTACAAATTTGAAAACAGATGCCACCACGGTAAAGACCAAAATGATCAGTACGGCTTTCAGATAGGGGTTCGGTCCCAGAACGGTGACCAGGGAGTTATACCAGTCTTGAGTTTTTTCCATCAGCAATAGCCTTTAATGTCCCAACGTTTTCACCGGGCGGGGTCACTTTCCCGCCGGCTCCCCCACCCGGCCTCAGCATTGTATCCTGTCTTGAAAGCACTGTGTTACCGGGCAGCAGGCTACCCCTGCAATTTGCGGACCTGGGTGCTGCAGACCACCTTGTGATCCTTCATGTACTTTTCGTGATTTTGTTCAACCCTTTGCAGGTCATAGACGTAGTTGACCATCAGCCCCAGCGATTGCCGGAGACCATTTTCAGAGCGGTCGCCAAGCAGGTTCAGTCTTTCCAGTTTCGCTCCATTTTTCAAATGGAAGCGGGCCACTGGATCGAGGGGTTGTCCGTGATCGTTTTTCTGCACAAGAAAATAGCGGGCCGCCAGTTGTTTGAGGTGGCGGCCGGCCATCTCGTCGACGGTCTGTGCAGACCCGTTTTCGAACCGGTCAATCAGGCCGTGGATGGCTGGAAATGCCGCACTTTCCTCCACCAGCCACTTCCTGAATCCCGGTGCCGGAGAGATGGTTGCGAAGGTTTTCAGATTCGGGAACCGCCGCTTGAGGCTGGTCGCCACCTGTTTGATCAGGAAATTTCCGAACGAGACCCCGACCAGGCCGGCATGGCAGTTGGAAATGGAATAGAAAACGGCACAGGTGGCCGTGCCGGGATCAATGACCGGCCGGTCCGCCTGCAGGACCTCCTGGATGGTTTCGGGGATACTGCCGGAAAGCGCGACTTCTACGAAGACCAGCGGGTCATCCTCCATGGCGGGATGGAAAAATCCGTAGCAGTACCGGTCGATTGGCTCCACGCGGTGGCGCAACTCTCCCCAGTTGCGGATTTCATGGACGGCTTCGTAGGCAATGATTTTTTCCAAGATATGCGCCGGGGTTTCCCATTCGATCGGGTGCAGGGTCAAAAATCCCCGGTTGAACCAGGAGCTGAACAGGTGCCGGAAATCCGCATCCACTTTTTTCAGCGACGGGTGCTCCTCCAGCAGTTTTTGCAGTTCCTCCCGCACCTTCACCAGCCTGCGAATACCGCCGGGTGCCAGATTCAGCCGCCTGAAAAGCTCGAGACGCCTTGGCTCCGACGCAAGGGTCAACGCACTCAGTGTTCCGGCATTCTGCTCCCGGGCATACTCCCTGGCCAGCACTTCCACTTTTTGTGCATCCAGATCGTACTCTTCGTTCAACACGTGGAAAAAGTGAACCAGGCTCTCGGCATCCAGGTTTTCGAATGCCGTCAATATCCGGTCAGAAATCAGCAAACTCGAATATTCGCCGTCCGATTCCATCATCATCTGGCAGAGGTCCTCAATGGAAGATTCCCCGTCCTTGAACAGGCGTTTTCGAATTGCCGGAGCCCAGTTTCCACTCCATATGGTCGGCATCAGCCCCTGGAGAATATTCATTGTACCCTTTTAACCTTGCTCGATTGAAATCAACCCCGCAGTGCGGGAAATGACGGGAGTGAAATTGGACAACAATGCACGGTCAATTACCATATTCCTGTTGGGCTATGCCGCCAAAGCCATGGTGCCGGCGGCCACAGCCACCGGGAACTCACGACAACCGGGCCGGTGTTCGCCAACCGCGACAGCATATCACGTTTTCATCGCGACGATTCCGCTGCGGACACGCTTCGGCAAAACCCTACCGTTTGTTCAGGGATATTTTCCTGCCTGCCCAATCGGGTATTGCCGGCATCTTTGCCGCCCCAAGCCGGGCCTGGACCTCGCCCGGCATCGCAGTGGTACGACCCTCCCGGGTGCTGTAGTGCAGCGCCATGAACTCGGCGGTGGCACAGACCGTCCCGTTCACCACCATCTGGTGAGCCAGCCAGATCCTTTTCGGGTCGGAGCCGAAAATCATGCTTTCGATCTGCATCACGGCCGGTTTCCTGACGTCGTTCAGATAGCGTAGATGTGTTTCGACGGTGTAAATCGCGCAACCCGTTTCCTCAAAATACGGAACCCCGATCTTGAAGTGGTCCTGGAGTATCCAGGTCGTATTGCTGAAGGGCACCAGGTAATAGGCCTCGTTCAGGTGCCCGTAAGGATCGAGCCACTCCTCTTTGATCTCTTCGGAATGAAATTTCATGATTCCCATGCTGTTCTCTCCAGGCTATCGGTTTAAGGCGACCCCCGCGGCAACGCGGTCCCAGGTCGTTTCCGTGACCCCCTTTTCACGCAGGACAAACTTGCGGATCTTTCCGGTGGGGGTTTTGGGCAGGGTGTCCACGATATCGATATAGCGGGGCACCATGAAATACGCCATCCGGGTTTCCAGGTGGCGAACCAGTGCTTCGGGCTCCACCTGTTCGCCGTCCCTCAGGACCACGACGGCCATCACCTCCTGCTCCGTATCCCTGGAATCGACCGGGACCACCGCACATTCCAGCACCGCCGGATGGGTGTTGATTTCGTTTTCGACTTCCATGGAGGAAATGTTTTCTCCCCGGCGCCGGATCGCATCGCGGATTCTGTCGACAAAATACAGGTTGCCATCGCGGTCCCTGGCCAACATGTCCCCCGTGTGTATCCATTGATTTCGGAACAGGCCGGCCGTCCATTCAGGATGGTTCCAGTACCCATTGGTCGTGATCCAGGGTATCTTGGTCCGCACAAGCGCTTCTCCGGGAGTGCCATCGGGCACTTCCTCGTCCATGGAGTCAACGATTCGGACTTCATACCGGTCTTCGAGAACCCGGCCGCAACTCCGGTTGTCCGCAAGGTCAAAACCTGATCGGGTCGGGCAGTTCATTTCGGTCCCGCCCCAGGTGGTCGAAACCCGGCAGCCATACCTTTTCCTGAAGTCTTCGACTTCCGGAATCAGGGGAACCATCAGCACCCTGTCGAGCGGATTGTCGAAATCCCTTTCAGTACGCGGTTGCCGGTACAGGAAATTGGCCATGGCACCCAGCAGGAAGGTACACGTGATCCGATACGTCCTGATTTCCTCCCAGTAGCGCCCGGGACTGAAAGCCGTCGCCAGAACAGCGGTTGCTCCGGCGATGCAGCTGGCATACACCGTCGCAAACTGTCCGGCGATGTGGAATAACGGCAGGTGCACGCCATAAATGTCATTTTCGTCCAGTTCAAGCATTTCGGTGACACCCCGGGCATATTCATACGCATGGGCATGGGTCATGGTGACCCCCTTGGACGGTCCGGTGGTCCCCGAGGTATACAGTACCCCCATCAGGTCGTTGTAGGCGGGCCCGGGGCCGTCATAGCCTGTTTCGGCAACCAGGTCCGGATAGGAAAGAATTTCAAAGTTCCGGGACAGGCGGTCCGCCAGCCCCGGTCCGTAATTCCCGGCATCCGAATACACCACCACCCGTTTCAGCTGTTTCAGGTCATCCTGGACATCCTCCAGCCGGGAGAGGAAACGGTCATCGATCAGGATCGTTTCAGCCAGGGAGTCATTGACCAGATAAGCCAGCAGGTTTCCACGGTAGTGCACATTGACCGGAACCTCGACACCGCCAAACTTCGAAAGGGCACACCAGACCACGACATAATCCGCGATGTCCGGCAACATCACCAGCACGGTGTCTCCGGCCCGGATGCCAAGCCCGGTCATGCCCCGGGCAAGCAGGCCTGACCGGGTTTCGATTTCTTCATAGCTCCAGGACTTCCGGGCCGTCACGATCCAGGGCTTGCGCGGGCAGTGGGCCACGCGCCGGGCCAATACGGCCGCCAGGTCCTGTTCCGGCCTTGGATCCACCAGTGCCACGGTTTACCGGCCCCGGAACCGCGGTTTCCGCTTTTCCGCAAACGCCCGGACCGCCTCGCCATAGTCTTCGGAATACACCAGGGTGGCAATGGTCTGTTTTTCCAGGTTCAGTGCCGTTTCCAGGTCGGCGTCCGGAGATTGGCTCACCATCCGTTTGTGATGGGTGGTGGCCAGAGGTGCCCGGGACATCACCGTCCGGGCCATTTCCTCTGCGGCGTTCTCTTCTTCCCCCAGGGGAACCACCTTGTTCACCAGGCCAATGCGATGGGCTTCCGCCGCATCGATAAACTCCCCGGTCAACATCAATTCCCTGGCCTTGTTCAGGCCGACGATCATCGGCAGCAATTTGCTGGCACCGCCGGTGACCGTCATCCCGGCATTGGTTTCGGGGAACCCGAAAACCGCATTGTCTGCCGCCACGATCATGTCTGAATCAATGGCGATTTCAAATCCCCCGCCGACCGCATAGCCTCGTACGGAGGCAATCACCACTTTCGGGGATTTCCGGATGACTCTCGGGATTTCCTGCAGACTTTCCGTAATGTCTTCGATAATGTCCAGGACCGGGTGGATCTCACCGTTCAGGATCCCGGGATATTCCTCCAGGGCGACCTTCAGGTCATCGCCTGCAGAAAAGTCCTTCCCGACACTGGACAGGATGACAGCCTTCACCTTCCGGTCATCAGACGCTTCCTTCAACACTTCAACGAGGCGGCGGCATTCGGCAGCATCAAAGGCGTTCAGTCTTTCCGGCTTGTTGAAACGGATCCAGCCGATGCCATCCACCACTTCATACCGTAACTGGGCCATATCCTGCTCCTCCGGGGCGCGCATTCAATTGACCTGAAATACTAAACCATGCCATGACGCAATGGAAGTTGCCGGCATCCCTCCCTATCCACTGCCGGGCCAATCGTCTACACTAGCGTGACCCCTTCATGAAAATATTCCGCTTTGAATCGCGACGAACTCGTTTACCTGACTGCCGGCGAAACCCTGTTGTTGTTCCAATCCGGGGAATTGTCCCCGGTGGACCTCATGAAGGCCACGATTGAAAGAAGTGAGGCCGTCGAACCACAGATCAATGCGTTCTGTGACCGGTATTTTGATGAAGCCATGTCCTGTGCCAGAACGGCGGAAAAGCGCTATGCCGACCCGGCACTCCGGCCCGGTCCGCTTGAAGGCCTTCCGGTTGCGGTGAAGGACGATACGGCGATAGCGGGCCGGCGGTCCTGCGCGGGGTCACTGTTTCTCCAGGACCATGTCGACCAGCAGACGAATCCGAGCGTGGAAAGACTGCTGCATGGCGGAGCCATTGTCCATGCCCGGACGACCTGCCCGGAATTCTGCTGGACCTGGGTGACGGTGACGAGACTGAATGGCGTTACCCGGAATCCGTGGAACCGGTATTATTCGCCCGGCGGCTCATCGGGAGGATCGGCCGCAGCCCTGGCAGCGGGTTCCACCATGCTTGCCACGGGAACCGACAGTGCGGGGTCGATCCGCCAACCTGCCGGACTGTGCGGCATCGTCGGCTTCAAACCGCCCTACGGCCGCAATCCGCAAGGTCCGGGGGTCTCTTTTGATGCCTACAACCATATCGGGCCGATGGCACGATCCGTCCGTGACTGCCTGCTCATGCAGAACGTCATGGCCGGCCCCCACCCGCTGGACCACAATTGCGTGAGACCGAAAATGTGGATCCCCGAAAATCCGGAAGGGATTTCCGGGATGCGGATTGCGTATTCCATGGATCTCGGGTATTACTCGGTCTCATCGGAGGTCCGTCAGGCAACCCGGACTGCGCTGGACACACTGCAGGAGGCCGGGGCATGCATCGAAGCCGTCAGGACTCCCTGGGCTGCCGACGTCATTGCGATGAGCGGCCATTATGGCGATCACCTGTATTCGGATGATTTCGACGATGCCGTGTCCCGTTACCCGGACCTGGTCTGTGAATACACTCCCTGGTTCGCCGGACAGAACCGCCGGATTACCCGGAAACAGGTGCACGATGCCCACCGAATCGCCGGTGAAACCTGGAATCGCCATTTCGGCCCGTTACTGGATGAGTTTGATGTACTGGTCTGCCCGACGACCACTTCCAACAATCTGCCCGCCGCCCTGCTCCCCTGGGAGACGGTCACGGTCGATGGCAGGGAACTGTCTGCCGATGAAACGGCGCTCACCATCCTTTTCAACCTGTACAGCCGCTGTCCGGTGTTGTCCGTACCCGCCGGTTTTACCCGTACCGGAATGCCTGCGGGCATCCAGATCGTCGGACGCCCCTACGATGATGTCTCGGTCTTTCGGGTTGGTCTCGCCCTGGAGAGGTCCGCCAACTGGTTCCAATCCGGAAATGGCCTGCCAGATTTCAAATCCAGCTGAAATGCCCATGGACCCTGTCTTTGGCCCGGGCCGACCTGCTCTTTCTGTGAACCGTACCGTCCAGCCATGAATCCAGCCACCGAATTGCTCCACCATGCCCGCGGGGAGGGTTACGGAATGTACATCAACGGCAAATATTCGTCTCCCGCCTCCGGTCAGACCATTCCCAGCCTGAACCCCTGCAACGATGAACCCTGGTATACGCTGACCGATGCCGGCGCACCGGACGTGGACCAAGCGGTCGGGGCGGCACGCCATGCACTGGGCCACCCTTCCTGGTCGGGAATCACACAAACCGCACGGGGGGCCCTGCTGCGCCGGCTTGGCGACCTCATTGCCGTGCACAGCGACCGCCTGGCGGAAATCGAAACCCGCGACAATGGAAAGCTCATCCGGGAAATGCGTGCACAAATGACCAGCCTGCCCCAGACCTATTATTACTATGCCGGCATGGCGGACAAGATGACCGGGGAAACCATCCCGGTCAACAAGCGCGACGTATTCAATTTCACGCTGCGTGAACCCATCGGTGTGGTGGGAATCATTGTTCCGTGGAATTCCCCGCTGTACCTGCTGTCCAGCGCCCTGGCTCCCTGCCTGGCGGTTGGCAACACCGTGGTCGCCAAACCGGCAGAAAACACGTCCGCCTCCACTCTCGAATTTGCCGATCTCATCGCCCAGGCGGGATTTCCTCCCGGGGTATTCAACGTCATTACCGGGCGGGGGGAAACCGCCGGCCATGCCCTGGCCGGCCACCCCGGGGTGGACAAGATCGCATTCACGGGCGGGACGGATACAGGACGCCGGGTGGCCGCCAATGCGGCGCGGAACCTGGTCCCCTGCGCCCTGGAACTGGGGGGAAAATCCCCGAATGTTGTGTTTGAAGACGCGGACCCCGAACGTGCGGCCAACGGCATCGTTGCCGGGGTGTTTGCCGCGGGCGGTCAAACCTGCATCGCCGGTTCGCGTTGTTTCCTGCAGGAAACCATTTACGACCAGGTTCTGGCAAAACTGGCGGACAAGGCAGACCGGATCATCCTCGGCGATCCCATGGATGAGGACACCCAGCTCGGGCCGCTCTCCCTGAAATCCCAGCTTGGGAAAGTGAGGGAATATGTCGCCATCGGGCTTGGCGATGGCGGCACACTGCGCACGGGAGGGAAACAACCCGGCCACCCGTCCCTGGCAAACGGATATTATTTCGAGCCCACGATATTCACCGGCATCCGCAACGACATGCGCATTGCCCGGGAAGAAATCTTCGGGCCGGTCGTTGCGGTGATGCCGTTTTCCGGTGAAAGGGACCTGATTGAAAAAGCCAACGATTCCATCTATGGCTTGGCAGCGGGTATCTGGACCCGGGACATTGACCGTGCCCTGCGGTTCGCACGCAATGTGGATGCGGGGACCGTCTGGATAAACACCTATCGAAGCGCCTCCTTCCTGTCTCCATTTGGAGGGTTCAAGCAAAGCGGTTACGGCAAGCATAACGGCTACGAAGGGGTTCGCGAGTATTCGCGGCTGAAAAACGTGGTGGTCGACTACTCGGGTTCGACACAGGACCCCTTCGTGATGAAACTGGAATAACCGCCGTTGAAATGACCGGAAAGCCTGAAAGACACCGCAGGCCGGCATGGATGGACCGGGTGATGGCGCATTGTCGGCCGTGCCCATGATTCCGCATTGCGCGGTCTCCGGTTCCGGCGGCAATCTGGTCCTGATTCACGGACTCGGTGGACACCTGGGGCATTGGGACCCCATCGTACCGGCACTGGAAAACCGGTTCCGTGTGATCCGGTACGACCTGCGCGGCCACGGCGACAGTGGAAATCCGGAAGGACCCTGGTATCTGGACGATTTTATTGATGATCTCGCAGCACTGGCCGACCATTTTTGCATCGAACAAACGGCCCTGGCCGGATTTTCCCTCGGCGGGCTGATCGCCCAGGGTTTTACCCTGAAATACCCGGCAATGGTGGAACGCTTGGTTCTCCTTGGCACGGTGGCGAACCGCACGAACCGGGAACGCGGAAGGGTGGAGGAGAGAGTGGCCAATCTGGAGAACGGCCGGCTGGAGGCCCATATCCGCCTGGCGGTGGAACGCTGGTTTTCCCCGGAATTTCGACAGCAGCATCCTGAACGGGTGCAACACCGCCTGGACGGGCTGCGGGGCATGGACCCCGGGGGCTATTTGAACGCATACCGCGTGTTTGCGCAGGCGGACCTCGGCAACCAACTGCATGCCATCACCTGTCCCACCTTGATTGTGACGGGTTCAAAGGATCCCGGGTCCACCGTCCGAATGGCTGAATTCATGCACGCCGAAATCAAGGACTCCCGGCTTCAAATCCTGCCGGAGCTGCGACACAGCCTGTTGTGGGAGGCCCCCGCACGCGTTGCCGCGGAATTGACCGGGTTTCTTTGACTTTTCCGGGTGGGTGCCAGCCATGGCCGGCCGGCAAGCGCCCTGCTCTCGCCAATTTTTTTTGTGTTTGGTATGATGCGCCGTATTATTGTCAACATGGCAGGGGAGACTGGTTATGAGCAAAATTTCACAGATTCTGGATGAAAGGCCGGATGATATCTGGAGTGTTCGATCGGACCAGTCGGTGCTGGATGCCATCAAGCTGATGGCGGAAAAAGGCATTGGTGCACTACTGGTCATCGACGACCACCGGTTATCGGGGATACTGAGCGAACGGGATTACACCCGCAAGGTCATCCTTGCAAACCGGTCATCGAGAAATACGCATGTCAGTGAAATCATGACCCGGCAGGTCAAGACCATCACCCGGGAAAACAATGTTGCGGAATGCATGACCCTGATGACCGACAACGATTTTCGTCACTTGCCGGTGGTGGACGGAGACCGGGTGGTGGGCATGATTTCCATCGGTGACCTGGTGAAGGTGGTGATCAAGGAACAACAGTTCACCATTGATCAACTCGAACAATATATTACCGGCTAGAGACCACCGGGCTTTGCAGGACGGGTGGAAACCGCATTTTACGGAGAACGGATGCCGGAAACATCCACCGGACCGGAGTGGCGGGAGCCACTCCGGTTCCAGCCCGTCGACCGGGTCTTGTCAGGGGATTGACCGTGTGAACTCGGGATAGGCATCAATCCCGCAGTCCACGATGTCCATCCCCATATACTCGTCCTCCCGGCTGACACGGATACCGATCACGGCTTTCAGCAGATACCAGACGACACTGCTGGCACTGAAAACCCAGGCAAAAATCGTCGCCGCGCCGGCACACTGGCCAAGGAAAGTGGCCGATTCATTCGTGACCGGAACCAGCAACAACCCAAGGAGACCGCATGTGCCATGGACAGAAATCGCTCCGACCGGATCGTCTATCCTGACCCGGTCCAGAAAACGCACACTGTAGACGACCAGGACCCCTCCGATGCCCCCGAACAGGGTGGCCAGCAGGGGAGTCGGTGTCAGTGGCTCGGCAGTAATGGTCACCAGTCCCGCCAACGCACCGTTCAGCAGCATGGTCAGGTCGGCCTTGCCGTACATCAACTTGGCCACGACCAATGCCGCGACCGCACCGCCGGCTGCCGCCGCATTTGTGTTCAGAAACACCAGGGCGACGGCATGGGCATTCCCGATATCACCCATCTTCAGGACGGAACCGCCATTGAAGCCGAACCACCCCATCCACAGAATAAAGGTTCCAACCGTCGCCAGAGGCATATTGGCTCCAGGCATTGCCCTGACTGTGCCCCGGCTGTCGTATTTGCCATGTCTTGAACCCAGGAACATCACCCCCGACAAAGCGGCCGTTGCACCGGCCATGTGCACGATTCCCGATCCGGCAAAGTCGCTGAAACCCAGGTCAGCCAGTGAGAACATTCCGAAAACATCGGCACCGCCCCATGTCCAGCTGCCTTCCAGGGGATAGATAAACCCGGTCATCACCACCGCAAACGCCAGGAACGCCCAGAGCTTCATCCGTTCCGCCACCGCACCGGAGACAATGGACATCGCGGTCGCCACAAACACGACCTGGAAGAAGAAGTCGGAGGCTCCTGAATACACGGATGCCCCCTCGAACCCCCCCTCCCGGGTTGCAAAGTCGGCCAGGACACCCTCCACATCCACCTCCCGGATACCGGACAGGAACCAGGTCCCGTCATACATGATGAGGTAACCGCAAATCAGGTACATGATGCAGGAGATGGCGTAAAGCGCCGCGTTCTTGGTCAGGATTTCCGTGGTGTTCTTGGACCGCACCAACCCGGCCTCCAGCATCGCAAAGCCCGCCGCCATCCACATCACCAGTGCACCGCAAACCAGGAAATAAAAAGTGTCCATCGCATACTGCAGATGGAAAATATGATTTTCCATTACACTGCCCTTCGTTTAGATCGCATGCTTGCCCGTTTCACCGGTCCGAATCCGTACGACATGACCAATGTCGTAGATGAAAACCTTTCCATCTCCAACCTTGCCGGTTTTCGAAGCCATGACAATCCCCTCGACAACCCGGTCAAGAACCTCATTGTCCACCGCAACCTCAATCTTGACCTTGGGCAGGAAGTCCACCGCGTATTCGGCCCCCCGGTACAGTTCGGCATGGCCCTTTTGCCGGCCAAAACCCTTCACTTCGGTCACGGTCATTCCGGACACCCCGATTTCTGAAAGGGCAGTCCGGACATCATCCAGCTTGAACGGCTTAATAATTGCAACCACTAATTTCATTTTGCACTCCTCGATATTTGATTTCTCCGGGCGGCTCGTGGACAGGCCATTCGCGTTTCCCGCCCACTCCAAAAAACCGGCCCGTCTGGTGGATGTTCCCCGGGTTTGATCACTGATTTCAGGCTCCCGGCAGTCCGTTTTGGCCGCACCGTACGGATCCAGGCGCTACCGGTCAAACCGGGTCAGCAGGGCGGTCCACCCTTTTTCTGTACTGTGCACCTCCAACCTGAACCTTCATTGCATGGCGGGCATCCCCTGCCCCCGGACCGCCCCGTGGCAAGTTCCGGCCGGTGTGTCCGCCGGCAACCCGACCCTCCCGTGCCCTTTGCCGGGGAGCCAATCCCGGCGCATGCCGCTGGCCGCTTCATGCTGGCCGCACGCGCCTCTTTTCCCGTTCCCACCCAAGTTCCTATTCTATCAAATATCCGCCTGTGTTTTCGCAATCCAGCGGGCCGGGGCTTCCGGGGGTTGCACGGCCGCACTGCACGCACCGGGGGCTTCCTGGGGAGACCTTGGGCCAAACCGGTCCCGGGGCCGCGGGAACCGGTCATGGCCGGTTCCCCGAAATCCTGGAACCCTTCGCCTGCCAAAAGGCCCGTTTGCAGGTACACTCCAGCCCCATGATCAAATTCAGCGACATGGCATTGCGGCGCGGGACACGGCTGCTGTTTGAAAAGGTGGACCTGGAACTCGGAAGCCGGGACAAAGTGGGACTGATCGGCGACAACGGAAGCGGGAAGTCGAGCCTGCTTTCCATGATTTCGGGATCGGTCGGTTCGGACCGGGGTGAATTGCGGATCCCGCGGGACACGCTGATTGCCCATGCCGGCCAGGAAACCCCCGACAATGACCGAAGCGCCCTGGACCATGTGTTGGATGGCGATGCCGAATTCAGGCGGGTGGAATCGGCCCTGGCCCGGGCCGAGGCACTGCAGGACAACGATACCGCATGGCTGCACAGCCGCATGGACGAGATCGATGGATACCGCACGGCCTCCCGTGCCCGGCGACTGCTGTCCGGCCTCGGTTTCCACCCTGCCGACCACGACCGGGCGACCCGCACTTTTTCGGGGGGATGGCGGGTCCGGCTGAACCTGGCACAGGCGCTCATGTGTCCGTCCGACCTGCTGCTGCTTGACGAACCCACCAACCACCTCGACCTGGATACCATTGTCTGGCTGGAAGAGTGGCTGGGCAAATATCAGGGGACACTCATCATCGTCTCCCATGACCGGGAATTCATTGACTCGACCTGCCGGCGGATCATGCATATCGAAAACCGCGGGATCCGGCTTTACACGGGAAACTTTACCCGATTCGAACAGCAACGGGCCCAATGGCTTGCAAGCAGGCAGGGTATCCATGCGAAGCAACGCAGGCAAATTGAACACATGGAACGTTTTATTCGCCGCTTCCGATACAAGGCGAGCAAGGCCCGCCAGGCACAAAGCCGCATCAAGGCTTTGGAAAAAATGCAGACCGTCCTGCCCGCCCATTCCGATTCCCCGTTCCGGTTCTCGTTCAGGCCCTGCGGGCGGGTCTCGGACCCCATCCTGAAACTGGAACAGGTTGATGCCGGATATGACGGCGAAAAAGTCCTCCACCAAATCAATCTGTCTCTCGCCCGCGGCCATCGCATTGGACTGCTTGGGCCCAACGGTTCCGGCAAGTCCACCCTGGTCAAGGTGCTCGCCGGGGAACTGGATTTGATGTCGGGGAGCCGGATCGCGGCCAGGCACCTGCGTACCGGATACTTTGCGCAGCACCAGCTCGACCAGCTCGACCCCGGGCTGTCTGCGATGCAGCAGTTCCAGCAGCAATACCCGCAATGCCCGACCCGGGAGATCAGAAGGTATCTGGGCGGGTTCGATTTTGCCGGCGAGCGGGTCAATGAGCCCATAGGACAGTTTTCGGGGGGTGAAAAAGCCCGCCTTGCCCTTTCCCTCCTCATCTTCGATCGTCCCAACCTGCTTTTGCTGGACGAGCCGACCAACCACCTGGACATGGCCATGCGGCATGCACTGGGCATGGCCATGCAGGCGTATGAGGGGGCGATCATCCTGGTGTCCCACGACAGGAGCCTGATCAACCGCGTTACCGATCAACTGCTGATTGTCCAGCACGGCCGTCTGAAGGAATTCGACGATGACATGGAATCGTATCTCCGGCTGTTGAAACAGGCCGGCAGGGACCGTCTGGCCGGCCCTGCCGGCCAGACGGGAACCGTGCAGAAATCAGTGCCGAGCAGGAAAAAACGCCGGCAGATGACCGCACAGCTCCGGCAGCAGCTCAAGCCCGCGCGGGACCTGATTCGCAGGCTGGAACAGGAGATGAAACGGATTCAAGACAGGGGGGATGAACTGGAAAGGATTTTGATGGACCCCCGGACCTATGAGCGGGAAAGCACCGCCGCCCTGGCCGCCCTGATGCAGGAAAAATCAGACCTGGAACAGGAAACCGCCCGGATTGAATCCCGGTGGTATGAAGCCAGTGAAGAACTGGAGACACTGGAACAATCCCTCGGATAGCATCCGGACATCACGGGGGGGTCCGGGCCTTCAGTCTTCTGGCAAACTGACGCCTTTCATGTTCCTTGAGCTGTTTCTTGCGGACCCGTATGTGCCCGGGCGTGATTTCCACCAGTTCATCGTCATCGATGAATTCAACCGCATATTCAAGGGTTAAGGGGACGGGCGGC
>WTGA01000040.1:0-2323 GCA_011523765.1 Gammaproteobacteria bacterium
ATGGGCGATGAGGGGGGCTTAACGGAGTCCATATGGGGAAAAACCCGCCCAAAACTGTGTATTCCCGTGGAATGGGTGGCAACCTTCCTCTGGAATACACACAACTACCGGTCATCGGCGAAATCTATCCCCGCAGCTGAAAACAATTGAAGCATGCGACCTACCTCAGTAGTGGCCAAGGTCGTTGTTAATTCCGCCCGTATCTCACTCGCCATCTCACGAATAGTCAGAATAGCAACTCGATTGCCTCTTAACGCATCTCGGAATGGTTTATGGTCTTCCCAAATATCCTTTTCACCCTTGCAGTGTGTAACTGCAGTAACATAAGTAAACTGATCTTCACCAGTGGCATCCTTTACAGCTTTGAGAAAAGCTTCTGACCACTTTGGTTTTGTCAATTCACGGAAGGCCTTCCATGCCTTCCGACCTCTTAGAGTCTTGTCTTTCTCTATCGCTTCAATTTCAGAAGCGGGATTGAATCCATTTTGCCAGCTCTTGCAACTGACAGCCATGACTTTTTGTTCACCTTTTTTATTTGGGTGGTATCCAAGGACATCGATATCGCTGTGATTGGAATCCTGATTTCTGATGTAATCAGGATGGTCTTTGCTCGGCAAGAATTTGATGTTGTGCTGGACAAAATAGCCCTTGTGCACAAGGTACTCCTCCACTATCTGCTCAAGGATATCTTCCTTGGTTGCCAATTCAATATGCTCCCACTCTGCTGTCCGGTTGTACGCATTCACGCCTCGACTGAATGCGTACATATTATATTGCCTGAGATAATCAGTGTAACTATTCAATATTGCTTAAATTATTCTAAACAATCTTCTGGATATCCCCGACTTCCGCCGGTAGGCGTCCATGCAGAACTGCCCGGCGAATTCATCGGGCGAATCCGGCCGTGAACGGGCGGTGGTGCAAACGCGTAAACGGGGCACTGTCCGGCGGACCGGAACGGCAGCGGCCTGATACCGTTTCCTGCCAACCGTTTCATCCTGAATCCTGTCCTTTCCGGGGCGTGGCTTCGGAAAACTTTCCCTGTGCCGCCCGTTCCCGCGAACCCCTGCGCTGGTGTTCATTGAATGCCGGATCATTTTCTTCATGCAATGAACGGATACGCAGGCCCTGGGTATCCGGGACAATGTGCCCCGCTTCTTTCAATCCCTGAAACCTGGCCCAGACTGAGCGCTTTTTATTCTCCTGGTGCGGCTGTACCCGGTTCAACTCCGCGGCCGACATCGCCTCACCACGAGCGACATATCCCGCGGCAACGGCTCTTGCCATCAGCTCCGTCCCTCGCCGCGTCCGTACAATCGCCGCATTGTATCCCGGGTCATCCTCCTGGCCGGTCCAGGGAGGCGCACCACCGTCCCAGGTATCCGCTGCCGCGATATCCGCGGAATCGCCGATCCCGTCCGGGCAAACCTTGCATCTTGGCGGCAACCCCCAGGTTGACACCTCTTCGCCCCAGTAGTCCAGGTAATTCATTTCCACCACCTGGCCATCCTCCGTCTCGATTCTTGTCTTGCCGGGACATCCATAGCCCCGGTAGCGCAACGAGACGACCTGATCGTACTCAACATCAAATTTTTTCAGTACCGTTCTGGCCCCTTCCGGATCCATGAAACCGCCGCAGACCATGACCATCATGTATTGGCAGGTTTTCGCAACACGTTCATCATGCCTGGCATAATTCCGCAGTGCCCCCACATCACAAGGGGTGCCGATAAAGGCAAACGTTTCATTGCTGGCTTCCGCCTTCTCGATAACTTCCACCACATCAATCACGGTGGCGGTAGGACCGTACCGGGAACCCGACCCTTTCAGGACCTCTTCCCGTGACCGGCTGATAAATCGCTCCCCGAACGCAGGGTGGTCGCGGGATGCACAGGCATGCAGGATGAAATCCACTTCACCAGACTCAATCAGATAAAGCGCCAATCCGGTCAGAAGGCCGCCGGTGGCTGCCCTATGGCGAACTTCGGGTTCCGCAGACCACGCGTAGCAAACCTCGCGCAATACCCCCCAGACAGGGTCGGGAATGCCGGAGTCATTCCATTCGGACGGGGGCAAGCCGTCCACCCGGGTTCCCGGACAGATATCCAGGATTTTATCCATCATCTCATGGGAAAGCCGATCATTGGCCACCGGCCTTAAGTTTCCGTTTTCCACCAATTCCATCTTCAGGATATCCGGCCCGGCAATACTTTGGCATATCCCGCAACCGATGCACATGGCATGTTCCACGATCTGTTCCAAACGTTGTACCGGACCCAGGTCCGCCTGTAATTTCTTGAGATATTCAGATGCCATGATCACG
>WTGA01000040.1:2423-15066 GCA_011523765.1 Gammaproteobacteria bacterium
GGAACGGTCCTGCAATCTGGACAGGGAAAACAATTGCGGGTATCCTAATTCTTGTGAAACGGGCCGACCGGGAGACCTGGTAAAAGGACAAGACAACCCGGGCTCTCCCACCGATACGGGGATGGCCGGTACCGTGGCGTGCCCCGGAGTCCTTGACCCGAAAAACCTGACACTTACATCATAATCAACTATTTACGGTTGGTTTCAAACAGAGAATCTAGAGAAAATCTACCCATGAGCGACTATCCCGAGTTTGTCGACCCGATTGTCCGGCCGCGCTATACCGGGCTGCCCACTTTTATGCGTGCCCCCTATACGGAAAGTTTCGAGGACGTGGATATTGGACTGATAGGTGTCCCTTTCGATGGCGGCGTAACCAACCGGACGGGAGCACGGCACGGACCCAGGGAAATCCGGAACCAATCCAGCCTGATCCGTAAAATGAACCAGGCCACCGGCATCAGCCCCCACGAACTGTGCCGGGTCCGGGACATTGGAGATGCCTGGGTCGAAAAACCATTTACCCTGGAAGGCAGCCACCGTGAAATCGAGAACTTTTACCGCAAGGTGGCCAGTGCGGGCATCACGCCCCTGTCGGCAGGCGGCGACCACTCCATCACCCTTCCCATTTTCCGTGCGCTGGCCCGGAAACAACCGGTCGGCCTGGTGCATTTTGATGCCCACTGTGACACCGGGGATGATTACCTGGGGTCCAGATTTCATCATGGGGCGCCCTTCAAGATTGCGGTGGATGAAGGATTGCTGGATCCAAACCGGACGATCCAGATCGGCATTCGCGGATCACTGAACCATCCGGATGTCTGGAAGTTCAGCCATGATTCCGGGATGCGGGTGATCTATATTGAAGAGTACCTTGAAATGGGCTGGAAAGCGGTGGTCGAAGAGGCGCGGCACATTGTTGGCGACGGCCCCACTTATATCAGTTTTGATGTGGATGCCCTGGACCCGGTATTCGCTCCCGGGACAGGCACCCCCGAAGTCGGTGGATACAGCACGCTCGAAGCGCAGATGATGATTCGGGGGCTGGGCGGCCTGAACCTCGTTGGCGCAGATGTGGTGGAAGTGGCTCCTCCCTTTGACCCCAGTGGCACAACCGCACTGGTCGGCGCGACCGTGATGTTTGAGATTTTATGTGTGCTTGCACAATCCATTGCCGAACGCTGACACGGAAGCAAACCGAACCAGCGGGAACCGCGTGGTGTGCCGGTTTCCGAAGAGGATGCCCGGCTGATCGCTGGCGTGACGGGATTCTCCCCGAAAGGACCGGTTGCCGGCCCCCCGGTGACCTTGCTAAATGACTTCGTCCTGGATCAGTTCCCGGATCATCCGTATGTTCTGTTGGACACCTGACATGTGCGGATTCACCTCGAGCGCCTTTTCATAAAATTCAAGGGCACGCTCCTTCTCCTGCAATTGCATGTAAATCATCCCCTGGCCGGACAAAGCACCAAAGTGGCGAGGTTCCCGTTGCAGTGTCTGTGCCACATCATTCGTGGACAACTGGTATTCGCCCAGCATGTAGTAGGCGGTTGCCCGACGGTTCCATCCTTCGGCGTAATCCGGCTGCAGTTCAATAATTTCCGAAAAGAAATCCACGGCATCGCTCAGCTTTCCCCTGCGCATGCTGAGATCACCCAGAGCCATCAGTTTTTCCACTCTCTGGTTGTCCGTCTGATACCAGTTTTCCCATATCTGTTGTGTGATGGCCGCCGCTTCCGTGGGATTGTCCGTATGGTGCAACGAGTCAAAAAGCTGTTCCAGTTCAGGATTGTTCTGATCTGCGGTCACCGGCACTACGCCGAGCCCCAGGGAAAGAACGATTACTTTGACCAGACCCTTCATGGTGACTGTCTCCATAGATTCCGATTAAAACAGTGTCCGGCAACCCGCTTCGGGCAGGTTGGGTGGCCTTCACCGGTCCAACCGGTTTGACTGGGATGAACCGGGCTGTCCACTGATGGTAAATGAATTGCCCGCCTCAAATCAAATTCCCCGGTTCGGGCAACCCTCCGTCTCGTGCGGACCGGCCATCCGGAAACGGTACTGACCCGCGGTCAATCCGGGGCACCGGTCTTCGAATCTCCAGACCGGGAGGCTCCGGGCCTTTGGCCCGCAATCCCGGAGATGGTACGGAAAACCCCGTCTCGCCCGGCCGGGACCCGGGCGGTCAACTTCTGAACTTGTCTCCGGATGGATCGTATAACGCCTCTGCACAGACTTCTGCGGGATACAGGGTCCCGTTAATTTCCACTTCCAGGGAGGTGCCGCCTTTCGCGAATTCCACGGGAACATACCCCAGCGCCATGGATTTCCCCACATGATGGGCATACCCGCCGGATGTGACATACCCCACACATTGTCCATTCTTCAGGACCGCCTCGTCGTTGGACACATCCATGTCCGGTGTCTCGACCGTCATGGTAACCAGCTTCTTGTCCACCCCTTCTTCCTTTTCCCGCAATGCGGCCTTTTTACCCACAAAATCCTTCTTCCAGTGAATGAACATATCCAGCCCCGATTCCCCGGCAGTGAAATCAGGACGGTAGTCCAGAGACCAGGCTCCCCAGCCCTTCTCCAGGCGCATGCTCATCTGCGCCCGGGCTCCATACCACCGCAGGCCGAGATCCCTGCCTGCTTCCTCAACTTCCTCAAACAGCTTCAACTGGTATTCCGGTTCGACATAAATTTCAAACCCCAGCTCACCGGAAAAGGAAATTCTCACCAGGATAGCGGGAACGCCGCCGACAAAACATTGCCGGATGTCCCGGAATTTCAGTTCCTTTGCACCCACATCCTCCCGGACAATTCGCTGCAGGAGTTTTCGGGACTCTGGGCCGGAAAGACCGATGCCATGGTATTGACCCGATACATTGGCATAATGCACCGCGTCCCTTCCCGGCCCGTCCCGCAGACAGGACTCGAACCATCGCCTGTGCATTTCCTGGGCTGGACCTGAACCGAACAAGATAAAATGGTCTTCTTCCAGACAGGCCACTGTCAGGTCCCCATACAGTTTCCCCTTTGGCGTCAACATCGGTGTCAGTGCGATCCGCCCGGGGCCGGGCAGGCGTCCGGCGAGAATGCCGTCCAGGGCTCCCCTGGCACCAGGACCCGTGAATCGGTGCTTGGCGAAATTCGCAATTTCCACCGCCCCCACTGCCTGGCGGACGGCCCGGACCTCTTCAGAGACATAGTCGTGGGCCCGGGACCGCCGGAATGTCGCTTCCTCGTAGGCATTTTCCGGGGAACCGGCAAACCACAGGGCATGTTCCAGGCCAAAACTTGCCTCCATCACCGCACCCTTGCCAAGCAGGCGGTCATGGATTCCTGTTGTGCGCTGCCGTCGGGCCACAGGAAGGGTTTCATTGGGGAACGTGAGGGTAAATCTCCGCTGGTAATTTTCAGTGGCTTTCAGGGTGCCGTAATGCGGGGAGGCAAAATCCCCGAAACGGGCGATATCCATGGCCCACACATCAATGGAAGGTTCACCATCCATCATCCATTCCGCCATGCACATCCCCACTCCCCCGGCCTGGCAGAAACCGGCCATGACACCGACTGCCACCCAGTAGTTGTTCATGCCCGGGACCGGGCCGATCATGGGATTGCCGTCCGGCCCGAATGTGAAGGGTCCGTTGATGATTTTCCGGATCCCGGCACGTTCAAGGGCCGGAATTCTTTCAAATCCGATGGACAGCTTTTCTTCGATGTGATCCAGTTTCGGCTCCAACAGGTCATGCCCGAAATTCCGGGGAGTTCCGGACACTGACCACGGCGTCGCCCTGGCCTCATAGGTGCCCAGCAGCATTCCCTGCTGCTCCTGTCGAAAGTAAATATTCCCCTCATAATCGATTCCAGCCGGCAACCGCTGTCCATGCGCAATAATTTCGGGGATATCCTCCGTGAGCAGATAATGGTGCTCCATGGGCTGGACCGGCAAATGCAGTCCGGCAAGTGCTCCCACCTCCCGGGCCCAAAGCCCTCCGGCATTGACCACGATTTCCGCATGAATGGTTCCCTTTTCGGTGACCACATCCCAGGTGCCATCCGGTCTCTGGTTGGTCTCGAGTACCGGTGTATGGGTATGATAGCTCGCGCCATGCACTTTTGCGGATTTCGCATAGGCATAGGTCACCCCCGAAGGATCAACATCCCCGTCAAGCGGGTCCCACAGCGCGGCAACATAATGCTTTGGATTGATCAGGGGATGGCGGCGCACCACCTCCTCAACCGGAATAAACTCCTGGTCCAGGCCCATGTAGCGTGCCTTGGATCGTTCACGCTTGAGATAATCATACCAGTCATTGTTGGAGGCCAGATAAAATCCCCCGGTGTTGTGCATACCCACCGACTGCCCCGACGTTTCCTCGATTTCCCGGTAAAGGTTGATGGTGTAACCCTGCAAACGTGAAATGTTCGGGTCGGACGAGATGGTGTGTATTTGTCCTGCAGCGTGCCAGGAGGACCCGGAGGTCAGCTCATCCCGCTCCAGCAGGACCACCTCTTTCCAGCCGAATTTCGCCAGGTGAAACAGAATCGAACAGCCGACAACGCCTCCCCCGATGACCACTACTTTTGCATGTGTTTGCACGTCAGGTTACCTCTTGTGTTTCGATGGTCGAATGATCAGTACCACGCATCCGGGATTTCCGATTTGCGCCTTGCCATGAACGCCTGCAATGCCTCGTCTTTCGCCGCGTCCAATGGAGGGGACTGGTGTTCCTTCAGCAACCGGTTCCATCGCTCGTAGGCACGACGGGCGGAATCCTTGGCTCCCCTTTCTTCCCATTGTTCCACACTTTCACTGTCTGAAAGCACGGCATCGTAATAGGCCGTTTCATAATTGGCCATGGTATGGCTGCTGCCAAGAAAATGGCCGGAAGGCTCGACTTCGTGGTACGCGGACCTCGCCAGGGCATTCTCGTCCATCGGCAAGCCCGACAGCATGACCTGGTAGGCTCCCAGCCGGTCCGCATCCTGAACCAGTTTTTCATAGCCCGTGGACAATCCCCCTTCCAGCCAGCCCGCGGCGTGCAGCACGAAATGGGCCCCACCCAACGCGGTGGACATCATGGAATCGGCACTCTCCGCGGCAGACTGGGCATCCGGCAGTTTGGAAGCTGTGAGCGACCCACCGCTTCTCAACGGAATTCCAAGCCTCCTGGCCAGTTGACCGATGATGAAATTGGACATCACAGGTTCCGGCATCCCAAAGGTCGGCGCACCGCTTTTCAGACTCATCGAAGACAGGAAATTTCCCAGAATAAACGGTGCCCCCGGCCGCACCAGCTGGGTAAAGGCACCCACCATCATGGCTTCTGCCAGCGCCTGGGAAATCGATGCGGCCGTGGTGACCGGGCCCATGGCCCCACCGAGGATAAAGGGTGCCGCAATCAGGCCCTGGCCCGAGCCGCAATACACCTGCGCCGCCTCGGTAACGACCTTGTCCACCAGCAATGGCGAATTCGTGTTCACATTCCCCATGATGACACAATTGTTTTCCATGAACTCCTCGCCGAACAGCACCCTCGCCATATCGACGGAATCCTGGGCCCGGCTCTTTTCCGTGATCGCGCCCAGGAACGGTTTGTCGCTGTACCGCATGTGCAGGTAAAGCATATCCAGGTGCCGTTTCGAAACGGGCACATCGCAGGGTTCGCAGATGACCAGGCCGGTATGATGAATGCTGGGAAGCTGGTACGCGATTTTTACCAGATTTTCCAGGTCCTGCAGGGTGCCGTAGCGGCGTCCGCCCTCCAGGTCCCGCACAAACGGCGGGCCATAGACACAGGCAAATACCTGGGATTTTCCACCGATCTCGACGCTGCGGTCGGGATTTCTGGCCACCTGTACAAATTTTGACGGGATCGTCCTGCAGAGTTCCCGTGCCATGCCCCTTGGCAATTTAACCCGGGTGCCCCGTACTTCGGCCCCGGCTTCTTTCCAGATTCTGAGGGCTTCGGCATCCCCTCGGAATTCCAGGCCGATTTCCTCCATCAACCAGTCTGCCTGGTCTTCCAGCATGACCAGGCCTTCTTCATCCAGGAACTCGTAATAAGGAATCTGCCTCTTGATGTAAGCCGGTGCAGCGCGTGCAGCACGCACTCGTTTCGTTCTGCGACCGGCTCGACGATGGCCGGCCGGCCGGTTTGGTTCTCCACGCATTGAATCAAATCAGGATTCCAGTTGTCTGATTTTCCTCTATTGCTTCCAGGTCTGCCACTGGTATTTCCCGATACAGCCGGCACAATCCACACACCAACAGCAGGAGGGGCATCGGTGGGTACACCCGGACCCGGTCGCTTCGGGTAATTGTCCGGCCCGTGTATGAAGCAGTGGCCAATTCAGCAAACCACAGGAGAAGGCGGATCGGGCCGGAAACGGTTACTGGAAATGGGCACGCTGCCCGTGTCAATACCTCGATGGCTCAGGTTGCCTGCGCCACAGAGGCGGACCAACGCAAAACCCTCTGTGGCGGGAATTGCTGGGTTTTGGTTACCCCAATTTGGTAACATTGCAGGATGGTGGACTATACTGGCGAAGTTCTATGGGAAAATATGAAAAACTCCTGTCTCGCATTCTGCAGGGGAAGTCTGATGCTGGTATAGCATTTGCCGATCTATGCAATCTTCTTGAACGACTTGGATTTGAAGCAAGAATTCGAGGAAGCCATCACCTATTCCGGAAAGACGATATCAAAGAAAAAATCAATTTGCAGAAAGAGGGTGGAAAAGCAAAATCCTATCAAGTGCGTCAAGTCCGAAATATCATTCTGCGATATAAACTTGGAGGTCCGTGATCATGTACAAATACGAAATCATTCTGTACTGGAGCAACGAAGACGAAACATTTATTGCTGAAGTACCGGAATTGCCCGGGTGCATGGCTCATGGTGATACCTGGAGCAAGGCACTGTCCAATGCTGGCGATGCCATTGAATTGTGGCTGGACACGGCTCAAGAGTTTGGTGACCCCATTCCTGAACCGAAAGGCCAACGGTTGATGTACGCTTGATTTCCGTTCTCATGCGCTCCCAATCGGCCATTGCGGCCGGTTTTCGGGAATTATGGGTAATGGCTTTTTCCGAAACTCGCGCACCCAAGTCAGGCGTTTGGGTGTCTGCAGCGGCTCGAGCCGTTCCTCTTTCATCATCAGGATTTCCGTTTATCCCGACCTCCGTAACTCAACCTGATTTTCAATTGATTCAGGAGACCTCGGCAGGAATCTGCACGCCAAAGGGGATAAAACCAACGCACGGCAGATGGGTACAGTTATTTTTCCATGTGACTGCGTATTCAGAGGGATTGCGGGGTATTCCAGCGATTTCCTGGCGACACAACCCCGGTTTTCGGGCGGCCATCACAGGAAGACAGAACTCCACCCGGGCGGATGACGGAAAGGGATACTCTCAGCCATCCAAAGGGTGTCGGGCTGAATCATTTCCAATGCTTTTGCTCGCGACACTGTTGTTCGTGACACTTTTATTCCGGAACGGTTGAAAAAGCGGAAGGGGCTGTCGGATAATTCACCGAAAAAACCTGTGGCATCCGGCTGGTTCCATGGCGGGAGTGTCATGCTTCCGATTGCCGGGAAAGAAGCGGAACGGTGGATTTTGGCTCAATTGTTATCGGGGGATGCAACCATGAAAATCGGTTTTATCGGACTTGGCAATGTCGGCGCAAAACTGGCTGGAAGCCTGGTTCGAAACGGACAGGATGTGACCGTTCGCGATATCAACCCGGCCGCTGCACAGCCGTTACTTGAACTCGGCGCGAAATGGGCCGATTCCGGCAAGGAACTGGCCATTGCGTCCGACATTGTCATCACCTGCCTGCCGTCTCCCAGGGTCTCCTCCCAGGTCATGGAAGAGAAAAACGGTGTCCTGGAGGGGCTTTCCAGCGGAAAGATCTGGCTGGAAATGAGCACGACCGACGAAGAGGAAGTCAAAAGACTCGGAGCCAGGGTGGAGGCAAGCGGTGCCATTCCCCTGGACAGTCCGGTTTCCGGGGGATGCCATCGTGCCGTCACCGGCAACATCGCTATTTTTGCCGGGGGCAGCCGGGAAGCCTTCGAAAGGGTGCTACCCCTGCTCACGGTCATGGGGCGCAAGGTCATCCACACGGGTCCTTTGGGGTCTGCTTCGGTTCTCAAGGTCATCACGAACTACCTTGCTGGTGTGCAACTGATCTCAACCGGAGAAGCGTTCATGGTCGCGAGAAAATCCGGGATAGACCTGGGCACGGCGTATGAGGCCATCCGGGTCTCTTCGGGCAATTCATTTGTCCACGAAACCGAGGGACAACTGATTCTCAACGGCAGCTATAACATCAATTTCACCATGGACCATGAAGTCAAGGACCTCACGCTCTTCGACCAGCTGGGCAAAACACTGGACATCCCCCTTGAACTGTCGCCATTGTGCGTCGAAATCATGCAAGACGGCCTGAAGCGCTATGGCCCGCGGGCCTGGTCCTCAATGGTCGTGAAACGACTGGAGGATGACTGCAACGAAACCCTCCGGTCTCCCGGTTTTCCGGCCTGCCTGGTTGACCATGAACCCGAAGAACCCGGTTACGAGGTCCGCCGGAACCCTGAACCGGCGCCCTTGTCCGGCCCGAATCCCCAGGAGCCCGGGCAACGATGACTGCACCGGCACCGGCCATCCAGGCCATTGAGAAAACCGATTCCGCGATCAACGTATTGTGGACAGACGGCCACCGCAGCCAATACCACCACATCTGGCTGCGCCATCAATGCGAATGCCGCGAATGCGGCACACCGATGGATGGCCTTCGCAATGTCTGGATTCTCGACATTCCGGAAAAACCTGAAATCGATGAACTCACATCGGGTCCGGATGGGGTCCGGATCACCTGGGCAGACGACCATCACCAGTCTGTTTACACCACCCAGTGGTTAAGGAAACACTGTTATTCCCCGCAAAGCCGTGCGGCCCGGAGGCACGAGGTCACCTATTGGGACACACGGATTCAGCATGACATCCCGGTTTTTGAGTTCTCCGCGGCACAGCAGTCGGCAGAAATCCACTTGCGAGTACTGGAAACGGTTCGTGACTACGGATTCTGTCAACTCGAAAACCTGGATACCCGCCTGCAGGGCATCCAGAATGCCGCACATCTGTTCGGCCCGGTTCGGGTCACCCACTTCGGAATTTCTGAAATTACCGAAAAATCGGCGCAGTACAATGTCGGGGACAGCGGTCGCGCCCTGCACCCCCACATGGATGAAACCTACCGCATTTCTTCGGTGGGGATTACCGTCCTGCAGATGGTCACTCCCAGTGAAAGCGGCGGACACTCCACGCTGGTGGACGGCTTCAACGCCGTCAGGCGGTTGCGCGATACCTCCCCTGATGCTTTCGACCTCCTGAGCACGGTTCCCGTGACCTTTTGCCGTCATCATGCCGGGGAATCACTGGATGGCAAGCGCCGCATGCTGGTCTCGCGTACCCCCATGATCAGGCTTGATGAAAATGGAGAAGTCATGGGAGTGCGGATCAATGAACGGCACATCTCCCCGCTGGACGTGGAGGGCAGCCTGGTGGAACCCTTCTACCGCGCAATCCGCGACCTTCTCAAAATCACGTATGATCCGGCGCTTCGGATCGAAATCCCGCTGCAGGCCGGACAGGGCCTGGTGTTTGACAACCAACGGGTCCTGCATGGCCGGACAGCATTTGTCCGGGGGAAGAGGCCCCGCCATGCCCGTACCTGTACGGTGAACACGGAAGAGTTCCACTCTACATTGCGGTTGCGTCAGATGGACCTTGATCTCCCGGAATCCAATCAGACCCTGTACCCGGGAATGTGAAGTCAGGATTCAGGGTTGAGCAGGGGCACTTTCAGGTAGACTCCGAATTCTTCCCCGAAATCGCAGCTGACTCTGGCATGCACCCTGCCCTGCCGGTCCAGAAAGCGCTGGCGGTCCCGGACGGGAAAGATCCCTTCGTGCCAGATTCCGGGGTGAATATACAGGCCCATGCTCCCGTCACACCACAAGGCGATGACCTGCTCCGGCCGGAGATCGTCGCCCGGCAAAGCCACCGGAACCACGAATGGCTGGTTGTTCAGCGGAAAAAACAGCTGGCCTCCATCCGGGTGATAGTTGAAATGCCACAACCGGACCTCCTCCCTGGGCCCGGTGGAATCTTCCGAAGCCATCTGGGGGTCGCAGGCCCATCCCAGGACATAATGGCCGCCAACGGCAGAGTTTTTCCCCATGAGGATATCGCCTTTCCATTCGCCGCAAAATGTCCCTTCGGTGATTCCGCCCCCGACCCCGGTCCCATCATCCACCGGACGCCGGCCCTGCGCCGGCCATTTCACAATTTCAATCTCGCACTGGTCGGGATGCCTGACCAGGCAACCATATCCCAGTAACGATGATTCCGTGGCCCTGACCAGCGGCACATCCACCGTGGGAAGCGATGGCTTGCTGTCCGCTGAAAAGAGGTATTGTGGCGCGGCCGGATTTACCACCCTGGAATGGCAGTCAAGTCTTTTTCCCGGTCTGCTCCAACGGGGGCCGGCATCCGCCAATCCGTATTGATGCGATTCATGACACAGAACCCGTTCAGGATGGTTGAATAACCTGCTGTCCGTGTCCCGGCCTTGGCAGGGAAACCGCAGGGCCAGTCATGGGCCATGTTGGTTCACCCGTCATCCAGAAACAGGAGTTACCGGTTTTTGTGGGATCCATCACACAAGGGCTGGTTTCCGGTCACCTTGCACCCACAGAAAAACACCCGGCCGGTTTTCCCGGCGGTATACTTGATCGGACTGAAGACCGACCCTTTGTGGGAGCCATCGCAAAACGGCTGGTTCCCGCTCTTTCCACAGGCACACCAAAAACAGGATTCCCCCTCTTCCATCTCAATCACAAACGGGCTGTCAGCTGCCCTGACCGGATTACTCATTCTGATACCTCATTGAAGAATTATTCTGTACATTGTAACCAGGAGGATGTCCGGGAACAGGATATATTCTGATTTTCAGGAAAAATCATTATTATATATCAATTGGTTAAAAACATTATCTCGAAAATAACGAGTTCCCGGACAGCCCTGGCACCCACCTCCTAGGCACCCACCTGCTCCGCAAAGCAGGTTTCGAGAAGGTCCAGGCCCTGATGCAATTGTGCGTCCGGAACCGTGAGCGGGACCAGGATCCGCACCACGTTTCCGTACGTACCGCAACTCAACAAAATCAGGCCCTTCTCCCGGGCCGCGGACAGTATTTTGCCGGTAAGATCCGCATCCGGCCGGGTATGGCCTTCGTCCTGAAACAGTTCCATGGCGACCATGGCACCAAGCCCCCGAACTTCGCCGATGCACGGATAGCGGTCGGACAACACATGCAGTCTTTCAGTGATGATCCGTCCAACTTCCCGTGAGCGTTCCACCAGGTTTTCCTCTTCAAATATATCCAGAACTGCCAGTGAAGCTGCACAGGCAATGGGGCTTCCGGCATAGGTGCCACCCAGCCCGCCGGGTGGGATGGCATCCATGATTTCCGAGCGCCCGGTAATCCCGGACAACGGAAACCCTCCCGCAATGGACTTGGCAAAGGCCGTGATATCTGCCGCCACCCCCATTTGCTCCATGGCAAAGAATGTGCCGGTACGACCTGCTCCGGTTTGCACCTCATCCGCTATCAGCAAGATACCGTACCGGTCGCACAGGGCCCGCAACCGCTGCATGAAAGACGGCGAGGCAATGTAGAATCCGCCCTCGCCCTGTACCGGTTCCAGCAAAATCGCGGCAATGTCCGAAGGCTCCGCATCATTCCTGAATATCCGTTCAATGGAATCCAGGCCATCATCCTCGCTGATTCCATGGATACCGCAGGGATATTCCGCCCGATACACCGCACCTGGCATCAGTCCCATTCCGACACTGTAAGGCGCAACCTTTCCGGTCAGCGCGAGGGTGGCCATGGTTCTGCCATGATATCCCGAAGTAAATGCGATCACCCCCGCTCTGTTTGTATGGGCCCGGGCGACCTTGACCGCATTTTCCACCGCTTCAGAACCCGACGTGAACAGCGCACTTTTTTTCCTGAAATCCCCGGGAACCAGGGCATTCAGCCGTTCACAAACCTCGACATAACCCTCATAGCCCAGGACCATGAAACAGGTATGCGAAAACGCATCGAGCTGGGCGGACACCGCCTCTTTTACTTTCGGGTGCACATGCCCGGTATTCAGCACGGCAATCCCCCCCGAAAAATCAGTATATTCCCGGCCTTCAACATCCCATACGGTGGCGTTTTCTGCCCGGTCAACGAAAACCGGATGGATCGCACCCACTCCACGTGCCACCGCGTCATTGCGCCGTTCCATCATTTCCGCGTTGGTAAGGCCGCTATCGGCAAGCTCATAGTTGATTTTCTGTACCGTATTTTTCATGGCAATCCCACCCTTTGGCTTCTCGTATGGTTTCCGCAATGTTATCTCTCGTTACGGATAATATCCATACCCCTATTCGTTTCCGTGTCAACCCAATTCAGAAATGTCCCCTTTATGAAACTCTCTCCTCGACTCCGAAGCGCAACACCCGCCCCTTTTCTGGAGTGAGGGCGTAGCCCGAATGAAGGAAAAGGGG
>WTGA01000148.1 GCA_011523765.1 Gammaproteobacteria bacterium
CCCCGGATCCCTTGTCACACAACGGTTTGCGGTGAATATGGCAAATGAAGTTCAGCTTAGCGGGCTTGTCCGGTTTGATGAGAGGGGACTGGAAACGTGACGATGGGAGCCGGACTGAGGACCAAAGCGAAAGCGATGGATACCATGCCACCGGACCCTAAAGGAGGCGCGCCAGTCCTCTACTCTACCATCTTCTTACTTGGTATTGAAATACTTTGTCGATGATAACTTACCAATCCAAAATCAGCATCAAACATCCGCGTTGTTTCATCTTCTCGGAGACCCCCCTGATTTTTGACAATCCGCCGGATTTGAGGCAGGATGGGATGTCCTGGGAGAGAGAATGAGCGAACCCGATCTGAAACGTCTGTTTACGCCCGGCACCGGAGCCGTCCCGCCGTATCTGGCCGGACGTAAGGAAGAACAGGAATATTTCCTGGATTGTGTCGAGGCCTTAATAAAGGGGCGAATCATCAGCCGGGACCTGATTCTCTACGGGCCCCGGGGCAACGGCAAGACCGCGCTGCTCCATTACCTGCAGGAGGAGACCCTCCGGAAGGAGGAGAGCCGGCTGGATATCGTCTGGGTCACCCCGACTGAGATGGGTACCCTGACCAAGTTGACCGATCGGTTGGCTCAGGACCGCCAGACCTTGCGTAGTCGGATCCGATCGGCTTCGGTCTCGGGAGGGTTCGGTTTTTTCGGGGCCAGAACGGAAGTGGACCTGTCCCGCGCCGAATCGACCCTCCGGAGATTGCTCCGGGAGCGAACCCGGAACAAGCCTCTGATCCTGATCATTGACGAAGCCCACACGTTGGATCCGGAAGTGGCAACGGCCCTGCTAAATGCCAGCCAGACCGTACGGACCGGGGATCGGTGTCCGTTCCTGCTGGTGCTGGCCGGCACACCGAATCTCAAGACCGCCCTGGGAAAAGCCCATGCCTCGTTCTGGGACCGCAGTGAAATCATGCCGATGGGACGTCTGTCACCGGAAGAAGCTGGCCAGGCCTTGACCGTCCCGTTGCACGAAGCCGGCATCACTCTGGTCCCCGGGGTGGTTGGGGAACTTGTCAGGCGGGCCCACTGTTATCCCTTTTTCCTGCAGGTCTGGGGCGATTGCCTAGCCCGGAGATTGGACCAAACCAAGGAAACAGAGATCACCCCGGCACAGGTCAGAGCAGTGGAGGCGACGGTGATCAAGAAGTGCGACGAGATGTACGATATCCGGTTCAATGAACTGGACAGAATGGGGTTGTTGCCGGTGGCCGAGCGCGTGGCCGATGAATTTCTCCAGTCGGATGAACCGGTGCTGCATCGTCATGAACTAAAGAAAGCGGTCAAAACAGGTATGGCCGGTGACGAGCCGGTCACGAATGAACGGGTGATGGACAAACTCGAACAACTCTCCCACTTGGGTTATGTCTGGCCAGTGAGGGGATATAGCTATGAACCCGGCATTCCGAGCCTGATGGCCTATGTCAAGGGCTATTCGCTATCCCGAACCGGGACAGTGAAGGTTGAACCGGGTGCTGTCCCGTTACCATTTGAACAGACCAACCGGCGGCGAGTCAATCCCAAAGCGCAGGACTCTGACATCGAAATGTGATGGGTTATGGACTGTCCAACAATGAATCCGATGAAAAAATTATCGAGGAGCTTCGACTTGTGCTTGAAGTCAAGGAATTGGTCTAGCGTTCTGCATGCAGAACCACAGTCCGCGTTACCCGTTCTATACTCTTTGGCCCACGTATAATAAAATGAAAAAATCAATCGCCATCGGTTTGATGATTGCTTGGTTCGGCTTGTGTGCAACCGTACAGGCACACACATGAACCAGAACCAGCTGAATGTTTTTTGTTATATCCCGATTTATATTCTTCAACTCCAATTACTGCAGATTGCTATGCATGCTCCTACATGACTTGTGCGCAGGGTTACGTTTGCGTATGTACGAATGGCATTCCAGCATGTATCCCGCTACCACAGGGCGATTGACCCTATAAGTTCACCCTTCACCCCGCTAAACTTGCCAGATTTCAAGCTGGTGGTGGGGTGTTGGACCATTCCGGGTGTGTTCCTATGCATGCTGGCCATGCATGTCGAATGGCACATGCGCCGGCGCCTCGCGCCGATGCTGTTCGAGGAGGAGGACCGGGAGGCGGCCCGGGTTGCCCGCAGCACTCCGGTGGAGAAGGCCAGGCCGTCCGAGTCCGCCCGGCGCAAGGCTGCCAGCAAGCGAACCGCCGACGGCCTGCCCGTCCACAGTTTCCGCACGCTGCTCGACGATCTCTCGGGCGTGGTGCTGAACCAGATGCGTCTGCCGGGTGAGGGCGAAAACCGGCTGTCCGTCGTCACCACGCCAACCCCGGTCCAGAAACGGGCCTTCCAGCTTCTCGGTGTGAAACCGGACCAGAACGTTCCCATAAGACTGCCAACCTGACCGTAAGCATTCGGTTCAGGTGTGAAGAAGGAACACCGGGGGGTCATGAATTGA
>WTGA01000163.1 GCA_011523765.1 Gammaproteobacteria bacterium
TGGGCTTTCGGATCGGCTACAACGCCAGGAAACGCCATGCACTGCACAACGGGAAGTAACCTGTTGCAATGCAGATTTATCATGGCTCGGTAGACCTAGGTCTGCCCCTTGTCAATGTAAGTATGCAATTCCCAAAGAGGGCGATACAGCCAGCCCGGTCTTGGTCGCCCCTGCAATTGTTTGACCAATCAGTCTTTCGGTTGCAAAGACTTTTCGAATAGAACCAATCCTTCCGGAATTTTCCACTCCAGCGATTCTTTTCCGACTGATTTTCGGCGGATTTGTTCCAGACCAAAGAGGGGGAGGTTGCACTTCGAACTGGAGGAAATGGAGTTCGGAATGTACTGTCACACATTTTCCATGCAACCTGTTACTTTACATAATATACATTATACGAAGCTTTTTCCAGGCTTCCAGCGCGACTTTCCACTTGGTCACCCAACGCCGGTTACAACGTGCACATGGGGCACTGGAAGGTCAAAACGCTCTGTCAGCATGTTGTGGCGGCCTCCAGGGAGGTCTGGACAGGGCTATCCGCTGCTGTTCCATCCAGGTCGCTTGGCACGGTGTGGCATGCGTGACGCCGTTGTCCTTTGGGATGTCGCGGTCCCGGCCAGGCGTACTCCCGCCCGGACTGGTTCGGCGAGAACCGGCGGTTGCGGAACCGGTCCGGTTTCCGGTTTTCCTGTCCGCCGGGGTCAGGATTGCCCGTCACGAAATCTGTTCACGAGATGTTTACCGGCAGAAACTTCTCCGGTACTCAACAACCGGATATGTTTTCACCGCTTTTGCTGGAATGACGGAATGGGACAGGATGGAAATACTGGTTACGGCGTCTCCAATGCACACAAGCGCCATTCACTGGAAAGGCGGATTCACGGGACCGTTGCTGGGTGTGGCCGGCCGGGTCAAAAAAGTGCTGTTCGATGGGATTTTCATATCCATATTTCGGACAAATTTATTATAATCAGTGCCATACAATTTCGATTTGAATACCCTCAACCCATCCGGCATGACTGGTTGCTATTCCAAATTTGATCCGAAGTTATGAAATGTTTACTCATCTCTGATCTGCATTATGTGCTGAAACACTTTGATTGGGTATTGAACATTTCGGATCAATACGATTTGGTCATCATGGCCGGTGACCAGATTGATGGCTGTTCATATGTGTATATGCGCGTCCAGATTCCGGTCATCCTGAAATACCTTGAACGAATACACTCCAAAACACCATTGATGGTCTGTTCTGGAAACCATGACCTGAATGTCCGGGGAAAGAACGGAGAGCGTACTGCAAGCTGGCTCGAACCCCTGCGGGAAATGGGAATTGCCATTGATGGTGACAGTCTGGAAATCAATGATGTGCTGTTCACGGTATGTCCTTGGTGGGATGGACCGAAATCCCGGGACTTGGTCGGCGAGCAACTCGCCATGGATGCGAAAAAAACCAAGAAACGCTGGATATGGGTCTACCACGGCCCGCCGGATGACTCCCCTACCAGCTGGACCGGCAAACGACATTACGGCGATAAGGACCTGGTGAACTGGATTCAGCAGTACCAGCCGGAGATTGTGTTGACCGGGCATATACACGAAGCCCCGTTTGTTGAGGGCGGGTCCTGGGTGGACCAAATCGGTTCAACATGGATATTCAATTCAGGACGAGAGAGAGGCCCCTGCCCCCCCCATATTGTCATTGACCTGCTTGAAAATACCGTTCTGTGGTCGGCCCAGGAAAAAACCGGGCAGGTACATCTGAATTGACGAGCGCTACATCGACCAACCGTTGTTGGTCAGCGAATCACGGTCACTCTACGGCATCCTAGAACGGGTCCCGCTCTGACCCGGGTTGCTGTTCTTCCCCCTGCTGAGTGACCAGGGTCTCGAGAATTTCCCCCATCATGCCAAAGTGGTCACTTTGATCCTTGAATTGTTCTTTAACATCAACGAGATAGTTGGTAACACTGTGCAGTCGACGTGCCAGCATTACGGCCAGTGGAAGGCAGATTTCAGGATTGTCCTTGAGAAAGTCGGATTGTTTGTCTACGACATAAAATCGGCATGGAATGACTGTTTTGACAGTGGCTGTATGTGGAATGTCCAACAAAGCGGAAATCTCACCCAGTATGGACCCCGGCTCATTGATAATGGTGACCTTGAAATCCCCTTTCAGTATTTCGACTTCCCCTTCGATCAATATATACATCAAGCCGGTCATGTCACCTTCATCAAGGAAGACCTGCCCGGATTCGATACTTTGTTCTCGCAGTGATTGACAACTTCTAAGTATTTCTTTCATTGCATATACCTCTACTACTCACTTTGTTCCTGCAGACCGTTCTGCAGTTCTCCGTTGATAATGCGATGCGGACAGGTACCTGCCCTCCCCCGGAAGAGTGTTGTTAAACAGAAGCCATTCCGGGACAGCCCGACCCGATCCTGCAGGATTATACTGGCATCGCCAATCTGTCACCATGGACGGGAAACCCTTTATCCGCATCAATCAGGGCTGGCCGGTCAATCCACGTCGGTCAAGGCTCGCTTGTGGATTATAACGGGTATTTTCCGGAAATATCCTGTCACCGGATTCCTTTATGCTCGCCATGACCGTTGTACAGTCATCCGGATGATGCAGACATCTCCCGGGAATGCACCGGGTCCCATCTGTTTGCGAGACTTCTAAAACAGGACTTCCTGGTTGTCGTTATTGCTTTTCGCAATATTTCTCAAATGAGCCAGTCTGTTTTGCGCCTCGATGAATATTCTCGCTACTTCGGGGTACTGGTCCTTGATTTTCATTTCCAGCCTGGTAATGGTCCTTTCCACCTCCCCCGCGGAAATATTGTCATGAAAATCGATACTGATATTCAGCAGAATATCCTGAGGCCCCATGTGCATGGTCAGGATTTCATTGATACTCAGTATATCTTTTTCCTGGGAGACAATGTTCTGGATTCCGGTTATCACATCCTTGCTCGCGGCCTCCCCGATCAACAACCCTTTGGTTTCATATGCAAGCAGCATGGCGGTACAACTCAAGATGATGCCGATAACGATGGACGCGAGGGCATCGTACATGGGTTGTTCCAGGTATTGGGTCAGCAGGAGTCCGACAAAAGCCACCATCAGTCCCAGCATGGCCGCACTGTCCTCAAAAAGAACGGTGAATACCGTTGGGTCCTTGCTCATTTGCACGGCCTTGAAATAACCCAGTTTGCCTTTTCTTCTGCGGAATTCCCTGAAAGCCACGACCCAGGCGACTCCCTCGAAAATCATGGCAAAGCCAAGCACAATATAGTTGATGTAGATGTGCTGGACAGTCCGTGGACTGTTCAGCTTGTGAAAACCTTCGTAGAGCGATACACCCGCACCGATTGCAAAAATCAGAATTGCAACCACAAATGTCCAGAAATACAGTTCCATGCCGTAACCGAACGGATGCTGCTGGTCGGCCGGCTTGGATGAGCGCTTCATTCCCCACAGCAGCAACCCCTGGTTGCATGTATCCACGATGGAATGCACCGCTTCGCTGAGCATCGCCGAACTGCCCGTTATCGCAGTCGCAATCATTTTAGTTATGGCAATCAGACCATTGCCAATCAAGGCCGCTAAAACGACCCACTTAGACCCGGGTTTCGGTTTCAACTATGTGGGAACGGAATGGTGGAGGGAGAGCTACTTGTACGCACACCATATTCTCAGGGCAAATCCTGTCTCGTGTCAAGAATTTCCGGGGCAATGAATTTTATATCTCCAATTTTTTTTGATCAGCCCGCGTTTGTAATCGAATTACCCAAATAGTCCGGAACGATTCCATATACGATATATCAGGTTAATATTCATATATATGATATTGATAATAATATGATATATGGAATATTTTCAAACTTGGTTTGGGGAAATCGCATAAGTCTGTATTCAGGAAGTGTAAAGAAGGTGTGCTTCCGTTTCTGACCGGACCACCGGCGGCCCGGCATTTCGGAAATTCATCCAACCCGGTTCACTGGCCGGGTGGCAACCTTCCTCTGAAATACACAGGACGGACCACACATGCCTTCAAACCATTTGCACCAAGGCAGGGGTCCGGGACACATCGCGTGACTGTTTCACCATGAATTCGCGGTTGTTGTGTGGTCTGCATAGTGCAAACCAGCCGGGAGACCAAAACGGCATACATGGAGAACAGAAGAACCCGGGGAATCGTGGACTGGAACCGGACTCCTCACCGCATTCGATGTCACACCATTTAACAGATTGAGATGTTGCGCCATCGATCAGAATTACAGCAATCATGGAAATAATCCCAATGCATCATGTATCTTCTCTGGCAATTATATCTTGGGAAAAGAACGGGGTTCACTTAAAATCCTGTCTGGAGTACCCACATTGTGCCCCATGACCGGATTTCAACATATTGATGCCTAACGTCCTGGTTGTCTCCAACTGCCCGTCGGAAAATACTGAACAACTGCACCAGGCAGTGGTCAGAGGATGTCGAAACGATATGTTTGGGGAGATTGAACTGCGGGCTTTCATCCCCTGGGATGCCGGCCCGGAGGATGTTTTGTGGGCGGATGGTGTCATCCTTGGAACCACCGAGAATTTTGGCTACATGAGTGGAGCACTCAAGGATTTCCTCGAACGTATCTACTACCCCTGTCTGGAGCAGACAGAAGGATTGCCCGTCGCATTGTTTGTAAAGGGCGGGCTGGATGGCCAGGGAGCAAAATCCAGTGTCGAACGCATCCTCACCGGGCTGCGCTGGCGATTCATCCAGCCGCCGCTCGTGATGAAAGGCGATTTCCGCCCGGAGTTCCTGGAAAGCTGTGAGCACCTCGGAATGACGATGTGTGCTGGCCTTGAGGCCGGGATATTTTGAGAACACATTCCATGCTGCGGCTTGTTGAGTCTATTGACTGAAAATATCCGGAACGACCGCAGTTCCGCAGACCTGCTTTTCCCGGTGTCATTGGATTGGTGCACTGGCCTGGTCCTGGGGACCACGAAAGAAGCCCTCTCCAAGCGCGAAGTTTTCCTTGTGGCTGACAAAGGACCGGTTGCCGGTTTCGCGAAAAACGGTCAGATTGCTGAAGACTTCTGCAAGGAACTTGCCAGACGACCAGCAGCCGTAACGTTAGGATTGTTTCCGTTGGTTATCGGGCGAAGGAAATCCCTGGGAAATCGCGCAACTAAGGGAAAGAAATATACCGCACACCTGCGCGTTCGCAGGCGGTCTGTATCCGATATTCGAATCGCCCTACCCGCCCATCCCGGTCATAAATCACAACCGCCGGTGCCTTGCCAGTCAGAAAACTGAAGAACAATGCCTGCTGCACACTGTCCAGACTGCTGCGCTTGTCCAGGCCGCCTTCATAGACATGCTCTTCGGTTTCGCAATCGATTTTTACAAAGCTGTGCCCAACCGGATATTCATATTCGTGCCGGGTTTCAGTCTGGCCGCCAACCGATGCGCAGAACAGGGCATTGTAATCGTCTTCTGAAAGCGGTCGGTCCGGGAGTCCGTTCGGATGGTCCAACGGGTCACTGTGGGTATCGTGGCACTGGTGAGAACCTTCTCCGGTAACCTGGCAACCTTCTGCGTTGGTCCGGCCAGAGTCTCCACTGGACACGACCGGCAGCCAAATACAGAACCACCACAACAGGAAGAAAAATTTTTTCATATCCAGCCAGGGGGCTCCCGTGTGGGCGGCATGATCACGAGGATGCGGAGCAAGGCCCGTTGCACAGGCGGTATTTTCCGAAACCGGTACTCCCCGAATACAAAAAAACCGGATTCCGGAAGAGTTTTTGTGATGCTCGGTACCCTGAGACACTCCCCAGTGGTATGGGCCGGTGACCGGGGGGACTGCCCGCAACTTCGTTCCGGCGGAGAACCCGTCTTGGTCATGACATGCCCTTCCGGTCGGCCGTCATGAAAGGCATTCGCTTCGACCGGAAGCGCCAGGACCTGCATTATTTGCCGGATTGCGCTATCGTTCTTTCCAGTTCCTGAAGTTTCTTTTCCAGTTCCCCGACACGTCCCCGGGTACGTTTCAGGATCTTCTCCTGGACCTCAAGCTGGTCCCGGGTAACCAGATTCATTTTTTCGAAATTGCTTCTCACCACTGCCTCGACATTGTTTTTAATGTCTTCTTTCAATTCCGGCGGCAATGCGGAGCGGATACTTTGGCAAAGTTTGTCTAACATCTTCTGGAAAAGTCACTGGTTGACATGGTATTCGATATAGGCATTTTCTTTCATGCGTCCAAACCAGTTCTGATAAAGCTCATTGGCTTTCCGCCTGAACACTTCCTGTTCCGCTTTTCTTCGTGCCAGGTCACGACTGATATCCCGGTCACGACGCTCGAGAATTTCAATAATATGATACCCGAATTTCGACCTGAAAGGTCTGCTTACTTGATTTACGGGCAATGACCTGGCGGTTTCCTCCAGAGCAGCGGCCATGTCCCCCGGATTAACCCATCCCAGTGAACCTCCCTCCACTGCACTCGTTTGATCATCCGAGTTCAATCGGGCCAGTTGGGCAAAGTCCTCTCCATCTTTAATCTGTGTGATCAAGGTATTCAACAATTCCACGGCTTCCCCACCGGTCAGGTTTCTCCGATTGGGTTCGATCAGGATGTGCCGTACCCGTTGCTGGGTAACGATTCTGACATCACCGCCTTTGGAATGAAGTTTAAAGAGATGAAAACCCCTGGGAGTTTCCACCGAACTGGAAATACCGCCGATGGTGGTTTCTCTCAGGGCTTCTAGAAAAAGATCCGGGAGCTGATTCTCTTTCTGCCATCCGATATACCCCCCTGTTTCTTTTTCCTCCCCGTCTGAATACTCGGCGACCGCCTGCTCAAACGACCCGCCGGAACGGAGTTTCTGGAGAAGTTGGTCGAGCATTTCCCGTGTTGACCGGACCTCATCTTCCGTTTTTCCCTCGGTTGAAACAAACAGATGGGATATTTCGTACGCTTCATTCGTGGAGTACAGGTCCTTGTGCGCCTGCAGGTGGTAGTCAATTTCCTCATCACTGATTTCAACCCGCGAATTCACCAATGCTTCGGTCACACGACTGATCAGGATTTGCTCCTCGATGCTCTTCCTTAGTTGCGAAGGACTGATCCCCTGTTCGTTCAGTGCTGCCAGCAATCCATCTAGGGTATAACTGCCTTGCTCCGCCATCACTGCCAGGGTATTTTCCACTTCCTGTGCCGAGACACCCAACCCCACCCTTTTTGCGGTCTGTATCTTGAGCTTGTCGTCAACCAGCAACTCCAGTACTGCAGGATTGATCTGCTCCGGGACCGGAAAGGTGGTATCACGGGTTTCCAACTGCTCGCGCCGGTGTCGTGTCTCATACTCCAGACGGGTAACGGCTTCGTCGTTCACAATCGCGACCACCTGGTCCAGTTGTACTGCACCCAAGGGGCCCGGAATCAGAAGACCCGGGGTGAACAGCACCAGGACAAGGAAATTTCGAAATATGCTCACAGCTTTCTCATGTACAAACAATTAGAGTCCACCCTTGATTTTACCCAAATCGTCGAGTGCAAAGGTAAAAAGATATCGGTCCTTGAACTGGCCGTTTCCGTCCAGATAGTGTTTGATGCCCATGCTGGCCGCCCAGCAGCAGCCATCGTAGGTCACGCCCAGGAACGATGAACGGGTCTTGCTGTCTTCGAGGGAATAGGCCGCTGAGGCATCCAATTGCCAACTCGTACCCAGGGGGGTCTGAAAATCAAATTTCAACTGTTCGCTGGTATCGAGTATCCGGCTGTAACTGACTGAAGCATTGCGTTGTGGACTCTGGTGATAATCGGCGGACACCTGGACATACCCGAAATCCTTCTCTTCCAGGTCATAGCGGGAAAATCCGCGAAGACTCCAGTCAGCGGTGACCCGGATGTCCAGTTCGGCCAGGATATCGGATTGGTCCCCGGTTTCTGGTCCGGACCCGTCTCGCAGTCCGATTTCCCGGTCTTCGAAGTAAAACACCTGGCCCAGACTCAGGCTGGCATGCTGTTCGCCAGTCTCTCCGTTGAGAACCCGGCTGGTCAGGCCCACTGTCACCTGCTCGGTGTCCCCGACCCGGTCCCCGCCAAAGAAACGATTTTCCCGGAAATAATGTGAAAAACTGGTCATATGGCTTTCACTGGTATCAAAATTCGGAAAATGCCGCTGTTTCTGTTTTTCGGGGATCTGGACATAGAACAGCCGGGGTTCCAGGGTCTGCAGGTAGGAATGGCGGTTGATGTGGACCATCCGTTCAAAGAACAACCCTCCATCAATGCTCGTGATCGGCACCGTCACGGAAGGAGAGTCCTCCCCTTTATCATCAGAACTCCGATTCAGGGAGTAGCGGATGGTTTGCGATGACACTCTGGGCGTGAGATGGCCGTACATCCTCTCGATTGGCAGGCTGATATAGGGTTTGAAACGCAGACGGTTCCCATCCGACAGGTCATCGTGGGAAAAATGGACGTAGTCGGATTCCAAACCGAAGCGCAAGGCTCCGAGAGGCTGTTCCCGGAGACCAAAAGAAATTTCCGGCAACCTCTTATGGGGTTCATTAACGTCCACATCGGTCAGGCTGTTGCTCGGTTCATAGGCGGCCAGCCGGGTACTGAAGGTGACATGTTCACCCCGGTAGTTCAATTTTGCGTCTTGCAGCAGATAGCCGGACGAAACCGCCCCGATACTGCTCGAAAAATCCTGCGTATAGTGGCTGTCCGAGATGGTGTGATACCCGACCCGCATATCCCATCTGCCGGTCAACGCATGATCGTGGTTCAGACCGAACGCATATCGGTCTTCACCATACACGTCATCGGAAGGCAATACTTCCGCCTGGATATCCCCGTTGAATTCCGGCGACAGATACCGGTATTCGCCGTACAGCTGGGCACCGCGTTTGCCCAGGATTCGCGGCACAATGGTGGCATCCCGGTCCGGAGCAATATTGATGTAATACGGCAAACCGAGGATAAGACCATCCTTGTTTTCGTATCCGAATTCAGGAAACAGATACCCGGTCTTGCGTTCATCATTAATCGGAAAGGAAGCTCTTGGAAAATAGAAGACCGGTACACCCTTGAATCGAACCGTCATATTTTTTGCCGTCCCGGTTCCGGTACTGTGGTCCAGCTCAATTTCCTCGGCTTCCAGTCTGACATCATTGTTGCCTTCCACGCAGGTTGTCAGGCTGGCATTTCGAAGCAGTTCGTAGTCCGTTCCCTCGAAATCGGCGCTCTCAGCTTCCGCCCTGGCCCGGATGTAGACCGCCCGCCCGTCCGTCGCAGCCGGTCGGTCGGTATCCGTTTCGCCACGGAGCGAGGATGCAAAAAAGGATCGGTCTTCAAAAAAGCCCGCCTGTTCCCTGCTGGCGTAAAGTGGTGTTCTGCCGGCAATTCTGACCTGCACATTCTGTGCAGTACCGGTAAACGTATCGGGCTCCATCTGCATGGACTCCGCGCTGATTTCATCGCCGTGAGAGGTATAGAGCCTGACATTTCCCTTCACTTCGGCCCGGTAGGTATCGCGGTTATAGATGATTTCATCGGCGTACACCCCTCGGCTTCCCTGAATGATCGTCGTATTGCCGGCCATATGTAGTACTTCCTTGTCCAGCAACTCGTAGGTATCCGCATTCATCCTGACCGGCAACAAATTCGGGTCTCCGGCCGTCGCGGCCTGTAAACCGTCCGGGACCTCAATCAATGCAGGCGGGCACGAAACCAGGCTGTCAATACCCACATCGTGATTGTTGCTCTGTGCATGCAATCCGGTGCATGAGAGCGTGAAAAACAGTGCCGCCGCAATGCGGGTCAGCATACGCCTGGTCTTGTATTGGGGCCCAGCAGCATTGTCGATTTTGCTTTCACCTCGAGAACCTCGAACAGTTGACGATTATAGGAGGTTTGATGGTTATAATCCATGCATCCCAATAATGATCGGTTTACGAGACAGTCAGGATGGACGCAATGATATTGGCTGCGGGACGGGGAGAGCGGTTGCGCCCGGTCACGCTCTCGACCCCCAAAGCACTGGTGCGTGTGAAAGGAAAACCCCTGATTGAATACCAGCTTGAGAAACTGGCGTCATCCGGTTTTAGGCATGTTGTGATAAATATTTCCTATCTTGCTGATAATATTGTTGATTATTTGGGAGATGGACGTCACTACGGGGTCGATATCAGTTACTCCAGAGAGCCGGACGGGCCTTATGGAACCGGCGGAGGCATCGTCAACGCCCTGGAATTCTTGCAGGGAGACCGGTTTCTCGTTGTGAACACGGATGTCTATTCTGATATTGACTTTGGAACAATCCGGATTGACCGGCCGTTTTCTGCCAAGTTGATCCTGGTGGACAATCCTGCACACAACGAGCGGGGGGACTTTAGTGTGGCCAACGGCATGGTCACCGTACCCGGGGCACCCGCCTCCACTTTCACCTTTTCAGGGGTGGGGTGTTACCGGCGCAGGTTGTTTGAGGGGCGTTCCCCGGGGTTCACGAAACTAACGGAAATCCTGCAGGAGGGAATCGGGAAAGGAATGATTGCGGCGGAGGTTCACTCCGGCTTCTGGATGGATATCGGCACAACCGAACGGCTGGGACTGGCCAATTCATTGCCCGACTGAACCGGGTGCCCTAAAATGCACGGCTGATGGCCAACCTGAATTGGTCCTGGACTTGGTCAAAACATCCGATGGAAGCGTGGTCGGCCAGCTGGGTTACCTCCAGCCCGGTGAAACCGCAGGGATCAATCCAACCGAAGGGTTGCAGGTTCATATCGACATTCAGGCTGAGTCCATGGTATGTACAGCCCCGGGAAATCCTTAACCCCAGTGCGCCGATCTTGGCTCCGTTGACGTAGACCCCCGGTGCACCGGGTTTGTGGTGTGCATCCAGATCATACCCCTGGAGAAATTGGACCAGAAACTGCTGGATGCGATTCACCACTGCTTTGGGGCCGCTGTGACGGCGTTTCAGGTCCAACAACAGATAGGCGATGAGTTGGCCCGGACCATGGTATGTCATCTGCCCTCCCCGGTCAGAATGCACGACGGGGACCGATCCGGCATCCGGTTCCGGCCAGTCACGGCAACTGGTTCCCTGGGTGTACACCGCGTGGTGCTGCAGGAGCCAGATCTCATCGTCGGTCTGGTCATCCCGCTTCCGGGTGAACCGGATCATCCGTTGCCAGATGTCCGTATAATCGCACAGACCGAATTCCCGTACCACCAGCGACATCAGATCACCATTACGATATCCGGGTGAGCGGTCAGGTCCTGATACAGGCGGTCCATCTGCTGCTTGTTCGATGCTCTGACCCGGCAGCTCAGGGACTGGTACTTCCCACCCCCGCTGATCCGGTCTGAAATTCGAATCAGGTCTCTCATGCCGACATGTTGCAGGACCACTCCACGGACCAGGGAGAAGTTATCTTCACCTGTTCTCAAAAATATTTTGATATCCAGTGTGCAGGGAAAGGTCAAGCCTTCCGGGAGGGAATGGTCAGACAACGGTATTCGGGACCCCGCTTGTCCCCGGGCTGACCGGCGGCACGGCCCGTCGTACTGATTTGGCTGCAGGGAAAACGCCGGAACCCTTTTTCATCAATATGTCCTTTTCCTTAAATGATCCAGAATCCGGGAAAACCACGATCCTTCCCGATAGGTCTCGTTGACATGCAGGGTCCCGCGGTGCACGGGCTCTCCGTCGAATGCCAGCTGGAAGTGGCCGACCATGGTATCGGCTGACAGGGGAGCTTCCAGACTGTCAGGCAGTTCCAGCGTCGCGGACAATCTGTTCTCCTGGCCTGTGGGAACGATGATCTGGACATCCTGATTGACACCGATCGAGGCCTGGGGAGTTTCGCCCATCCACAATCGCAATGATTTGATTTGCGCACCCTGTTTGAAAACCGTCGCCCTCTCATAGGCGTCATACCCAAACCGGAGCAATGACTGGACCTGATCGGCTCTGAGCGTCTTGCTTGTTGAACCCACGACTGCTGCAAGCAACCGTACATCATCCCGCACCGCGGTGCCGATCAGGCAATAACCCGCCTTTTTCGTATAACCGGTTTTGATGCCGTCAACCGTCGGGTCTCGCCCCAACAGCAGGTTCCGGTTGTGCTGGGTAATCTCATTATAGGTGTATTCACGCTCTGAATAATAGCGATACAAATCCGGAAACCTGCGAATCAGTGAAGCGGAAAGAAGGACCATGTCCGCCGCGGTACTGTAGTGGTTGTCGGCGGGCAATCCGTGGCTGTTGTGAAAACGGGTGTTCACCATGCCAAGTTCCGCTGCCTTCTGGTTCATCCTTGCGGCAAATCCCTCTTCCGATCCGCTCAAATGCTCCGCCAGGGCCACCGCCGCATCATTTCCGGACTGAATGATCAGTCCCTGGAGAAGTTCAACCACGCTGACTCGAGTATCCACCTGGACGAACATTCTGGAGCCCTCGGTCCGCCAGGCTTTTTCGCTGATATACACCTCGTCCTCAAGGGCCAGTGCTCCCGTCTCCAGCGCTTCAAAAACCAGGTAACTGGTCATGAGCTTGGTCAGGCTTGCAGGTTCAATCCGGTTGTCTGCATTGTGGCCGCCCAGTATCCACCCGGTATCATAATCCACCAGTATCCAGCCTCCCGCCTCGATTTCCGGAAACGTTGCCGGGGCCTGAATGATTTCCGGAACCGGGGTCAGTTCCGCAAGCGCCGGAAACGGATTGCAGAGTATCAGCACGAAAACAATCGGAATTCGCCAGATCTTTGCGGGCAACATTGCAGAGAGCGTGAGTTTTTTCGGGTACATGAATCAGCAGAATACGAATTGGGGATTATTTCTCTGTCACAAGCAGGAGTACCTCGCCGAGCAGGTTTTCCAGCTTTTGTTGGGATTGCAGTGCCCGGTCCAGTGACTGGAAAGGCCCGACCCGAACCCGGTAGGGAATTCCACCCCCCAGATGCTGCCGGTTGCTCTCGGGAAACAACCGGTAGCCCTGGTTCCTGATCCAATCCCGCATTTCCAGCGAATTTTCACTGTTCACAAAGGACCCGGTCTGCACATAGTAAAGCGGCCGTTGCCCCGATGAATGCGTCTTCGCACTGCTTGCCGGAACCGGGCCGGACGCATGGCCGGAGGCATCCAGCGCCCGGATGGTCACCCTGCCGACCCCTTTGTCCGCAATTCCGATCTTGTGTGCCGCCGCATAGGAAAGATCAATGATTCGGTTGTGCAGAAATGGACCACGGTCATTCACTTTCACAACGATCCGCTTGCCGGTCTCAAGACTGGTCACTTCGACATAAGTGGGCAATGGCAGCACAGGATGGGCCGCGGTCATGGCCCACATGTCATAGGGTTCACCGCTCGATGTCCGGCGTCCATGAAACTTCGTTCCATACCATGAGGCCATGCCCGTCTGTGTAAATCCGGCCGAAGATTTCAGGGGGATGTATTTCTTGCCAAAAACGACGTAGGGCTTGTTGCCGGTCCGGCTGGGCAACTCCGCCTTTGGGACCGCATCCGGTATCTTGCTGAAATCCCGATGCTTGCCCGCAGGAGCACTGTCACCCCCATAATAACCACGGTCCTTGGATTTTTTCCCACCGCAACCGATGAGCAGAAACAGGGACAAAATACTGACCAGCCAGAACCGAAGATTCAGGGGTTCACTCATGGTTTGCCCGGTGAATCGCTTCGGCCAATTCGGTCACGGCCATGGCATAGTTGACGCTGGGGTTGTACCGCGTAATTGCATAAAAGTTTTTAAAGCCGACAATATGCCGATTCCCGTTTTCCTCCTTCAAGGCAAGCAGAGCAACTTTTTCGCTGCTGAGCTCGGTATCGAACAGGATACCCGCCGCAAACAAATCCTCCCTTTTCACGGTTGGCTTTGCTTTCCTGGTGACAAATCCTGCAGCGGCTTCGGACAACGGCCCGGTCACTTTGGCATAAATGGTCTGGCTTCTCTCCCAGCCATGGGATTTCAGGTAATTCGCAACGCTGCCGATGGCATCCCCAAACTCATTCACCAGGTCACGCCGGCCATTGCCGTTGAAATCCACGGCATAGGCTTCATAACTCGACGGCATGAATTGCGGAATCCCGATCGCGCCGGCAAATGAGCCCATCACCGAGGTGGGGTCAATCTTTTCTCTTCTCGTGGAATTGAGGAATGTGCGGAGTTCGGAAGTAAAAAAGGGACTCCGACGGGGGTATTCCGCCGACAGTGTGACCAGGCTGTCCAGCACCCTCTTCCCCCCCATTCGCGTTCCATAGTGGGTTTCAACACCAATCAGCGCCGCGATCAGCACCGCTGAGACACCAAATTTCCGGTTCGCTTCTTCCAGGATGCGTTGGTGGGTATTGAAAAACCTGACACCCTTGTCGATTCGATTCTGGTTGATAAAGATTTTGCGGTACTTGTACCAGGGCAATGACTCGTACTGACGATCCATCAAGTCCAGGGTGCTTTCATCGATATTGGCCGTATTGAGCACGCCTTGAAGTTCGGCCAGCGGATATCCGTCCTCTGAAACCATGGTTTGAATCAGCTCTTTGAGCACCGGATACTTATCGTAGTCCACCGCATTGGCCTGGAGCGGACAGAGCAAAGCAAAAATGAGCAAGGCACGCGCAACACTGGACAAAGACACCGGCGTTCTCTTCGATATTATCCCGTTTCCCATTATCCTGTTCCCCTCAGGGTATTTTTTTGCTGCGGGCAATGCTCATGAGAATTCCAAACCCGATCATGAGCGTCACCATGGAACTGCCGCCATAACTCATGAGCGGCAGCGGAACGCCGACAACCGGCAGAATTCCGGCCACCATCCCGATATTGACAAAGACATAAAAGAAATAGGTGGCCGACAGGCCGCCCGCCAGCAGTCGTGAATAGGTATTCTGTGCATAAAACGCGATCATCAGCCCCCTGAAAACCAGGAAAAGATACAACATCAGCAATACTACCACCCCGATCAGTCCAAACTCTTCCGCAAAAACTGAAAAAATAAAATCCGTGCTTCGTTCCGGAATGAACTCCAGCTGGGACTGGGTGCCGGACAACCACCCCTTCCCCTGAAAACCGCCTGAACCAATCGCAATAATCGACTGGATTATATGATAACCCGCTCCCAGCGGGTCGGCCCACGGATCAAACAGGGTCAATACCCGGCTGCGCTGATAGTCATGCAACACAAATACCCACATTGCGGGAGCAATGATCGAGATCGCAAACAGGGCGGCAAAAATAAGTTTCCATCCGATACCGGACAGGAAAATAACGGTGATGCCGGTCATGGCGATGAGGATCGCCGTCCCCAGATCAGGCTGGAGAATCACCAGCACGGTGGGCAGCAGGACGACCAGGATGCCCAGAAAAATGGAGAGGGGTTTTGGAGGCAGCGAGGTCCGGGCCAGAATCCATGCAATCATCATCGGGATTGCAATTCTCATGATTTCAGATGGCTGAAATCTGAAGAATCCAAGATCCAGCCAGCGCTGTGCGCCTTTGCCGATAATACCAATGGCCAGCACGACCATGAGCAGGATCAATCCGGTCAGGTAAACATGTGGTGACCACTGCAACAGGACCCGGGGCGGGATCCGGGCAAAAATGACCAGCAGAACCAGCCCAAATCCAAAACGAATGCCATGCTTCATGATCCGGTCCATATCCTCCCCGCTGGCACTGTAAAGAATCACCAGGCTCAGGCCGAACAACATCAGTACCACGCTGAAAAGTGGCAGGTCAATGTAGGGAGGATTCGTGTCTGTACGCATACGTCCTGTCTTTGTGAATCAGCTCTGGAGCACGGCAGCTTGTGGTGCCCCATCCTGTTTTTCAATAATTCCCAGTCGGTCAATCAGATAATAATCCAATAATTTCCTTGCAATGGGTGCCGCGGTCTTGCTGCCGCTGCCGGCATGTTCAACAATGACGGCAATGGCAATCTTCGGGTCATCCAGGGGGGCAAAACCGATAAACAGGGAGTGGTCCCTGAATTTCTTCTCGACGTTTTGTTCATCATATTCCTCATCTTGAGCAATGCTTTTTACCTGCGCTGTCCCGGTTTTCCCAGCCATGTCATACGGAATATCCTTCCCGATTCCCCGTGCAGTGCCGGTCGGTCCGTGCACCACATCCCGCATACTCTGGATCACCGGGTCATAGAGCGTTTCCGGTTTCAGACCGACCGGCTCGACGATGGGAGGAATGGTTTCCCGTGACTCGCTTTGCGGGTGTTCGATCTCAGACAGGAGTTTCGGCGTGGCCTTGTTTCCTCTGTTTGCCAGCGTTGCGGTGGTGCTGGCCAATTGCAACGGTGTGACCAGCATGTAGCCCTGGCCGATCCCGGTAATCACGGTTTCTCCCGGAAACCAGGGCTGGCCCCGTACCCGTGTCTTCCATTCGCGGGAGGGCATCAGACCGGTCGGCTCACCGATCAGGTCTATCCCGGTTTGCTCACCGAAACCGAATCGGGTCATTCCTTCATGCATCCGGTCGATTCCAAGCAAACGGGCCAACTTGTAGAAATACACGTCGCAGGATTGAACGATCGCCTGGTGGCCATCCACGTTTCCATGACCGAATTTGTTCCAGCATCGGTATCGATGCGTATCTCCCGGCAGGCTGTACCACCCGGGACAGTGACTCCGCCTGTTGAAGGAAATCTGGTTTTCCATCCCCACCAGGGACAGGAATCCCTTGATGGTGGACCCCGGCGCATAGCGCCCGTACAAGGCCCGGTTGAGCAACGGTTTGGTCGGTGATGACCGCAGCGCGGAATACTCGGTTTCACTGATTCCGTTGACAAAAGGATTGGGGTCATAGGTTGGAACGCTGGCAAAGGCCAGCACTTCTCCACTGCCGGGTTCGATCGCGACCACCGCCCCTTCATAGCCCTCCAGGGCTTCCATGCTTTTCTCCTGGAGCTTGATATCCAGGCTGAGATGGATGGTTTGTCCGGAAACGGGGGAGATTTGCTCCAGCCTCCTGACGACACGACCATGGGCATTGGTTTCCACGCGCTCCACCCCGGGCCTTCCGAGCAAAGTGGTTTCGTAAAACGCCTCGACACCGCTTTTCCCGATATACTCCACTCCCTGGTACATCTGGCTGTCAATTTTGTCCAGGTCCTCCGGGCTGATTCGACCAGTGTAACCGACCAGGTGGGAAACCAGTTCACCTTGCGGATAGTGCCGTTGCAGGTGGGCGCGCAATTGAATCCCCGGATATTGATGCTGGTTGATGGAGAGGATGGACGATTCCTCCTCGTTGAGGTTGGCTTTCAAGGTCTGCCATTCAAACGGGGGCCGATTTTCCAGCAATTTTTGAAACCGGGTCAAATCGTTGTCCGTCAATTCGACAAGCTGCCTCAGCTCACTCAGCAGTTCATCCATGTTCTCCACTTTATCCGGCAGAATCTGAAGATTGTATCCATGGATATTCTGTGCCAGGATTTCACCATTTCGGTCGTAAATCAGGCCGCGGACGGGGGGAAGGGAAAACAGGTCGAACCGATTATTCTGTGCTAGCGTGGAATATTGTTCATGCTGGATCATCTGCAGGTAGAAGAGGCGCAGGAAAAGCACGGACATCAACAGGGCAATCAGCAAAAAAAACAGGACAATCCTGTTTTGAACGAGAGCACTTTCCCGAAGATAATCCCGGACCTGGGTCATTATCGGATTCCTACCCTGTGCCGCAACCCCCTGAGCAGGATATAGACAAGCGGCCATAACAGACAGGAAGCCAGTGCGGATTGCCAGTAAATCAGCTGTATTTCAATGTTGGCAGTCACGTAGTAAATCCATGCGGTGATTCCGATGTCGACCGAAGCGACCAGAAAAACCACGATGCATTGCTCCCACAGTGCATACAGCCTGAGGTGCTGGTGGTCGGTAACGGCCACAAATGCCACGAATGCCTTGGCAACGGCATGCTGCCCGAACAATGCATAATAGAAAATATCGAGGCCCAGGCCCGCCAGCCACCCCGTCCCCACACCGACCCGGTCCGGTACGGCGAGGCACCAGTAAAACAGGACCAACAGCACCCAATCCGGTTTCGCATACCGCATCCATTCGGGATAGTTGACGAGGTTCAACACATAGGCCAGCACAAAAGTAATGAATATGGCGAACGCAGGGGCTTTGGTCTGCCGCACTCTAGCCATCGAGGTCGTCCAGGCGCGAAGAATCCTCCCGGTTCCACAACAGCAGCACCTCTTTGGTATGATTTATTTTGGCGGTGGTTTCTGCATGAACCGTCAGAAAAGCCTCGTTGGCATCGTCGATGATCTCGGTAATCTCGCCGACCCGGTATCCAATCGGAAATCTCCCCCCCAAACCCGAGGTGACCAGCTGGTCGCCGATCTGGATATCCGCCGTGCCGGTCAGAAACGGGGCCTTGATTGTCCCGGCAATCCCTGAACCCTGAACGATCGTCCGGAGTCCATTTCGCTGGACTTGTACCGGCAAACCATGACTCAGGTTGGTGATCAGGGTGATCACGCTGCGCCGGAGCCTGACTTCAGACACCTGGCCGAGTACTCCTTCCACGGTGACGGCCGCCTGTCCAAGGTAGACCCCGGATTCCAGCCCGCTGTTCACAACGAATTTGTGCGAAAGAGGGTCCAGGCCGACATCAATGATCTGTGTCAGCAACATCTTGTCCCTGGAGCGCCTGAAGCTCGACAACAGCGCGGAGAGCCGTTCGTTTTCGGCCACCAGCGTTTCGTATCTTTGCAACTGGGGTTCCAGAATGGCCTGTTTGTTCTGCAGTGTGACCAGTTCCTGGTACAGGCTGTCATCGGGATAGTACCGCTCCAGTGCCGTGACGGCCCACCCCGGCGCCTGCACAACCGACTCAAACGCGATATTCAGTACGGAAGTGAACGACCGGGCCGGTTGTACCAGGGTGCTTCGGTGGTCGACAATCATCAGCCCGATGGACAGTACAATCAGCAGGGAAAACCGGAAAAGGGGCGATATACGGTTGAACGTCATGTCTCAAACCAAAAACGCCGGCCGGTTCAACCTGGAAAACTTCTCCACGCCACCCCTGCTTGTTCAGGGGATGGCGGTGAAACGGCAAGTCCCGTCCCGATCGGCCATTCGGAGGCTATCCATCGCTGGAGAAAATATCGCCAATGGCATCCATTGCTTCCAGGGCCCGGCCACAACCGCGCACGACACAGGTCAGGGGTTCTTCGGCCAGCACCACCGGCAATCCGGTCTCCTGCATCAAGCGACGGTCAATATCCCGCAGCAAGGCACCGCCACCGGCAATCACCATTCCTTTTTCTGCGATATCTGCGCTTAATTCCGGTGGGGTCTTTTCCAGCGCCTGTCGAACCGCCTGCACAATCTGTTCAAGGGAATCGCTGATCGCTTCGTAGATCTCTTCACTGGTAATCACCAGGCTTCTCGACAGGCCTTCGGAAATATCCCTGCCCTTGAGTTCCATCTCCATGTACTCCGACTCGGACCAGGCGGATGCGATCCCCTGCTTGATCCGTTCTGCCGTTGCCTCCCCGATCAGTACGCCATGACGCCGACGCACATGGTTGATAATCGCTTCATCGAATGAGTCACCCGCGGTCCGCACTGAACTCGAATACACGGTACCGCCGAGCGACAGGAGTCCGACCTCGGTGGTGCCACCGCCGATATCCACGACCATGGAACCCGTGGGCTCGGCCACCGGCAAATTCGCCCCGATGGCAACGGCCATGGGTTCTTCAATCAGGTAAACTTCCCGGGCGCCTGCTCCAGTGGCGGACTCCCGGATGGCACGACGTTCCACCTGGGTGGAACCGCACGGCACACAAATGATGATTCTCGGACTGGAAAATATCTTGTTTTCCTGCACTTTTCGGATAAAGTACTTGAGCATGTCCTCGGTAACATTGAAGTCGGCAATCACGCCGTCCTTCATCGGCCGAATCGCCTGGATGGAACCCGGAGTTCTCCCCAGCATACGCTTCGCTTCCTGTCCCACGGCCAGCACACTCTTGCTGCCGCCGCCTGCCATGGTGCTCTTGATGGCCACCACGGAGGGCTCATCCAGAATGATTCCCTTGTGTCTGACGTATATGAGAGTATTGGCAGTCCCCAGATCAATGGCCAGATCATTGGAAAAAAAACCGCTAAGTCGTTTTAGCATGGGAAATTCGTGTCGGTAGGTAGGTGAACAAAAGGAAAATGGAATATAATGAAAACCCGTGTAGCTTAACAACCCACCCGCCACTATTCAACCTGTACAAAGCGGCGAGAAGTTGCTACATTTTCCGCCGTCGCCAAACCCGTACCGCAGTCATTACATGCCCCTGACCCCCAAAACCGTAGGCCATATTGCACGGTTGTCCCGACTGGAGATTGATGCACAGAAAACCGTATTCCATGCGGCACAACTCAATCACATCATGCAACTGGTAGACCAGATGAACCGGATTGACACCACGGGGATTGAGCCCATGTCCCACCCCCAGGAGGCCGCCCTGAGAATGCGCGACGACGAAGTCTGTGCAGAAAATTGCCGGCAGCAGTACCAGTCTGTCGCCCCGGCCACGCAGGACGGACTTTACCTCGTGCCAAAAGTGATCGAATAGGGGCTGAAAAGGATCCATGCATGACCAATCACTCGGCGAACTGCGCGCTGGCCTGGACAGGAAAGACTATTCGAGCGTTGAGCTCACCCGGCATTTTCTCGGGCGGATTCACCATGGGCAACGACTCAACGCCTTTATTTCGGTTACCGAGGATCTGGCGCTCGAGCAGGCCCGGCAGGCGGATGCGCGGATTGCCGGAAATGATTCGGAGTTCCTGACCGGCATACCCATTGCCCACAAGGACCTGTTTTGTACCCTGGGTGTGCGGACCACCTGCGGTTCCAGGATACTGGACAACTTCATCTCCCCCTACGATGCCACCGTTGTCCGCAAGCTCAAATCCGGGGGGATGGTCATGCTGGGAAAAACCAATATGGATGAATTTGCCATGGGATCATCCAATGAAAACAGTTACTACGGTCACGTGAAAAACCCGTGGGATGAAAAAAGAGTGCCCGGAGGCAGTTCCGGTGGTTCCGCTGCCGCGGTCAGCGCCCGGCTGGCACCGGTTGCCACGGCGACCGATACAGGCGGCTCCATTCGCCAACCTGCAGCGCTGTGCGGTCTCACCGGAATCAAGCCCAGCTACGGCCGGGTCAGCCGGTATGGAATGGTGGCCTTTGCATCCTCCCTGGACCAGGGCGGCGTTCTGGCCCGCAGTGCCGCCGATGCCGCCCTCGTTCTGCAGGCAATGTCCGGATTCGACCGGCGGGATTCGACCTCGCTGGACCGGGCGGTCCCGGATTATCCGGGTTGCATCGAGGCTTCCATTCGCGGCAAGGTCATTGGCTTGCCCAAAGAGTTTTTCGGCCAGGGCGCAGACCCCGCTGTCATGGAAGCCGTCGAACAGGCGGTCCGGATCTTCGAATCCATGGGTGCGAAAACCACCGGGGTGGAACTGCCCAATAGCGAAGCCGGTATCCCCTGCTACTACGTGCTCGCGCCTGCCGAGGCATCCTCCAACCTCGCCCGGTTCGACGGGGTACGCTATGGCCATCGCACGGAGCAATATGAGGACCTGATGGACATGTATGAACGTACCCGGGCAGAAGGGTTCGGTGAAGAAGTCAAGCGCCGAATCATGATCGGAACGTATGTCTTGTCGTCGGGGTATTATGATGCCTACTATGTCAAGGCCCAGAAACTGCGGCGGATGATCGCCGACGACTTCCAAAGGGCTTTTGAGAAATGCGATTTCATCGCCGGTCCGACGACGCCCGGTACAGCTTTTGTCATTGGAGAAAAGAGTGATGACCCGGTGTCCATGTATCTCAATGACATCTTTACCAATTCAGCCAATCTGGCCGGGTTGCCGGCCATTTCTGTCCCGGCCGGGCTGGATCATGGCGGACTGCCGATCGGACTCCACCTGATCGGAAGATACCTGGATGAAGCCACCATCCTGAACGCGGCACACCAGTTCCAGCAGCGGACGGACTGGCACCGGAAGACACCCGAAGGGTTTGAGTAATGGAGTGGGAAGCGGTGGTCGGCCTGGAGGTGCATGTCCAGTTGCGGACGAAAAGCAAAATATTTGGCGGTGCGTCCACCGCCTATGGCGCAGAGCCGAATACCCAGGCCTGCGATGTCAGTGTGGCCCTTCCCGGCGTTTTGCCCGTGATGAACCGGGAAGCTGCGCGGCTGGCGGTCAAGTTCGGACTGGGCATCGGGGCTCTCATCAACCGGCGCTCCATCTTTGCCCGGAAGAATTACTTTTATCCTGATTTGCCGAAGGGCTACCAGATCAGCCAGTACGAGGCCCCGATCGTGGGCCGGGGTACCCTGCAAATCGAAACGCAAACCGGCACCCGGAACATTGGAATCACGCGGGCCCACCTGGAAGAAGATGCCGGCAAGTCCCTGCATGAGGACTTCCATGGCATGACGGGCATTGACCTGAATCGGGCGGGCACGGCCCTGCTGGAAATCGTCTCCGAACCGGACCTGCGGTCCTCGGCGGAAGCGGTTGCCTACCTGAAGACCCTGCATGCCCTGGTGCGATATCTTGATATCTCGGATGGGAACATGCAGGAAGGTTCCTTTCGTTGCGATGCCAATGTTTCGGTTCGTCCCAAAGGCCAGGATGCATTGGGTACCCGTGCTGAAATCAAGAATATCAACTCATTCCGGTTCGTGGAAAAAGCCGTTGATTTCGAAATCGAACGGCAGATTGACCGGATTGAAAATGGCGGGAAAGTGGTCCAGGAAACCCGGTTGTATGACCCGGACCGGGATGAAACACGGTCCATGCGGTCCAAGGAGGAAGCCCATGACTACCGGTACTTCCCGGACCCGGACCTTCCGGCACTGGTTCTCGACGAATCGTTTATCGAGAAGGTCCGATCGGAACTTCCTGAATTGCCCCGGGCCCGCAAGGCAAGGTTCGAATCCGAGTACGGATTGTCCCGATCCGATGCAGCCCAGCTGACCCGTGACCGGCAGACTGCCGATTACTTTGAACGGGTATGCTCGAAAACCTCGGCAAACCCCAAGGTCGCGGCGAACTGGGTATTGGGTGAATTGGCCAGCGCACTGAACCATCACAATCTGGAAATCGCGGACACCCGGGTAGACAGCACTGGCCTGGCGAAGCTGCTCGACCGGGTTGCGGACCACACCATTTCCGGAAAAACCGCAAAGGATGTCTTCCTGCTTCTGTGGAACAGCGACCAGTCGGTAGACCGGATCATCGAGGACCGGGGGCTGAAACAGATTACCGACAACGCGGAAATCGAGGCGGTCGTTGCCGGAGTGCTTTGCGACCATCAGGCACAGGTCCGGCAGTACCGCGAAGGCAATCAAAGGGTCTTCGGTTTTTTTGTCGGCCAGGTGATGAAGCGTACCCGGGGCAAGGCAAACCCCAAACAGGTGAATGAATTATTGCACGAAAAATTAAAGTAGGGTAAAAGGAGGATGTGGGCCTGTAGCTCAGCTGGATAGAGTACCTGGCTTCGAACCAGGTGGTCGGGGGTTCGAGTCCCTCCGGGCCCGCCATTCAATGCACATCGTCATGCTGAACGGATATGGCGGAAAGGCATCTCTTATTGAGATTTTACTCTGAACTCGGATTATGGGATCTTAAATTGAAAAAAATGTTTGTTGGCAATTTGCCGAGCGAGACCAAAGAAAGCGACCTTGAGGAATTATTCGGACGGTACGGCACCGTACGCTCGCTGAAATTAATCACCGATATGTTTACACGCAAGTGCAAGGGGTTCGGGTTCATTGAAATGGAGGGGCATGAAGCCCGTGCCGCCATTGAGGGACTGAACGGGACTGATTTCAAGGGCAATGCCATTAAAGTTACTTTTGAAACCCAGAAACCGGGCGGGCGGCGGAGATAACCCGTTCTGTGCCTTGAAGCGACCGGCCCGGTTCCGCAGGGCCTCCCGCAACCTGCCTTCCGGAGACCCGGTTGAACCCGGTCTCCACCCGGAAACGCCTGCCCCCGGATGAAACCGGGAGACAGGACCGGCACGGAACGGGGAGCCCCCGGTAATGAGCGTCGTACTCGTTCACCGTTTTCGCGCCCCGCAATCACCGCAGGGATCCCGGGAGACGTTGGCCCGGTTCGGATGATCGCTCTTGTGCCCGTTGCACCACGTTCCGCGCTGATGCCATGGAACGGGAAGTTCCCCTTCGGCCGGTCTCTCCGGAAACCGGTACGCCCGAACGGCTTCATGCCCGGCGGGTCCCCTGCGTAATGGAACACCCGCTGATACTCGCTTCGTCCTCCGCGTCCCGCAAACGGATTCTGTCCCGTACCGGACTGGAGTTTGCAACCGTCACGCCGAACATCGACGAGACGCCGGACCCGGGAGAGTCTCCCGGCCACCTTGTGGAAAGGCTGGCCCGGGCAAAGGCTGAAGCCGTGAAAGAACAATTCGGGCATTCACTGGTCATCGGTTCCGACCAGGTCGGATTGATAGACGGAGAAATCCTGGGAAAGCCCCGGGACCACGAAGATGCGGTCCGGCAGCTGACCAAGTGTTCGGGGTCCGAACTGGTTCTTTATGCGGGCGTGGCACTGCTCAACACGAACAGCGGTTTCATGCAATCCGATGTGGATACGTTTGGCGTCGCATACCGGGTGCTCTCCCCGGAAAAGATCCGCAAATACCTGGCGGCCGAAAAGCCCTATGACAGCTGCGGCAGCCTCAAGGTGGAAGGCATCGGAATCGCACTGCTGGAACGGCTGACCGGATCCGATCCCAACACGCTGATGGGATTCCCGTTGATCAAACTGCTGCGCCTGCTGGAAAAGGAGGGAGTGGAACTGGTCTGATTCCGGCCCGGGCCGATCCCGCCCCTTCCGAATGAGCGGTCTTCGCAAACCGGATCACCCGACACGAATGGCCGCCTGCCTTTGGGGCGGCGAAAACGCCGTTTTCAGAACGCCGGGTCTTGTTCCTGAAAACTGCTTTTCCGGATCCGGCGAATGCGGTCCCGTACGGATGCGGCGGCCTCGAATTCCAGGTTCTTGGCACAGGCATACATTTCCTTTTCGAGAGTTCTGAGCAATTTTCCCAGTGCTGCCGGAGAAATCTCCCGGTAATCTTCCGGTTCCCCGGCAACTTCCCTCCCCCGTTGCCGGTCCGTCACCGCGAACCGTTTGGTTGGCGCAACGCCGTCAATCAGCTCCTTCACCGGTTTGACAATGGATCGGGGTACGATTTGATTCCGGGCATTGTACGCTTGCTGCTTGTTTCTGCGTCGGTCGGTTTCCCCGACCGCCTGCCGGATTGAATTCGTTTCCCGGTCCGCATAGAGAATGACCTGGCCGTTGACATGTCTTGCCGCCCGGCCAATGGTCTGGATCAGGGAACGGGTGGAACGCAGGAACCCTTCCTTGTCGGCATCGAGAATCGCCACCAGGGAAACCTCCGGAATATCCAGGCCTTCCCGCAGCAGGTTGATGCCGACCAGCACGTCGAACATCCCCTTTCGCAGGTCACGGATAATTTCCACCCGCTCGATGGTATCGATGTCAGAATGCAGATAACGGACCCTCACGTCATGCTCATGCAAGTATTCGGTCAGGTCTTCCGCCATTCGCTTGGTCAGTGTCGTGACCAGCACGCGTTCATTCCGGGACGCATGCCGGTTGATTTCAGACAGCAAATCGTCCACCTGTGTCTCCACGCCCCGGATTTCAACTTCCGGGTCCAGCAGGCCGGTCGGCCGCACGATCTGCTCGACCATATTCGGGGCGCGTTCCTCTTCGTACGCTCCCGGTGTTGCCGAAACAAAGATCACCTGGGGCAGCAGTTTCTCGAATTCATCAAACCGCAACGGCCGGTTGTCCAGGGCGGAAGGCAGGCGGAATCCATATTCGACCAGGGTCTCCTTTCTCGACCGGTCTCCACGGTACATGGCCCCCAGCTGGGGGATGGTGGCATGGCTTTCATCGATAAACAGCAGCGCGTTGCCCGGAAGGTAATCCATCAGTGTCGGCGGCGGCATGCCCGCATCTCTCCCGGACAGATACCGGGAATAGTTTTCTATTCCGTTGCAATAGCCCAGCTCACGCATCATTTCCAGGTCATAAAGGGTCCTTTGCTCCAATCGCTGTGCTTCCACCAGCTTGCCCTGGTCGCGCAATACGCCCAGACGTTCCTGCAACTCTTCTCGAATGTCGTCGAGCAGGCCCAGAATGGTCTCACGAGCGGTGACATAGTGGCTTTTGGGATAGACGGTTACGCGGTTGACATGTTGTTCCACTCCCCCCGTCAACGGATCAAATCGGGACAGGCTGTCCACCTCATCCCCGAACAGCTCGATTCGAATGGCGAGCCGTTCCGATTCGGCCGGATAAACGTCAATGACATCTCCCCGGACCCGGAATGTGCTCCTTCTGAGCTCCAAATCGTTGCGCAGGTACTGGAGCTCCGCCAATCGCCGGATGATTGCCCGCTGGTCCATCCGTTCGCCCCGTTTCAGATGAAGGATCATCCCGTGGTAGGCATCCGGGTCGCCCAGGCCGTAGATGGCCGATACCGTCCCGACGATGATGACATCGGGGCGCTCAAGCAGTGCCTTGGTCGCGGACAGACGCATCTGGTCAATGTGGTCATTGACCGATGCATCTTTTTCGATATAGGTATCCGAACTGGGCACATAGGCTTCCGGCTGGTAATAATCATAGTAGGAAACGAAGTATTCGACGGCGTTGTCGGGAAAGAAATCCCGCATTTCCGAATAGAGCTGGGCCGCCAGTGTCTTGTTGTGTGCCAGAACCAGCGTGGGCCGCCCGGTATTGGCCACAACATTGGCCATGGTAAAGGTTTTGCCGGAACCGGTTACCCCGAGCAGAGTCTGGAAGACTTCGCCATGGTCGACACCGGCGGTCAGTTTCGCGATGGCTTCCGGCTGGTCCCCGGAAGGCGAAAAATCACTGACAAGGTGGTATTGTGCGGTCTGTGGTTGCAATGGCTTCAAAATCAGGGGGAGCACAAGCAGTGAAACAGGGCTTTCACCACAGCGGGTCAACTTGTCACAGATGCCGGGAACAGTCAATGCAAACTTCACCCTGGAAGCGGTATAATCGACAGTCGGAAATGGGGGCAACGAAATTCCCACGGCCCGTCTGCGGGATGCACGGCAACGTAATAGGGACAATATTCCGGCTTCCGTCGAGAAATCCCTTGACCCCATGGCGTTGTGGAATTAGTATCGCCCCGCCTCCGTGATTCCCCGGTAGCTCAGTTGGTAGAGCAGGTGGCTGTTAACCACCCTGTCGGCAGTTCGAGTCTGTCCCGGGGAGCCATATTTTCGGGCGCGCACCGCCGTGCCCCGATGGTCAATGCGAAGCCCCGGAGGACGGCCCCTTCGGGGTTTCAGCGGTTTCCCAGGCCGCTGCCCGTCGGGCCCGCACCGTCAAACCGAGGAATTGCGCGCAACCCGGGGACTGGCAGGGTTTCCGCAACCCCGTCAACCATGATGAAACGCCGACGTGCGGATTCCCGTTCCGGTGATTGCCAAGAGTCCGGGCCAAACAGAAACCGTCTTCGCCCGCCGGACGACTGGAGTACCGGCTAGAGAAACAACCGTTTCGGGGCCACCATTCCCACCGCAGTGATTTCCCCCAAGCCGAGAAACCGGTTGGCGGACGCATACACGCGGGCGAGGCCGGCCTGGGAAGCCCCGGGGATTCTGACCGCCTGGCCCTGGGAAAAGCTGTGTACGGTCGTTTCCGGCAAATCAATTTTCGGCAAGTGGAGCAATGCCTGGTCCGGGGGGATTAACCGGTTGCGGCGGATGTCATCGGTGTCCCGGACTTCGAGTTGCTCGAGTGAAACACTCTGACTGAGTTCGAATGGCCCCGCCTGCGTTCTTCGCAAAGCCGCCACATGCGCCCCGCAGCCCAGCGCATCACCCAGGTCAGCAGCCAGACTGCGCACATAAAATCCTTTGGAGCACTGCAGGGAAACCTTCAGTCGATCCCCCGAAAATTCCCGCACCACCAGAGAATGAATGCTGACCTTGCGCGGCAGTCGTTCCGTTTCGATGCCTTTCCTCGCCAGTTTGTACAGGGGCTGCCCCCGCTGCTTGATCGCGGAAAACATGGGCGGGACCTGCAGTATTTCGCCCCGATACTGTTTCAGGCACTCATCCAGCTGCAGCGCGGATACCCGGACAGCCGACCGGCTGACAATCCGGCCGTCGGAATCGCCACTGTCGGTTTTTGTGCCCAGCTGGAAAGTGGCTTCATAGGATTTGTCCGAATCGAGCAGCATGCCGGATATTTTGGTAGCCTGCCCAAAACAAAGCGGAAGCAAACCGCTGGCCATCGGGTCCAGGCTGCCGGTGTGTCCGGCCTTGTTTGCATTCAGCAATCGCCGGCAGGCCTGCAGCACCCTGTTCGATGAAATTCCTGTCGGCTTGTCAAGCAGCAGTATTCCATCGATGTCCTGTCCTGTCGGGCGTCGCCGTCGAGGCATCAGTGATTCAGGTTCTCGATCAACCGGGTCATCTTGATACCGCGCTGAATGCTGGTGTCATATTGAAACCGCAATGCCGGGGTCACCCGCATTTCCAGGTTCTTGCTCAGCAGGTTCCGAAGATAGCCGGATGAGCGGTTCATCAAGCGTTCGGTTTCCCCCCGTTCCATCTCCGGGTCCAGGCTGGAAATATAGACGGTCGCCTGTTTCAAGTCCCTGGATACGGTCACGGCGGTGACCGTCACCGTGTTGATGCGGGCATCATTCAGTTCACGGGTGATCAGGACCGCCACTTCCCTCTTGACCAATTCGGCAACACGCCGGGTTCTGTCGATGTCGTTCATTCCATCCTCCTGGCGCAGGACATGCCGGAACCGCATCCCGAAACCATGTGGTCAGCTAAAAAGGGCCAGGCGTTCCGGCCTTTACAGTTCCTTGGTGGACTGCACGACCTCGAACACCTCGATCTGGTCGCCGACCTTGATGTCGTTGTAATCCCGGATGCCGATTCCGCATTCATATCCGTTCTTGACTTCATTGACATCCTCTTTGAATCTGCGCAGCGAATCGATCGCCCCTTCGAAAATGACGATATTGTTGCGCAGGACCCGTACCGGAAGATTGCGTTTGACCACGCCGTCCGTCACATAACATCCCGCGACTGCACCGATCTTGCGTGCACGGAAGATGTCACGAACTTCCACAAGACCGACATGCTCTTCTTTTGAAACCGGGGACAGCAGACCCGACATGACCGCCTTGATCGAATCCACGACGTCATAGATCACATTGTGATAATGAACACTGACTCCTTCCGTTTCAATGATTTTTCTTGCCGTGGCGTCCGCCCGGACATTGAATCCGACAATGATCGCCCCGGACGCCAGAACCAGATTGACATCGGATTCGTTGATTCCCCCGACCATTCCATGAATCACATTCACCTTGACTTCATCCACGGACAGTTTTTCCAGTGAATCTTTCAGTGCTTCGACCGAACCCTGCACATCGGCCTTGATCAGCACATTCAGCGTGGTCACTTCGCCTTCGCTCATGCGGTTGAACATGCTTTCCAGCTTCACTTTCTGCTGTTGCGCCAATTTCACCTCCTTGGACTTGCCCTGGCGGTGCAACGCAATTTCCCTTGCCTTGCGTTCATCGGTGACCACAATAAAATCATCTCCAGCGACGGGAACGCCGGTCAGTCCCTGGATTTCCACCGGGGTCGAAGGACCTGCCTGCTGCACCCTGTTCCCGCTGCCGTCCGTGAGAACCCGGACCCGGCCGGTTTCCTTGCCGGCAAGAATGATATCCGCCTGGTTGAGGATGCCCTGCTGCACGAGGACCGTCGCCATCGGCCCCTTGCCCCGGTCCAGCCGGGCTTCGATGACGACCCCGGTTGCGCTTCCCGAGGGACGAGCTGTCAAATCCGCGATTTCCGCCTGCAGCAACACCGATTCCAGCAGGGTGTCGACCCCCTCACCGGTGATGGCGGAAACCAGGTTCATCAGCACATCCCCTCCCCATTCTTCCGGGATGACCTCGTGATTCGACAGTTCCTGTTTCACCCTTTCGGGGTCCGCTTCTTCCTTGTCGATTTTGTTGATGGCAACAATCATGGGGACAGCCGCGGCTTTTGCGTGGTTGATGGCTTCAAGCGTCTGCGGCTTGACCCCGTCATCCGCTGCAACCACCAGGATGACAAAATCAGTCGCTTTCGCCCCCCGTGCGCGCATGGAAGAAAACGCTTCATGCCCGGGCGTGTCCAGAAAACAGATCCGATGGTCGTTCACCGGCACCTGGTACGCACCAATGTGCTGGGTAATGCCTCCTGCCTCACTGGCGGTCACCTTCGTTTTTCGAAGGTAATCCAGCAAAGAGGTTTTCCCGTGGTCCACATGTCCCATAATCGTTACCACGGGCGGCCTCGGTTTTTCCTCCCCGCTTTCGTTCTCTTCCGTCAACAGGGCTTCCAGGTCATCGGCCTTGGCAATTTTGGGAACATGTCCCATTTCCTCGACCAGCAATGCGGCAAAGTCCTGGTCGAGCACCTGGTTGATCGTCAACATGAACCCCTTGGCCATCATGGCCTTGATCACTTCGCTGGCCTTGATGGACATGGCATGGGCGAGCTCGCCCACGGTAATCGTTTCATTGATGATGACTTCGCGGATATCGGGTTCCGTGGGTTGCACGAATGCATGCTGGCCTTCGAGCACCGATGAAATCTTGGGGATCTTGCCAAAATGATGGCGGCGTTTCCGGGTGTTTCGGCGCTTGGTTGCATGCAGCTCCTCTCGCTCGATTTTTCCCCGGTTCCCGGTGCGATTGCCCCGCTTTCCCCTTTTGGGTCTTTCCCCTGCAGGAGGGGCCACCGTCTCCGGCATCTGGGGCGGTTCTGCGGCCTGGCGCTTCCCGGCCTGGCTCCCCCCGTCCGCAACGGCGCCCTCTTGACGGTCCTCCGGGGTGGCGGGGTCTCCTGCGCTACCGCCCTCGCCTCGTGTTTCGGAATCCTTTGCAGCCTCGGCCTGGGCCCTTTCCATCTGCTCGAGGTTCCTTTTCTCCTCTTCCCGTTTCGCCTGTTCCTCCGCTTCTAGTGCCTGCTGCTTTTCTTCCTCAAGCCGTCTTCTTTCGGCTTCAGCCCGGGCTTCTCTTTCCGCAATTTCCTTCTGTTCGGCTTCTATGGAACGGCGCGGCACAAAGGTGCGGCGTTTTCTTCTCTCGACGGGCACCACCTTGGCTGCACCGGTACGGCTGGTCAGATTGATATGGTCCGTCGTCTTTTGTGTCTTGGAGAACCCCCCGGGCTTGGGGGTTTCCCCCAGTTTTTCACTCCTTGCCAGGAACTTCGAATACTTGATTTTCTCATTGCCCTCCAGCAAATCATCCTTCCGTTTGCCACAGATGCCGGCCTGTTCAAGCCGTTCAAGCAGGGTATCGACACTGACGCCGATTTGCTTCGCGAAATTATCTACAGTGACCTGGGACATGTCTGGACCTTGTCTGGGTTAATTGAGGCTATTGTGCGCAGGGTTGTCAAACATGGGAGCTCGGGCGGTCATGATCAGTTCACTGGCCCGTTCAACCCCCATCTCCATGATATCCAGCACTTCATCCACGGAACAATCCGCCAGTTCCTGCATCGTTCTGACCCCCCCTCCTGCCAGGATTTTGGCCGTTTCCTCGTCCATACCCTCCATGCCAAGCAGGTCTTCAGCGGGTCTCATTTTTTCCTGTTCCCGGATCCGGTCTGTCCACAGGTTGTCATCGGCCCGATATCTGAGTTCATCAACCAGGGCTTCATCGAATTCTTCAATATCCAGCAGTTCCTGCTTGGGGACATAGGCAATCTCTTCCAGGCTGCTGAAACCCTCCTGAGCCAGGATGGTCGCGATATTCTCATCGATATCCAGCAATTTCATGAATTTCTCAACCAGCACCTGCAGTTCCGCATCCTGTTTTTCCAGCGCTTCCTTGTCCGTCATCAGGTTGAGTTCCCACCCGGTCAACTCGGAGGCGAGACGAACATTCTGGCCGCCCCGGCCAATGGCCCGCGACAGGTTTTCCTCCGTCACCACGACATCCATGGATTGGCTCTCTTCATCCAGATAAATCGATTCGACTTCAGCCGGCGACAGGGCCTGGATCACAAACTCTGCAATATTGGTGGACCAGACGATGATATCCACCCGCTCCCCGGCAATCTCATTGGAGACGCTTTGTACTCGGGAACCGCGGATGCCAACGCAGGCGCCAACGGGGTCCACATTCGCATCGTGGGTGCGCACGGAAATCTTTGCACGGGATCCGGGGTCCCTGGCGGCTCCGAGGATTTCAATGATCCCCTCCCCGGCTTCCGGAACTTCCAGTTTGAACAGTGCGATCAGAAACTCTGACGACAGCCGGGTCAAGATGAGCTGTGGTCCCCGGGCCTCAAGGTCGATTTCCTTCAACAGTGCGCGAATACGGTCTCCCGGTCGCAACCCTTCCCTTGGGATCATGCCGCTCTTGGGAAGCATCGCATCCGTGTCTCCCAGGTCAATAATGGCATTCCCGTGATCCAGCCGTTTGACCGTACCGGAAATCAAGGTGCCGAATTTGTCCTTGTAACGCTCGGCAACCTGGTGACGTTCCGCTTCCCGGACCTTTTGCATGATCACCTGTTTCGCCGCCTGAGCCGCAATACGACCAAACTCCACCTGTTCCATGGGTTCTTCGATCTGGTCCTCTATGTTCAACTCCGGGTCGCTTTCCCGGGCTTCAGACAATGGAATCTGCCGGTCCGGAAATTCCAGTTCGCCTTCGTCATCGACGACTTCCCAGACCCGGAATGTGTCGTAGTCTCCGGTTTCACGATGAATGCTGACTCTGGCATCAATGTCTTCGAGATGCCTTTTCTTTGTCGCCGTCGCAAGCGCGGCCTCGATGGCATGGAAGATGATTTCCCTGTCAAGACCTTTTTCCCGGGAAACCACCTCTGCCATCAACAAGATTTCGTTGTTTGAAATCGCCATATTTCTACCGACACTCAATAAATGTTCATGTTTGCTCAATATACCGGGGCGAGTCGTGCCGACTCGATATCCTTATAGGGCAGATCATAGCTTTCACCATCCACATGGAGGACTACCGCGTCTTCCCCTGCCTCGATCATCTTCCCGGTAAACCGCCTTCTACCCAGTATATGTATCGATGTCACGATTTTTGCCTGGTTGCCGACAAACTGCCGAAAGTGGCTCGGTTTCACCAGTGGCCGGTCAAGACCCGGCGAGGACACTTCCAGCAGATAGGCGGCACTCAACGGGTCCTCAACATCCAGCACCGCACTTAGCTGACGGCTGACCTGTGCACAGTCATCGACCTGAATTCCTCCCGGGGCATCAATGTAAATGCGCAAGATCCGGTCCCTGCCCTGGTGCCCGAATTCAATGTGCAGCAGTTCATATCCCATGCCATCCACCGTAGGCTCGAGGAGACCTGCCAACTCTGTACTGTTCCGCATCAATCGCCCTGCAAATTAAAATTGCACAAAAAATGGGCCAAAGGCCCACTTGAATTCTCAAAACCAACTTCGTCCCCAACACCAAACCCCGCTTACTGCGGGGGTTACATCCTGGCCGGACATTGGTGCCCAGAAACCACCTGCCGACTACTCCGTGCGGCTCACTGTCCATCCGGCCGGGTCTCCCTAATCCGTCCTGAACGCGTTTCCCTTCCCCGGAAGAAGGTCCACGTATTCCGGGCAGGGAGTATACCTGAATAACGCCCTGCCCTTCAATGGAGGAACGAAAAATTGTCATGGCCAAATGGGTGGATTGGCCGGTTCCACTGGACAGGCCTCATGAACGGGTCTGGCGGGATCAACGGTGGCCGGAGCGGCAACCGAAAGCCGTGGGCCACTGCACAGGCACCTCGTGTGCGCAGCGGTTGCGGGGCCGGCAGGGCAAAGAGGCGTTGATCCGGATGCATCGCTATCCGGCCCGGCTTCCGGAAATCACCTTGACCACCCGACCCTGCTTCGCCATCATTTCATATGGTCGGTCTGCTTCAACTTATCGAGAACCTCCATTTCCGTCAGGAAGTTCCATGCAGTGGAGTCGGACCGGAATTTGTTAGAAAAATTTGTTTGACGCAGTTCAAACAATGGAAGCCGGAAGGTACAATGCGGTGATATCAGGCGATTTCCGGTCTTGGTCCGAGAGGAAATTTACGAAATCCTTTTCTCGAAATGCGGCGGTCTCACTGTTCTTGTCCGGAAAGCCAACCTGTTGGGAATTGCCGCCTGATCCTTTTCATGATGACCCCATGACTTACAAGTTATATGATCCCCCGGCCCCGAAAAATCTGCCTCCTTGCGTCCCTTTTCTGGCACGGTCCTGTGAACCGGTTTCTCTTCCAGACCAGTGTGCACCCGGCTGAATGTTGGCAGCAGAAACGAATAATCACCTTCTAACGCCATGGCACCACCCAAAGAAAATCAATCCTCCCAGATCAAGCGCCCGGTCTTTCGTGGCTGGATTTCGACGGACGAAGACGAGATAAAAAGACGAAAATGGCGCGGGCGAACGGAAATTTGTGAAGTAAAAGCGATGGATATGGTGGCGGAGCCCTTTTGCGATTATCAGGCAAAGTCATCAACCGGCGATTCATACCGGATCGAAATCCGGTCCTTGTCGGAACCTGTAAATTCCTGTGAGTGCATGGATTTTCATACCAACCGTTTGGGAACCTGCAAGCACATTGAAGGAGTCCTGCATTCGATCCTGAAAGGGACGTCTCTTCGCAAGCAGGGCCGGAAAAATCCTCGGGCAGAGATATTCCTGAACGAATCGGGTGAACGCTCTCCCCGGCTCATGATCCCGGATTCCCTGAATTCGGACAATCCGGCACTGGTACAGGAAATCAGGCAGCGGTTCGATGATCTCCGCCGCGGTTCATCGACATCACTGGACTCTCTTTACAGTCTGGCGGAGTTGAACAGCAACCGGTTGAGGGTGTCCGGGCTTTTGAGGCCGTGGCTGGATGCCCAATTAGCCTTGCAGCACCGGGAACGGTCCCGCAAGGATTTCCTGGAGCAAGTGAAGCGGGGCCACCGTTCCCTGGAGGTTCTGAAACACCCGCTTTTACCTTACCAGACGGAAGGGGTGTTGCACCTGGTATTCGGGCAACGTGTGATGCTGGCTGATGACATGGGACTGGGCAAGACCGTGCAGGGAATTGCCGCGTGCGCCCTGCTCGCCGAGATGGGTGTAATTCAGCGCGTGCTTGTGGTTTGCCCGGCATCCCTCAAAGCCGAATGGGAGGAACAGATAAGGTTTTTTTCCGACCTTCCCGCGACCGTGGTGTTCGGAAACCGGAAAGCCCGCCTCAAGGCCTATGCTGACCGCGATTTCTTTACCCTGTGCAACTACGAACAGGTCCGGTCCGAGAGAGCTGACATTCTCGACTTGCTGGAACCGGATGTGGTGATTCTCGATGAGGCCCAACGTATCAAGAACTGGACTACCCAGACCGCGACAGAAGTAAAGAAACTGAAAAGCCGTTATGCGTTTGTCCTGACCGGGACCCCGCTTGAAAACCGGATTGACGAAATCTATTCGATTATCCAGTTTCTCGACCCGGGGCTTCTGGGACCGTTATTTCGATTCAACCGCGAGTTCTACCAGTTGAACGAAAAGGGAGCTCCGGTCGGCTACAGGAATCTGGACAAACTTGCAGACCGCATTGCTCCGATCATGCTTCGAAGGCGGAAGGAGGAGGTGGAAAAACACTTGCCGGGCAGAACCACCAAAACATTTTTTGTCCCGATGACGGACAAGCAGATGGAATACTATGAGGGGTATGCGGCTCTTGCCGCGCGCCTGGCACACATGGCCAAAAGGCGACCCCTGACGGCCGATCAAATGAAAAAACTGCAGAGGTACCTCGCCTGCATGCGTATGACCTGTGACACACCGTTCATCCTCGAGGACAATCCGTTTGAATGTCCCAAGCTTGATGAATTGAAGCGCATCCTGCCGGACCTCCTTGAAGACCGGAACCGCAAGATCCTTATCTTCTCGGAGTGGGTGCGCATGCTCGAACTGGTGCGCAACCTGATTTCTGATGCCGGATGGGAATTGGCATGGCTTACAGGCCAAGTTCCCCAGCCACGACGCCGTGCTGAAATCCATCGATTTCGCAAAGATCCTGATTGCCGTTTTTTCCTGTCTTCGGAGGCCGGAGGGGTGGGACTGAACCTGCAAGCCGCCGATACGGTAATCAACATGGACCTGCCGTGGAATCCCGCAAAACTCGAACAACGAATCGCCCGTGTCTGGCGCAAGCACCAGTCCCGGCCAGTCCGCATCATCAATTTTGTCAGTGAGGACACGATTGAACACCGGATGCTGGGCCTGCTGGATGCCAAACGGGAACTGGCAGAAGGCATTCTGGACCGTCGCGGTGACCTCCAGCACACGAATATTCCCAACACCCGGAAAGCGTTTCTGGAAAGAGTGAACGAGGTACTGGGCCAACGGATTCTGGTTGAACCCGGCGATGCCTCTGCGGTCAGTGATGCTCCCGAAAAACCGGAACCGAACGACCTCGACCGCATTCTCAACGAATTGCTCGGACGTCATGGCCAGTCTCTCCGCTACCTGTTCGCGCTGAAGAAAGAAGCCGTATTGGCTGTCGTGGATATCGACGAGAAAAACGCGGCGAAAGAAGAGCGGCAACTGGGCAAACTCTCGGACTTGAAGGTGAATATTGTTGACCTGGTTGCCTATCAATCCATGTTGCGTCTCGCGCAATCGGGAATTATTCCATCGCCGACAGCGAAGATGTGCAAAATCTATCCCGCGGAGAGTCCCGCAACGGATGAATCGAATGCACGGATATTGCGTGCACAAACCTTGGCGGGACGTGCAAAACACAAACTCAAAGCGGCAACTTTGCTTGAAGGGGGTGGGTTTGCAGAAGAGGCCCTGCAGCCTGCCCGGGATGCGGCCCACCTCGCCATCAACGCATTGGCAGCCTTTCGTGGCGTACCGGAACATCCTGAGCCGACGGCGGCTGCAGAATTCCTGGTGGAAGAAGACCCGGACGGGATTCGTGGTGGATTACGACTCAGTATCGCCCGACTGCTGTCCGACGACTCAGATGAACCCGCCGGCATCTCCCAAATCCGTACATTCGTTGGCGATATAGAAAAAGGATTCAGCGATGCTTCAACTACGGTGTGAGCATGACGATGGCAGCCGGTTGAAAACGGCGGCGTCAAGCGTGAGACCGGGGCGGTATCGAGATACCCCATGGTCCGGTCAGCTCTTTGAGTGGATGAAACCACGCTGTCAGACACCTGAGCGAAAAATACCAGAATCCGGTGGCTCAAACGTTCGGACGCGTGCATTGCCTCGGACGCACTATCCGATGCGCCCAAAAAGTTGGCAGGGCCTATCGAATGCCATCACAGTGTGCCATACCCCCTCACTGATTGCATTCGTCACTGGGCGAACAGAGTCCGAATGACCACGAAAGGGGCACAATGATGAAGATGGAGGCTGGACGGAAATCGCTTGACTGCACGGCATAGAATGCCTGATGAGTCCACCGTAGCGTGGAATATCAGGCCCGGTGGTAGCGGGGGTAGGATTTGAACCTACGACCTTCGGGTTATGAGCCCGACGAGCTACCAGACTGCTCCACCCCGCAACAGGGGTTGGATTCTACCTCATTTGCAATTCGTGATACAACCCGATTGTCGGCACCCGATGGTTGGTCCCCAGGTGCCGGCGCACCACTGTTACGGCGAATCCCGTGTGGCTTCCTGGATGCACAGCACTTGACAGGAATGCGTTCAAACCGGCTTCGAGGCGGAGCTGAGCCGGCATTTGCGGGTTGTCGAACCATCGTTCCCGCATCACCGCATCCACGACGGTGGTATGCAGAACGGGAAAGCCGGACAGACCGGCTTCAGAATCACGCGGCATCCGACTGGGCAGAAGTGAACGGGGCACCGTCGGATAATGACCGTGTGGTCCCCGGTTGGTTTGGGTGGTGGGATCCGGACATTCCACTGATTTTCAACCCTCAAACCACCGGAGTACTGAGGGCTGCCGATGTCAATATGGAAGAAACGCCGCTATTGACTACGCATCCTTCCGGGATCGTTGCCGAAAGCTTTCCGGCTGCTTTTTCCTGAGATGGGAACCCGTAGAGGAATCAATTACCTCGAAGCCCATCTCCTGGATCTCGACACGAATTTGGTCTGCGGCCACCCAGTCTTTTGCGGCACGTGCCTGGTTGCGCCGATTCAGCAGGTCAGCGGCCTTATCGGGGATGGCCAACAAGGGTTGCGGCTTCCAGTTTTCGAGATTCAACCCGAGAACCCGGTCACATTCGAAAATGGTGGCCTTTTTCACCTCATCCGGCAGTGAACTCCTTGCCAGATCCCAGACCACGGCAAGACCCTTTGCGGTATTCAGGTCATCATGGATTTCATTTCTGAACCGGATCACGAACCCGGTATCCGCGGTTCCCGGTTCTCCCCATCCGGCCACCATGTTCCGCAGGCGGGACAGTGCTGTGTGTGCGCCATTCAGACTTTCCCAGGTGAATTTCAGGTCACTGCGATAGTGTGCCGTCAGACAAAGGTAACGATAGCCGAGGGGGTCGATGTTCCGGTCCAGCAATGTCTGCAGGCGCAGAAATTCACCTGACGACTTGGACATCTTGTCTTCGGTCTCAAGAAAATAACCGTGTAGCCAGAAATTCGCCAGGCGGGTGCCGTGACAGGCTTCCGACTGGGCGATTTCGTTGGAATGATGGACCGGAATGTGATCCTTGCCACCACAATGGATATCAAACATTTTTCCCAGGTACTTCACCGCCATCGCGGAGCATTCGATGTGCCAGCCGGGGAAACCCCTTCCCCAGGGACTGTCCCATTCCATTTGCCTCTGCTGGTTTTCGGGGCTGAATTTCCACAGCGCAAAATCCGTTGCATTGCGTTTTTCACCGACTTCAATCCGTTGGCCGGCATTCAATCCGTCCACATCCAGCCGTGCGAGGTATCCGTAGTTCCGGAGTTTGGAGGTATCGAAATAAATCCCGTCCGAAGTCGCATACGTATAGCCATTGGACTCGATGGTCCGGATGTCTTCAATCTGTTCACCCACATGGTCCGTTGCCCGGCACCAGATACCCGGATCCCGGATATTCAGTTGCCGCAAGTCCTGCTTGAACGCATCCGAATAGATCTCAGCAATTTCCCAGGCCGACTTTCCCGCCCGGCGGGACCCTTTTTCGATTTTATCTTCCCCCGTGTCCGCATCCGAAGTGAGATGCCCGACATCCGTGATGTTCATGACATGCAGCACCTCATAACCCTGGAATTCCAGGGTTCTGCGCAGCACATCCTCAAAGAGATACGTACGGAGATTGCCGATGTGCGCATAGTCATAGACGGTCGGCCCACAGGCATACATCCGGACCTGGTTGCCCTGGAGCGGCTCGAATTCACGCAAGCTCCGGCTATAACTGTCGTACAGGCGTATAGTCATCATCGATCGTGGATTTCCCCATTTCCCTGTTCAGGCCGTAATTTCCCGTCAAGCGTATCACGGCATATCCCGGGTGGGCGATGGTATAATATTCATGCTCTCAATCCAATCATCATCCGGCCTTCTTCCATGCCCACTGCATTCATTTCCGACCTGCATTTGACCCCGGACAGGCCGGAATCGACCGAATGGTTCCGTCAATTCATGCGCGAATCCCGTGGATTGCTCAACCGGATTTATATCCTTGGAGATTTGTTCGAGTTCTGGATCGGGGATGATGCCCGGGATACCCTGGGATACGGTGAAGTGGAAGAGATCCTGCAGGCCACCGTCGAAGCGGGCATGGATATCTTCTTCATTCATGGAAACCGGGATTTCCTGGTTGGCCGGGATTTTGAAAGGCGTACCGGCTGCCGAATCCTTGCCGACCCCACCGTGATCGAGCTGGGGACCACCCGGGTCCTGCTCACCCATGGTGATGCGTTGTGCACGGATGACACGACGCATCAACAGGCCCGGAAACAAATGCTGACCGACAAGTGGCGATTTGCCTTTCTAAACCAGCCGGTGAGCGAACGGCTCGACACGGCAAGCGCCATGAGGAAAAAGAGTGAAATCGAAAAGAAGTCCAAGAGCATGGAGATCATGGATGTGAATCAGAAACAGGTGGAAAAAGTGATGCGGGACCACGGTGTGCGGACAATGATCCACGGGCATACCCACCAGCCGGCCGTCCATGACTTTTTCATCGACCGTGCGCCGGCGAAGCGTTTTGTCCTGGGCGACTGGTATACCCAAAAAAGCATGCTGCTGTACGACAAGGGCTGCTTCTCACTGAAACGATAAGGCCGTCGCCCACGATTTCACCTGCTCCGGCGCCCGGGTCCCGGCCTCCAGTCCCGGCCGGTGATTGCGGTGTTCGCATCCCTGCCGGCAGGCCCGGCAGAAGAAGCGGGAGACACTGCTTGCAGGCCCCTGCGCCCAGCCGTACCGTCAGGCACGTTTTTCCTGTATTTCCGTGACTTCTGAAATATCGAGATCATTGTCCGGACCCAGTTTCGCCTGGTCATTGCGGGTATGGTCCACCAATCTCAGGTAATCCGGGGTGATGTCACCCGTTACGTACCGGCCATCGAAACACGACGTGTCAAATTCGGTAATCTCCCGGTTACACTGGCGAACCGCATTGATCAGGTCCCCCAGCTCCTGGTAGATCAGCTTGTCCGCACCGATTTCCCGGCATATTTCCTCCGTGCTCCGATTGTTGCCGATCAGTTCGGTACTGGAAGGCATGTCGATTCCGTACACATTGGGATACCGGACCGGCGGGGCCGCTGACGCAAAATACACCTTGGAGGCGCCGGCCTCCCGGGCGAGTTCGATGATCTTCTGGGAGGTGGTGCCCCGCACAATCGAGTCGTCCACCAGCAGGACATTTTTCCCGTTGAACTCGGATGAAATCGCGTTCAGTTTCTGCCGGACCGATTTTTTTCTTTTCGCCTGCCCGGGCATGATGAATGTCCTGCCAATATAACGGTTTTTCACAAATCCTTCCCGATAAGGCAGCTTCAGCACCTTGGCCATTTCCAGGGCGGCCGTCCGGCTGGTATCCGGCACCGGGATCACCACGTCTATATCGTGCTCAGGCCAGTCATTTTTCAGTTTTTGTCCCAACCGCTGGCCCATGTGAATGCGCGTTTGGTACACCGGGATTTCATCAATGATGGAATCGGGTCGGGCAAGATAAACATATTCGAAAATACAGGGGAAATTGTCTGTTCTTTCGGCACAGACCGCACGGTGCACCTTGCTGTCCAGGTCGACAAACACCGCTTCACCGGGCTGTATATCCCCCACCAGGCGATAACTGAGCACGTCGAGTGCCACACTTTCCGACGCAAAAATGTGCGACAGGCCGGAGGCCTCCTTTTTGGTGCCGTATACCAGAGGGCGGATGCCGCAGGGGTCCCGAAAGGCCATCAGCCCCACGCCCACCACCATGACGATGACGGCATAGGCACCCTTGCAGCGCCGGAACACGCCGCTGGCAGCCGTGAAGAGGTCCTGGGGCGAGGCTCTCAAACTGGATTCACCCAGTGCCGCCCGAAGTTCATGGGCGAAAATGTTGAGCAGGATTTCAGAATCCGATGAAGTGTTCAGCTGTCTCAGGTCCTGCACGAACAGCTCCTTTCTCAACTCTTCCGCATTGGTCAGGTTGCCATTGTGTCCCAGCGCAATGCCGAACGGGGAATTGACATAAAAGGGCTGTGCTTCCGCCCTTGAATCACTGCCTGCGGTGGGATAACGGACATGTCCGACCCCCATTCCGCCACGAAGCTGGACCATGTGCCGGGTACGGAACACATCATTGACCAGACCGTTGTCCTTTCTGAGATAGACCCGGTTCCCGTCACTGGTCATAATTCCCGCCGCATCCTGGCCGCGGTGCTGGATGACCGTCAGCCCATCATACAGGGCCTGATTAACAGGGTCTTTCCCAAGAATACCGACGAGTCCGCACATGTCTATCTCATTTCGGTTTTACTAATTCAGCCATCTCGTTGGGCAACCATGACCGGATCCATTCGGCTACGGGTGTGAAATATTGTATCAGCATGGATTCCTGCCACCAAGACTGGGAGGTGAAATCCATGAACCTTGCACACAGGATGAGCAATGCGATGATCACGATCCCGCGGGCAAACCCGAACAAGGTGCCGAGCGAACGGTCAATGCCCGTAATCCCGGTGATGGCCAGCAACCGGTACACCAGGTAGCTTCCGATTGAAAGCAGGACCAGGCACGCAATAAACAGGATGGCGAAGGCGGCCACGAAACGCAGGATTGCCTGGTCGAGATAGGGCTCCAGGTAGACCGCCCCCCAGCCCGCATACTGATAGGCAATCCAGATCGAGACCAGCCAGGAGAACAGCGACAGGATTTCGCGAATGAATCCCCTGAACAGCCCCATCAGGAGGGAGGCCGTCACGATGACCAGAATTGCAATATCGACCAGGCTCATCTCGTGTTCCAATGCGTTTTCCGGTTATCCAATCCGTTCTTCATCTTCGGCACGAATATCATGCATGGCCCGGTCCGGCCGGGGCGCCAGGGCCCCTGATCACCGGTATTCATGGGGTGATGTCAAGGTTCATGCCGGATGACATACCCCTTTTCCCCCCGCAGGGCATGCAGCCTTGCGTTCACGGTATCAGCGGTCTCTCTCTTTGCGTAGGGGCCCAGCCAGACACGGGTGGCTTCACCGGACGCAATCTGGACCCGGGTTCGCTTGGCATCGAATCCGTGTTCGCCGAGCAATGTGAGCATGCGCTCCACGTTTTCCGCTTTCGTAAAGGTTCCCACCCGCACAGACCAGCCGCCTGAAGTGCCGTCCTGGCTCGGCTCATTGGCCTGTTCCCGGTCCGCTTTCTCTTCCTGTTCAGGCTGTTGTGCACCCGGTTCCGTTTCCTTAAGGAGCAGCTGTGTGCCGACGTCAGCCGAATCCGCTCCCTTTTCGTTCAGGTTTACCGAGCTGACATTGAGCGGCACCAGGTTGGATTGAAAAGCCGGCTCGTCGGCCACTGCCGGCTCCGGGGCCGTCACCTCCTGGGCAGCCACCTCATTGCCGGGTATCCGGGCAGGCTCCCGGAGCAACAGCAGGATGGCAGACAGTGCAGCGACGATGATCACCGCTGCACCGGTCAGACGATGCTTCATCTGGTATTTGGGGCTGTGTTCTGAACGGGATTCACCCATCGCCAATGCCTCAATTCAAATGCGGGGAAGGACCCGGAAACCGGGGCCCATTGAAATTCCCGACACCCGGTTCAACCTTGTCCGGGATGATCGGCCCGGATTCCCCGGTCGCGCAAGTCCGCCATTATATCACCGACCGTCTGAAATGACCCGAAGATTACAATCCGGTCCTCATTCCCGGCTTCCAGGAGTGCCCGGGCATAGGCCCTGGCAGGGCTGCCGTGCACACTCCACAAAGGATTGTCCAGTACCCGGTCGAGCCGGGCACCGAGATTTTTCGCGGTTTGACCCCGGTCCCCTCCGAGCGTGGCGAGATACCAGTGGTCGGTCAGCCTTTCCAGTGGCAATACGATCCGGTCCAGCACCTTGTCCGCCAACACGCCGAACACGGCAACCGTTCTGCCGCGACAGGGGCGGGCTTCCAAAAACCGGGACAGTTGCACGGCAGAATCCCGGTTATGGGCCACATCCACCACGACGCAGGGGGTTTCCCGGATGACCTGGCAACGCGCGGCAATGCGCGCCTGCCGGAGTCCGCGCTGCAAATCCTCCCGCGTGGTGCCGACTTTGTCCACGGTGGCGCAGACCACGGCAATACTGCCGCCCAGGTTCGAAAACTGGTGGTCTCCCGGATACGGGACATGCATGTTTTCCAGCCTCCTCCATGAAGCGGGAATCACCGCATGGCGGGATTCCCAGTCGAAGGCGTTCCCGGACCGGCGAATCCCGTAATCGACATCCGCGACCAGCAGTGTTGCGTTTCTTTCCGAAGCCGTGCGAAGGATGCTGCCCGGAATTTCCGGGTCGGCACACACCACGACTCCATTTTCCCGGATGACCCCCGCCTTCTCCGCCCCGATTTTTTCACGGTCGCTCCCCAGCCACTGTTCATGGTCGATGCCGATGGAAGTGATCAACACGATGTCGCTTTCCACCATGTTGACCGCATCCAGCCTCCCTCCCATGCCCACTTCCAGCAACCCGACTTCGACATTTTTCCGGCTGAATACCAACAGCGCGCACAAGGTCCCGTATTCGAAATAGGTCAGGGGTACCCCGCCCCGTGCCGCCTCAATGGTTCGGAATGCATGGCAGATTTCATCATCCGTGGCTTCCGAGCGGTTTATCCGGATGCGCTCATTGAATCGCACGAGGTGCGGAGAGGTATATGCACCGGTCCGTTTCCCGGTACATGCAAACACGCTCTCGAGGATGCTGATGGAGGACCCCTTGCCATTGGTTCCGGCCACGACAACATTGAATTCGGGCTGGGGGCATCCCAGGGCCTGCCAGACCTGCCGTACCCGGTCCAGCGTCAGGTCAATGGTCCGGCTGTGCTGCGACTGGATGTGTTCCAACCAGCGATCCAGATCGAACGAGGGAATCTCCGGTTTCAACATGCCAGTGTGTTCAGCGCACGAAAGGGGGCGGAGGGTTCCGGAAGCTTTCGGAAAAACGATCTCGGGCCGGGCCGGGCATCGGTTCCGGGTTCAGACCAGCTCTCCTTCTATCACCGGATCGTCCCGCCCGGTTTCCGCGTCCGGGCGGTCTGCGCCGGGGGCTGAAGAGGGCGGGCGGCCAAACCCCAGTTTTTCCAGGACCGCAATCACAGTCGGCTTGATTTCAAGCCGATTGACAATCATGTCGATGGCACCATGCTCGAGCAGAAACTCGGCCCGCTGGAATCCATCGGGCAGCGTTTCGCGCACTGTCTGCTCAATGACCCGGGGACCCGCAAAACCAACGAGAGCATTCGGTTCCGCAATGATGACATCGCCAAGCATGGACAGGCTGGCGGACACCCCGCCCATGGTCGGGTCCGTCAAGACGGAAATATACGGCAGCGCCTCCTCGCGCAACCGGGAAATGGCCGCCGTGGTCTTGGACATCTGCATCAGGGAAAACAGGGCCTCCTGCATGCGCGCGCCCCCGCTTGCCGAAAAACAGATCAATGGCTGCCGGTGCTCAAGGCTGTGGTCCACCGCCTGCACAAACCGTTCCCCCACTACCGACCCCATGGACCCCCCCATGAACCGGAATTCAAACGCCAGGGCCGTAACGGGGATTGCGGACAGCCGGCCCGACGCCCCCATCAGGGCTTCCGTCGTCTGGCTGCCCTTCCTGGCCTGCTGCAGACGGTCCCGGTACCGCTTCTGGTCCCGAAACTTCAGCACATCCACCGGTGTGATGTTCTCCCCGATCCACTGCACACCCTCCGGGTCGAGAAATGATTCCAGCCGCTCCTTGGCACCCAGGCGCATATGGTGGTTGCACTTCGGGCACACCTGCAGATTGTTGGTCAGTTCCAGCGCATAGAGCACCGCCTGGCAGGCGGTGCACTTGTTCCACAGCCCTTCCGGTACCCCCTTGCGCCGGATCTTGCTAACCGTCTTGATCTTCGGGGGCAGGATTTTGTCGAACCAGTTCACCGGATTTCCTGATGGCCGAAAGGTGTCCGGGTGGTCCGGCAGGACGCCACATTGGCGCAAAACCGTTTGATTTTTTCCTTGTCCTTGACCCCGTGTGTTTCCACGCCGCTGCTGACATCCACGCCATAGGGTTTGGCCAGGCTGATGGCCGATTCCACATTTTCAGCGGTTAGGCCTCCGGCCAGGATGACCGGCTTGGTTCCGCCGTACCGGGCCCGGTGCCACTCGAAGGTTTTCCCGGTTCCCCCGTACGCATCGACGACATGGCTGTCCAGCAGGATGGCGTCCGCATCCGGATAACGCCTCTCCAGTGCCAGCAGTTCGGTGGACTCGGCGACCCGGAGCGCCTTGATATAGGGAAGATTGAAACTCCGGCAGTATTCCGCGCTTTCTTCTCCATGGAACTGGATATAGTCCAGCCGGAGATTCGCAATGATCTGGTCCAGGAAGTCCTTGTCCGGGTTCACCACCACCGCAACCTGGGAAACAAAGGGAGCCGATACGGCATTGACCTGGCGAGCGCTTTCGATGGAAAGAAAACGGCGGCTCGGAGGGTAAAACATCAGGCCGAGCGCATCCGCACCGGCATGGACTGCCTGCATGGCAGTGTCCGCACTGGAAATTCCACAAATTTTGGACCGTATTCGCAAGGGTATCCGCTGTCAATTTCAGGGAAGCAACCCCGAGTTTACCAAAATCGGCAGGGAGACGGTAAATCCGGCAATCCATACCTTTGCGCGTACCGGGCACCCACAAAATAAAGGCCGTCCGGCATGGCCGTGATTCCCCCCCGGGTGCGGTCCCTCCCCTCCAGGACCTCCCGGACCCACTGTACAGGGGCCTGTTTTCGCCCTGCCCGCATCAGTGTCCCGACGACATTGCGCACCATGTGCTGCAAAAAACCATTGGCGGAGATGTCCATCCATATCCAGGACCCGGATTGATGCAGGGACAGTGAGTGCACAGTCCTGACCGGATCCCTGGACTGGCATCCAGAAGCCCGGAATGCGCTGAAGTCGTGGGTTCCGACCAGCGGGACGGCAGCATCCTGCATGGCCCGGATATCCATCTCCGCATGGTACCAGGCAACCCGGCCATGAAGATAGCTTGGACTGACCCGTCGGTTCAGGATGACGTAGCGGTAGCTTCTTCTCCGTGCCCTGAACCGGGCGTGGAAATCCGGCGGAACCTCCTGCGCCCAGACCAGTGAAATGTCAGCCGGCAAATAGGTGTTCACCCCCATGCGCCATTCATCCCGGTTCCGCTGTGCAGTGGTATCAAAATGGACAACCTGTCCCGTACCATGCACCCCGGCATCGGTCCGTCCCGCTGCGGTCACGGTAATGTCCTCATTGGCCACGAGGCTGGCCGCCCGCTCCACTTCGCGCTGAACCGATGGCACGTGTTGCTGCGCTTGCCAGCCATGGTAACTCACCCCGCAGTACTCAATGCAGGCAGCGATACGTTTCATGCGGATGGGAACCAACGTCCGGACACGGGTCAGGATCCGCTCCTTGGAACTAGGCCGACCGTCTGTCGGCAAACGCCTGGTTCAGGGTGGCCGGGTCCATGTACTCCAGTTCGCCGCCCATCGGCATCCCCCTGGCAAGCCGGGTGACCTTCACGTTCTTGTCCTGGAACAAATCGAGCAAAAAATCAGCGGTCGCCTGCCCTTCGAGGGTTAAATTGGTCGCAAGAATGATTTCATTCACCGATTCTTCTTCCACCAGCTTCAGCAGCGCATTGATTCCCAACTGGTCGGGACCAATATCATCCAGTGGAGACAGGTGCCCCATCAGCACGAAATACATCCCCCGGTAAATGCAGGCCAGTTCAATCGCTTCCAGGTCGGCCGGGGTTTCCAGCACACACAGAACCCGGGGGTCGCGCTTGTCGGATTCGCAGATCGGGCACAGGTCGGATTCGCTGAAGTTGTTGCAGCGCCGGCAATGGTTTACCTTGGACAGGGACTGCTGGATCGCTTCCCCGATCTGGCGGGCGCCTTCCCGGTCCCGTTCCAGCAGGTGGAAGGCCATCCGCTGTGCCGACTTGGGCCCGACACCGGGCAGTCTTTGCAGGGCCTGCTTCAGTGCTGCAACCGAATGGGGATCAGTCTTCAACGGGCGGTCAAAAGGGCAATTTGAAGCCGGCGGGAATATTCAGGCCGGCGGTCAGTCCACCCATTTTATCCTGGACCCGGATTTCCGCTTTTCTCACCGCATCATTCATGGCCGCAGCCACCAGGTCTTCGAGCACCTCCCTGTCATCCTGCATCAGCTCCGGATCAATGCTCACCGCCTTCACGTCATGCCGGCAGGTCATGACGATTTCCACCAGGCCCGCTCCGGAGGTTCCCGTGACCTCGATCCTGGAAAGTTCTTCCTCGGCCTTTTGCATGTTCTCCTGCATCGCCTGAGCCTGTTTCATGATATCTCCCAGTCCGCCTTTCATCGCTCTTTCTGCCCTTGTCAGTCCAAATGTTTTTCAGTCAGCCAATTTGTAAAACAGCACGCCATCTGGAGTCAAGCACTAATCGCCTGCCGGACCATCCTCATGCGGCCAACCCGGATCAGCGGGCCTCACCTGCCCCGGCCTTCTGTCCGTCCCATGCGTTCAGGCGGGCTGAATCGAATCCCCGGCAATTTCGGCATCAAACAAATCTACGATTTCCCGGACATCCGGGTCCCGGGTGAATTGCTGCCGCGCCTGGTCCCGGTCCTGTTGTTTTTTCCGTGCAATCGATTGCGTGGGGGTCTCAATCCCGGAATCCTCCCGGGACAAATCCCGTATATTCACCTTCAGGTGGAGGTCGAGGTCCAGTTTTTCCCTGAAATGGGTTTCGATCTGTTTCACCCTTTTTCCGTTACACAGGTACCGGCTGGATTCATTGAGAACCAGGCAGATGGTGCGGTCATGGACCGATTCCGGCACGGCATTCATCAGGACCTCTTTCAGGACCGCGTTCAGGCCGGCCCCTTCTATGAAGCGGTGCCAGGCGTCCTGGTCCAGCAGCTGCTTGAAATCCTCTGCGGAGACCGTGACCCGGGGCGCACTCACCGGAACCGTCTGTCCAGGACCTGCAGCGCCCGGCGCTCCCGGGGAGGCTTCCGGCCGGTCCACCGGTTTTCGGTTTTCCACCGTATCGGCCGGGGCCGTTTCTTTCCGTTTTCCAGGGTGCCCCGCCGCCGTTTGATTCGGGGGCTTCACGCTTCCCGGGGAGGCCCCCGGATTGAATGCCAGCATGCGTACCAGGGTCATCTCGAACCCGGAGCGGGCATCGGGGGCATAGTCCAGATCCCGTTTTCCCATCAGTGCGATCTGGTAGAGAAGCTGTACGGATTCAGGATCCGTATTCCCGGCAAGCACTCCCAGTTCTTCGGTGTCCACCCCTTTCCATTCGACGGACACCGGACTGACCTGGAAGAGCGCAAGGTTGTGCAGCATGCTGATCAGTTCATTCAGCGCACCCGCATAATCAACCGCCTGTTCCGCCATGCCCGACACCGTCGACAACAGCTGGTCGCCCTCGCCCTGGAGAATATGGGTGAGCAGCTGGAGGATAAACCGGTTGTCGATCATCCCCAGCATTGCCCGGACCCGTTGTTCGCTGACATCCCCGTTGGAAAAGGCGATCGCCTGGTCCAGCAGGCTCAGTGCGTCTCGGACACTGCCATGGGCGGACCGGGAGATCCGCATCAGCGCGGAGGATTCATGCGGGATTTCCTCGGCAACCAGGATTTTTTCCAGCTGGGCGGCAATGCCGCCGATATCGACCGTCTTCAGGTTGAACTGTATGCAGCGCGAGAGAATCGTGGTGGGAAGTTTCTGGGGATTGGTCGTGGCAAGCAGGAACTTGACATGTTCGGGCGGCTCTTCCAGTGTTTTTAGCAGGGCATTGAAACTGTGGGTGGAGAGCATATGGACTTCGTCAATCAGATAGATCTTGAAACGGCCCTGGGTCGGCGTGTACTGCACGTTGTCCAGCAGCTCCCGGGTGTCATCGACCCTTGTCCGGGATGCCGCATCGACTTCGATCAGGTCAATGAAATTTCCGGCATCCACCCCGTTGCAGGCGGTGCAATTTCCGCAGGGCTCGGCCCGGATGCCGGTTTCGCAGTTGAGCGCCTTGGCAAAGATTCTTGCCAGGGTGGTTTTTCCCACCCCCCTGGTCCCCGAAAACAAAAACGCATGGTGTACCCGCTGGTGGGTCAATGCATTGGTCAGCGCCGAAACCACATGCGCCTGGCCCACGACTTCTGAAAACAATTTGGGGCGCCATTTTCGCGCAAGGGCAAGATAGCTCATTCAGTTCAGCAGGTTCCGGGGTTTTCAGTGTTGGTAGAGGTGGCGGATCCCATGCGCCTGGTCCTGACACCCGATTTCGCTGCTGCGGCTGCTTCCTTCCGGACCTGACCGGGTTCACAACGCATCGCCATCAGGGAGACCCATTTTCACCGCCATAGATGAAAAGTCCTCTTCGACCCGGACAGGTTCTGTCCGGGTTGCCGCTTATTCTATGCAATTTGCCGCCCAACGGATACCATTTTCTCATGGGTTTGCCGGAATTTCGGTGTTCATTGGAGGAACGCTCCGGTTAATGATAAGGTTTGCCTGATCAATCCGCATCGAGAGGATGCAATGAAGAGGCTTCCCCCCGTATTGGCAGACCGGGATCCTGCCCGGACCGCCATGTACGAACATTACCACGCCGATGAGACCCGGTGTGTCAAAGCGTTGCTGCACATGCTGGAGAGCACCGAAAGCCAGCAGCGGAGGATCGAATCCCAGGCCGCCGAACTGGTCGAGCAGATACGGCACCAGAATGAAAGCCATGGAGGACTGGATGCCTTTCTCCTGGAGTTCAAATTGTCCAGCGAAGAAGGCGTGGCCCTGATGTGCCTCGCGGAGGCACTGCTTCGCGTTCCCGACACCCAAACCGCAGACCAGCTCATCCAGGACAAACTGTCCGATGGGGACTGGGCCTCCCACCTGGGAGGGAGCGAATCATTTTTTGTGAATGCGTCGGTCTGGGGACTGATGCTGACCGGCAAGGTCGTTTCCCTGGACAAGACCATTGTCGAAGATGCCGGCGATTTCCTTGGAAGACTGGTCGCACGCAGCGGTGAACCGCTGATTCGCGCAGCGGTCAAGCAGGCCGTCCGGATCATGGGAAAGCAGTTTGTTCTCGCGGAATCCATCCACCGCGGCCTGCGGACCGCAGCCGCCCGGGAGCGCGAAGGCTATACCTATTCCTACGATATGCTGGGGGAAGCGGTCCGGACCGCCGGGGATGCTGCCCGGTATTTTTCGTCCTACCAAACAGCCATCAAGGCCATCGGCACGCAGTCCGGTCCCAACGATCCCATTTCCAGCCCGGGCATCTCGGTCAAGCTCTCTGCCCTGCATCCCCGTTTCGAGTACGCCCAGCGCGACCGTGTTCTCACGGAACTCTATCCACGGCTGAAACAGCTTTGTGTCCAGGCAAAGCAATACCGGATCGGCCTGACGGTGGATGCCGAAGAAGCCGACCGACTGGACCCGTCACTCACCCTGTTGCAGCAATTGTGCAGCGAGAGCGAACTGGACGACTGGAATGGGCTGGGTTTCGTCGTGCAGGCCTACCAGAAACGGGCGCCCCATGTCATCGACTGGATCGAACAGCTGGTCCTCCCCCGGAAGCGCCGCATCATGATACGCCTGGTCAAGGGCGCCTATTGGGATTCGGAAATCAAGCTGGCCCAGCTGGAGGGGTACCCGGGCTATCCGGTGTTTACGCGCAAGGTTTCCACCGACCTGTCCTACCTGGCCTGTGCGCAAAAACTGCTGAAGAATCCGGCCGCATTTTATCCCCTGTTCGCGACCCACAATGCACACACCGTGGCTGCCATTCTGGATTATGCGGGCCCACGCCGGGATTTCGAGTTCCAGTGCCTGCATGGAATGGGGGAAATGCTCTACCGGCACGTGATGAAGACCTTCCGGGTGAACTGCCGGATCTATGCCCCGGTCGGCTCCCACCGGGACCTGCTCGCTTACCTGGTGCGGCGGTTACTGGAAAACGGCGCCAACAGTTCCTTCGTCAACCGGCTGGTGGACCGGGAACGGCCGGTCGGGAAACTGGTCTCCGATCCGGTACAATCGGTCCGGGCACTGGCTTCCATTCCCCATCCGGATATTCCGCTGCCACAGGACATTTACGGTCACAGGAAAAATGCGCAGGGATGGAACCTGAACAACGAAATGGAACTGGTCCGGTATTTCCAGTCCATCGCCTCCTTTTCAGGAAAAACCCATCACATGTACCCGTTGACTGCCCACCGGACCCGGTCTCCCTCTTCGCACCGGAAATCGCCGATCCGGTCGCCTTCCAGTGCACGGGAAATCGGCACGGTTGCCACGGCAAGTGAAGAGGATGTCCGCCTCGCCGTGGAGGCGGCCAGAGCGGCGCATGCAGACTGGGATCGTCTGGGAGGAGCCGCACGGGGGGACATCCTGTTGAATGCGGCGGACCGTTTTGAGGCACATCGGGACGAATTGATGTCTTTGTGCACCCTCGAAGCCGGCAAGACCCTCCGGGACAGCCTTGCGGAATTGCGGGAGGCCGTTGATTTTCTCCGTTACTACTCCCTCCAGGGTCAGCAGGAGTTTTCCCGGCCCCTCACCCTGGGCGGACCGACCGGAGAACTGAACCAGTGGTCGCTCAAGGGCCGCGGCACATTTGTCTGTATCAGCCCGTGGAATTTCCCCCTGGCGATTTTTACCGGACAGGTCAGCGCCGCTCTGGCTGCCGGCAACTGCGTCCTGGCAAAGCCCGCCGAACAGACCCCTCTCATCGCATTTCGGGCCGTGCAGCTGTTGCGTAAATCCGGGGTTCCCGACCCGGTGCTGCAGCTGCTGCCGGGAGAAGGCGGGTCCGTCGGGGCACAGCTGGTCCGTCACCCGGCCATTGACGGGGTCGCGTTCACCGGGTCGACCGACACCGCAAAAACCATTCAGCGGTCCCTGGCGGGGAAGCCCGGCCCCATCGTCCCGCTCATTGCTGAAACCGGCGGAATCAATGCCATGATCGTGGATTCCACGGCCCTGCCCGAACAGGTGGTGCGCGATGCCGTGCAATCTGCCTTTCAAAGTGCCGGTCAACGCTGCTCTGCATTGCGTGTCCTGTATGTACAGCAGGACATCGCCAAGGAAATGATCACCATGCTAAAAGGCGCGATGGATGAACTCAAGATCGGTGACCCGGCGGAAATGGACACGGATGTCGGTCCCATCATTGATCCGGAATCCCGGGCGAATGTGCAGGCCTATGTCCGCAGGAAAGCCGAATCCGGCACCCCTGTCTATGTCAGCGGCCGGATGACGGGAAAAAAACAGGGATATTTCTTCCGCCCTGCCCTCCTGGAAATCTCCGGGATCGGCGAATTGAAAAAGGAAGTATTCGGCCCCGTGCTCCATGTCTGCCGATTCAAGGCTTCCGAGATCGACCGGGTGGTCGATGAGATCAATCACGCGGGATACGGGCTCACTTTCGGAATACACAGCCGGATCGAGTCCACAATCGAACGGATCACGCGCCGGATAAAGGTGGGGAATGCGTACGTGAACCGGAACACCATCGGTGCGGTTGTCGGCATCCAGCCGTTTGGCGGCGAAGGGTTGTCCGGTACCGGTCCGAAAGCGGGCGGTCCGCACTATCTGCATCGCTTTGCCGTGGAGCGTTCCGTGAGTACCGACACCACTGCGTCGGGAGGAAACGCGTCCCTGCTGTCGCTGGACAGCCGGTAAGGGAAAGTACACCCCCTCAAAAACCGGGCTGGCCGGGTACCGGTCCCCGCGATCCGGCACCCCTTCCCCGGAGCCATCCGGGACCCACGTGGGCTTTTTTGCGCCCGCCCGGGAAACCCGGAATCCACGGCACCGGTTTGAGCGTTTTGATGGACATGGGCGCTTGCCCGCATCCCGAACCACAAGGCATCTCCCATTGCGCTGGAGCGTTGTGTCGGGAGCAGATATACTTCACCGATTCCCGCGGTATTCCCGACACACAGCGAAATGGTCATGAAATCAATATTGATCCTTCTGGTCTCCTTGATCTGTACGGTTTCAGTGCATTCTGCCCAGGCATACGAGCTGACCATTCTTCATCTCAACGATCATCATTCGCACCTGGGGACGAACCAGATGGACCTGCCGCTGGGCGGCGAGGAAACGCGGGTTTTGAGCGGCGGATTCCCCGCAGTCGCCACGTTCATGTCGAGTTTCGCATCCACTGCCCCGAACGTGATCAAGCTCCATGCGGGCGACGCGGTTTCCGCCGGCCTCTACTACACCCGATTCAAGGGGGCGGCCGACGCGGCCCTGATGAATTTCGTGTGTTTTGATGCCTTCGCACTGGGCAATCACGAATTTGATGACGGCGACGCAGGCCTGGCAACCTTTATCGACCATCTTCACGACGGTTCCTGCAGGACGCCCGTGCTGGCAGCGAATGTAAAACCCGAAATCGGGGTATCGCCGCTTGCCAGGAACTCTGCAACGGATTACCTGCACCCCTCGACCGTGCTCGAACGGAACGGTGAAGAGATTGGCATCATCGGGATCGTTGCCGCCAAAAAGACCAAATTGTCCTCCCGCCCGGACCCGACGACCGAGTTTCTCGACGAAACCGAGACCGCCCAGGCCGAGATCGACCGGTTGCGGGCGCAGGGCATCAACAAGCTCGTACTGCTCACCCACATCCAGTACCAGAACGACATCGCCATGGCACAACAATTGAGTGGCGTGGACGTGATCGTCGGAGGCGATTCACATAGCCTGCTCGGTTCCGGATTCGAGCCCCTTGGCCTGGACCCAACCGGAGAGTACCCCACCGTGGTGAAGAACCGGGATGGTGAAACCGTCTGCGTTGTGCAGGCCTGGGAATACGCCAATGTCGTCGGTGCCCTGTCGGTCACGTTCGACGATTCCGGTCGTGTGACACGTTGTGCCGGCACCCCCCGCCTGCTGCTGGCGGACAGTTTCAGACGCCGGAATGACGGGCCGGTGCACACCGAACTGGACGGCACGGCACGCGATGAAGTACTCGCCGAGATCCAGGCCAACCCCTTGCTTCACCTGGTGACGGTGGACCCGGCGGCCCAGCGGGCTCTGGACCGGTTCGCCGAAGACATTGATGTCATGGACCAGACACGGATTGCCATCTCGGCACAGGTGTTGTGCACGGAAAACATCCCGGGCCAGGGCCGGTCCAATGCGTGTGGCCCGGATGATACCGCCGCCCACGGCAGTGACCTCTCCAATATTGTCGCAAAGGCCTTCCTGAAAATGAGAGAAACGTCCGATATTGCCATCCAAAACGGCGGCGGCGCGCGGACGGATATTCTCCAGGGGGAGGTGACCGTCGGGGATGCCTACGCACTGCTGCCCTTCGACAACACCCTGGTTGAACTGGCCATGACGGGTGCCGAAATCATCCAGGTACTGGAAGAGGCGCTGGATTTCGCTCTTTCCGAAGGTGGAGCGACCGGTGCCTACCCCTACGCCTCCGGGTTAAGATGGACCGCCGACAGTTCAAAACCCATGGGGAACCGGTTCAGCCATGTCGAGATCAATCCGAGGCTATCCGGTTCCTGGACAGCCATTGATCTCGAGAAAACCTACAAGGTCATTGCCAACAGTTACATTGCGGGGGGCCAGGATGGATACGCCACCTTTCGCCGGGTATCGGAACGCGGCGATGCACTGGACACCTATCTCGACTATGCCCAGCCGTTCATCGAATACGCTCGCGCAACCGGTACGTTGCGGAAGTTGCCAGCTTCGGAGTACAGCACCCAGGTTTTCATCAACCCGAAGGGCGAAGGTCAATAGAACCGCTGGCACAAGACCCGCCGCAGCAGTTCCGCCGGACGAATGAAAGATCACGTGCAGGTAAAAACCCGCTTCGACGGCACCTTTGGTCCGAAAATTGAAGAGCATTTCGGATGTCACTGAAACTGTCCGAAATATGTGCTATATTTCGGACATGGCAACCTTGACACAAGATACCGGTTTGCGCTCCCGCCTCCTTGCACGGATGGCGGCCAACCCGGACGAGGTCTGGGTGCCCGGAGACTTTGCCGATCTCGGCAATCGCGCTGCCGTCGATAAAACCCTCCAACGCCTGGTTGCAGCCAGCAACCTGCGTCGCATAGACCGTGGACTCTACGACCGCCCGCGTACCAATGGACTGACCGGACGTCCGGCCGTGCCCGACTATCGCGCGATCATCCGCGCCATCACCCGTCGGGACCAGGCGCGCGTTCTCATTGATGGAATGACCGCCGCCAACGAGATTGGCCTCACCACCGCCGTCCCGGCGCAAATTGAGGTTCTGGTCGATGCACGGCTGAAACCAATCAAGCTGGGCCGACAGGAGATTCATTTCCGATATGTGGCCCCTAGCCGCCTCTATTGGGCCGGACGACCAGCTATGAGAGTGGTTCAGGCATTGTACTGGCTGAAGGACATGCTGCCCCAGGATGACGAACGGCGACGCATCCAGGTCGCGTTACGCCGCATTTTCACGGACCCCCAACGCGGACAGGCGATCCGCAACGATCTGGAGGTAGGTTTTTCCGCAATACCGATCTGGATGCAGGAATTCCTGCGCGATCTGTTGAGAGCCTCGGACGCAGACCAGATGCGCCCGTGACCGCAGCAGCCTACAGGCAGTTCAGCACCGCGTCCGCACGTGATCGCCTCGATATGTTTCTCTCCGCTGCCAACCGTCTCGGCACTCCGGTCAACCATGTCGAGAAGGACTTCTGGGTCTGCTGGACGTTGAACGCGCTCTATCGCGAGCGGCCTGCCAACGCACCCCGTCTCCTCTTCAAGGGTGGCACATCCCTGTCAAAAGCCTACGGCCTGATTCAGCGCTTTTCCGAGGATATCGACATCACGGTGTTCCGCGATGACCTCGATGAACCGGCATCAATCGAGGAACTGGAAACCCTGTCCGGAAAGAAACGCCGGGCCCGACTGGATACGATCAGGAATGCATGTCGTGCCTATATCACCGGTCCACTCCGGGAATTCCTGGACGCACAGATCACAGATGCCACCAGCGCCGCCGGACGCATTGAGGTCGACGACGCCGACCCCGACGGACAGACATTGCTCGTCTTGTATCCCGAAGTCGAACTGCGCGACGAATCCTATGTGCGACCGGCCGTGCGAATCGAATTCGGCGCGAAGTCGGCTCTCGACCCTCACCGCCAGGTCACGGTCCGGCCCTATATCGATGACGATGCCGCTGCTCTCAACCTCGCGGTTGACGGCTTGACCACCATTGATGCTACCCGCACATTCTGGGACAAGGTGGTGATCGCGCATGGTCTGCGCCGCTGGTATGAACGACGAGGCGCTCTCCGACAGGAAGGACAGCGCGTGTCACGGCACTACTACGACCTCCATTGTCTCCTGCGCTCGGAGGTGGGCACACCGGCCCTCTTAGATCGGCATCTGGGAGTCGACTGCGTACGACATGCGCGTATGTTCTTCGACCGACCCGATTACGACCTCTCTTCGGCAGTGCCAGGGACGTTCACAATTGTACCGACCAGAGCAATGACTGACGCTCTCTCCCGCGACTACACCAACACCATAGCCATGATCTTCGGTGAGGCCCCTGCCTTCGACGAAATCCTGGCATCAGTCGACAAGATTGAACGGGCGTTGAACTGTCAAGACGAGGCTTCGGATCGCCGACCGTAGCCGACGACTCATGTTTATGCTCATTTCGGCGACTTGGCACGCCTCTCGTGGAGCGGTGGATAAACAACCCTATTCGAATCACAAATACAAGACCCGCGACGCTTCGCTCCGATGAGCGGCAACCTTCAGTGAAATACGCAGTCACCTTCGCGTGGTTTGGGTGGTCATGTTCAATGGAATACGCAATACAAGGTCAGTGCAGTACCTCCATACAGGCGCAGTTGACCGGACAGAGACCCCGTGCAGCCCCACAATTGCCGCATCCCATCATCCATGAATCCATGGCGACCCGGCTGTGGTATTGGCAGAGTGTCCATCCAGAAAGCATCGCATACACCCCCGCATTTTCTTCAAACAAACGGCACGTTGGGGGCCGCTTGGTTGACCCCACGACCCATCTGCATTGCGATAAGGAACGGTCATTCCAGACCTGAACCCAGTCCGATGACAGGCCACCGCCCGTCAGCATTGAAAGGCCGGGAGCGCCATTTCAGACAAACCCAACCCCTTTGTGCATCCGTCGCCACCGATGGCCGGACCGGGCAAGTCGCGTGCACCCGCTTGGCACGGGGGTTTCGACCGCAGTTCGTCTGCCAGACTCCAGAGTCAGCAATCCAGGGTGTGGTCCCGCTCCCACTGACTTATGGACCGGGTGAAGTCTTCCCATTCGTCCATTTTCAGCTTGCAGTAGGCATCGACCAAGGGCGCACCCAACTGCTCTTTGAGTGCCCCCCCTTTTTCGGTCAGGCGGATCGCGTCCAGCAGGTTCAGCGGCAGTTTCTTCAACCCCTGCACGGTGTGGCCCTGCGTATACATATTGATATCGAGACGTTTCCCCGGGTCCCGTTTGTGGGCAATTCCGTCCAGGCCGGCAGCGAGAATGCCTGCCTGCAGCAAATAGGGGTTTGCGGCACCATCCATCAGGCGCAACTCGAATCGACCCGCATCCGGAATGCGCACCATATGAGTGCGGTTGTTACCGCCATAGCTCACTGAACTCGGTGACCAGGTGGCGCCAGACAGGGTGCGCGGAGCATTGATTCGCTTGTAACTGTTCACAGTCGGGTTGAAGATCGAGGACAGTTCCTCCACGTTATGCATGATCCCACCAAGAAAATGGTACGCCAGAGCGGAAAGTCCCATCTCATCATCTGCATCCTCGAAAAGGTTGTTCGCCCGGGCTGTCCCACAGCGAGACATGGGCGTGGCATCCGTTCCCCGTGAGATTGGAAAACGGCTTGGGCATGAAAGTGGCCCGCAGTCCATGGTTCTCGGCGATCTGCTTGGTCATGTACTTGAAAAACACGTGACGGTCGGCGGTCTTCAGGCAGTCGTCATAGTCCCAGTTCATTTCAAACTGCCCATTCGCGTCTTCATGGTCGTTCTGGTACGGCCCCCATCCCAATTCAATCATGCTGTCGCAAATCGCGGTGATCACGTCATATCGCCGCATCAGGGCGGACTGGTCGTAACAGGGCTTTGACTGGATATCCCGGTCATCCGCGATCCCGGTGCCTGCTGCATTGACCAGAAAATATTCGCATTCCACCCCCGTTTTGAGGCGGTACCCCTGTTTTTCGGCCTTCGCGATCTGCGCTTTCAGGGCGACCCGTGGGGAAGCTTCTATGGCCTGCCCGTCAATATACAAATCCCCGGCAAGCCACCCCACTTCCGGTTTCCAGGGCAACTGGATGAGGCTTTCCGGGTCCGGGACCGCAAACATGTCCCCATCGGCGGGACTCATGTCCAGCCAGGCTGCGAATCCTGCAAACCCGGCCCCTTCCTCCTGCATCGCCCCGATCGCCCGGGCCGGGACGAGTTTCGAACGAAGGACCCCAAACAAATCGACGAAACTGATCAGGAAATATTGGATGTTCCGGTCTTTTGCAACTGCATCGAGATCTACGGTCATTTTTGGTCACCTTAATTTTGTGTCAATGTCATTGGCTTCAATCATAGCAGGGCCGTTGGGAAAAACCATGTCCTTTCAGCGGGATATCGGGTCACAGCCAACGGACAGGGAGATACGCATGAAACCCGGCCGATCCGCTACAACCGGCTGCCTGGAATCCAGTCCGTCCCGGCCAGCGGAATCTTTGCCATCGCGGCCGCTTCAATGGTCAGGGCCACCATGTCTTCCGGTTCCAGGTTCCGGACATTGGTTTTACCCGCTGCACGGGCCAGGGTCTGGGTTTCCAGGGTCAGCACTCGCAAGTAGTTGGCCACGCGCCGGCCGGCCAGTGCGGGATCCAGCCGCTTGCCAAGTTCCGGGTCCTGGGTGGAAATACCGGAGGGGTCCTTGCCGTCCTGGTAGTCATCATAGTACCCGGCACTCGTTCCCAGCGCATTGTATCCCTGTTCATGCTCGGGCGAGTTGTCCCCCATCGCGATGAGCGCCGCGGTTCCGATGGAAACCGCGTCCGCACCCAATGCCAGGGCCTTGGCAACATCCGCCCCCGAGCGGATTCCCCCGGAAACGATCAGCTGCACTTCACGGTGCATCCCCATGTCCTGCAAGGCATCCACCGCAATGCGCGTCGCCGGCAATGTCGGGATGCCGACATGCTCGATGAACACATCCTGGGTCGCGGCCGTACCGCCCTGCATGCCGTCGACCACCACCACATCCGCACCGGCCTTGACAGCCAGCTGCACGTCGAAAAAGGTTCTTGTCGCCCCCACTTTAATATAAATGGGGACCTGCCAATCGGTGATTTCCCGCAGCTCCTGTACCTTGATTTCCAGGTCATCCGGCCCGGTCCAGTCCGGATGCCGGCAGGCACTGCGCTGGTCAATCCCCTTGGGCAGGTTCCGCATTTCAGCCACGCGGTCGCTGATCTTCTGTCCCAGCAGCATTCCCCCGCCGCCCGGTTTTGCGCCCTGACCCACCACGACTTCAATGGCATCGGCCTTTCTCAGGTCATCCGGGTTCATTCCGTAGCGCGACGGCAAATACTGGTAAACCAGCTTGGTCGAATGCCCCCGCTCCTCGGCCGTCATGCCCCCGTCTCCCGTGGTGGTACTCGTCCCGACTTCCGATGCACCGCGGCCCAGTGCTTCCTTCGCCTGGGCGGACAAGGCGCCAAAACTCATGCCGGCGATGGTGATGGGGGTGGAAATGGTGATGGGTTTCCGGGCAAACCGGGTTCCCAGCGTGACCGAGGTTTCACATTTTTCCCGATACCCTTCCAGGGGGTATCGGGACATGCTTGCCCCCAAAAACAGCAAATCATCGAAAGTGGGGACAGCGCGCTTGGCACCAAATCCGCGGATATCATAAATCCCTTCTCTGGCAGCCCGCTGGATCTCACGTATGACAGGACGTGAAAATGTCGCGGACTCCAGCAACCAGGATCGGTCGGGTGTTTTACTCATGGCCGGGATCTCTCCTTCAGTAGGCATCAGCATTGTCGACTTCAAAGTTGTACAACCTGCGGGCGGACCCATAGCGTCGGAACTCGTCTGCCCGGTGTTCCATGCCGGCTTTCTCCAGCAACGCCTGCAGTTCTTCAGTATGCTCCGGTTCCATGGGTTTTTCGATGCAGTCCGTCCCCAGGCTTCCCACCCTGCCCCGGACATACATTCTTGCTTCATAAATTGAATCTCCCAGGGAATCGCCGGTGTCGCCACAGACCACCAGCCGGCCACTTTGCGCCATGAATGCGCTCATGTGGCCGATGGACCCTCCCACCACAATGTCACTGCCTTTCATGGAGATTCCGCATCGCGCCGCTGCATCCCCCTGGATGACCAGCAACCCGCCATGGGAAGTCGCCCCGCAATATTGCGAGGCATTGCCATGTACCCGTACTGAACCGGACATCATGTTTTCGGCCAGTCCGGGACCGGCATTGCCGTGGATGACAATATCGGCCTGCTGGTTCATTCCCGCACAGTAATAGCCCACATGGCCGTGGATGGTGACCGAACACGGATACCGGGCACCGCAGGCCACATTGTGCTTGCCACCCGGATTGGAGACTTCAAACTCCTTCATTCGGGCCTGTTCCTGGTGCAGCGCCGAATTGAGTGCGCGGACCGGGTTGCCCTGCAGGTCAAATTTTTCCATCAGCTTCTTTCCCAACTGTAAATGGTTGCCGGCTCCGGTTCCCAGATCCTCGCCTTCTCATTTCCCGGCAGCTGGGCAATGGCCCGGAACTCCGAAGACATGGCGACCCAATCTTCCGTTTCCGCGATCACGGCCGGTTTGCAGGCAATGGGGTCCCGCAGGACCGCAAACCCGTCTTCCGTGCCAATGGCAAAGGTGTAAAACCCGTCCAGGTCCGCAATCGCGGCCTCCATGGCTTCATTGAGCGAAGCCCCCTGGCCCAATCGCCAAGTCAGATATCCGGCCGCCACCTCGCTGTCGTTGTCTGTCTGGAACCGGATTCCTTCTGCCCGCAGCCTTTCTCTCAGGCGGTTGTGATTGGACAGGGAGCCGTTGTGCACCAGGCAAAGATCCCGTCCGGTATTGAACGGATGGGAGTGGGCGGTGGTGACGGCGCTTTCGGTGGCCATCCGGGTATGTCCCAGTGCATGGGTACCCGCCATTTCACTCAGGTGGAATTTGTCGATGACCTGGCTGGGCAACCCCTTCTCCTTGAAGATTTCAATGGCATTTCCCACGCTCGTGATCCGGACATGCTCCAGGTTGGCCTCAATCCAGCTGGCCGCTCGGTCCGCATCGCATTTCATGGTCGCCACGCCGTGGGAGGCAATGGGCACAATCCGTGCACCGGCCTCCAGGTTTTCCCGGAGGACCCGTTCAACGTCCTTCCAGTCCGCTTCATCGTCTCCCTGCAGGGTAATTTTCACGGACCCTTCGGAAACGGGATCATGATAAATAGCCACCCCGGCACTGTCGGGTCCCCTTTCGGTCATTTTCTCCAGCATGGCCGAAACCATCCGGCCCAGATGGTTCTCCAGGCCGGGAGATTTTGTATACAGCCCTACGATTCCACACATCTTCTTTTTTCCAAGTCAACAAAGCTCCCGGGGAGCATAGCAGTTTGCGGGACAAAAATATACCTGCAGTGAATTTTGTTTCCTGTCAGGAAATACGATTCTACGGGTTTTCCGCGTTGCCGACAATCACCGCGAGAAGGCGTATCGGCAATGCAAGAAGCTCTTCCGGTCCGTGGGGCGCATCGGAATCGAAATACAGGGAATCCCCCTCGCACAGATGATAGGTCCGGCTGGCATGGCGATAGACCACCTCGCCTTCAAGCACGTAGATGAACTCCACCCCCTCATGCTGGAACAACGGGAAGACATCGGATTTCTCCGTCAGGGTAATGAGATACGGCTCGACCGACGGATGGTGGCTGCTTGAATGGCCGAGCAGTTGATACTGGTGCCCGGCCCGGGTCCCCTGCCTTTGGATGGTCAGCCCTTCTCCCGACTTGACACTGGTGGCTTCCCGGGTTTCCTCATACATTCGGAACAGGGAGGTCACGGGCACGTTCAGTGCCTGACTCAATGCTCTCAGGGTGGCCAGGGAGGGCGATGTCTGGCCATTTTCGACTTTGGACAACATCCCGGAAGACAGGTTCGCCTGGAGGGCCAAATCGGCGACGGTGATCCCCTGTTTCAGACGGTAGGCCCTGACCTGCCGGCCGATGGACAGTTCAAGCGCATTCTCGCGGATGTATCTCGACGGATCGTTTTCATTCATAATTCCACTCCGTGGGCACCGGTTGCCGGGTCCAGCCGGACCGGACCCTCCGCAACGGACACCTGAGTGATTCTAAAGGAAACGTCGAACAGGTAAAATACGAGAAACTGTCATTCGTGCCATCAACCAACCGATATGGAGCGCATCGAACCGTGCCCAACAAGACTGCCACCACAGACCAGCTGCTGGACCAACTCAAAAAGCTGGCGGAAATGCCCCTGAACCAGGCCACCTCACTGCCCAGCAGTGTATATGTTTCGGAGGACTTCCTGCGCCTGGAAGAACAGGAAATTTTTTACAAACAGTGGATTTGCGCCGGGCGTGCCGACGTGATTCCCAATCCCGGGGACTACCTGACCCACCACCTCGCCTACCAGCCGGTGACGGTCATGCGCCAGAAATCCGGGGAAATCAAGGCGTACTCGAATGTTTGCCTGCACCGGATGATGCGGTTGCTGGAAAACCGGGGACATTGTGAAAAGATAGTCTGCCCCTATCATGGATGGACGTATGATATTGAAGGGAAGCTGATCGGGGCCCCCCACATGCATGAAAACCCCCACTTCAAGGCCAGTGACTACGTGTTGCCTCCCATACGCAGTGAAATCTGGGAAGGATGGATTTACCTCACCCTGGACCAGGACATTCCTCCCGTCAAGGAACAGCTTTCCAGCCTGCAGGAAATCGTCCGCAATTACCGGATGGCCGGATACCAGCATGTCGTCCAGCAGGATTACGAGTGGGTCGGCAACTGGAAACAGCTGGTGGAAAACTTTATTGAGGGGTATCACCTGCCGGTCACCCACAGTACCACGGTGGGCGAACACCTGACGGTGGGCGAGACCCGGTTTCCCGAAAATCCGCACCACCCCATCTTCACCTACCAGACCTTTACCAAAGCTTATGGTGCCCGGATCGGACGGGCCCATGAAAACAATACGACATTGACCCAGGAACAGCGAAACACGTCCATGTTGATTGGCGTATTCCCCACCCACCTCTTTGTACTGGCCCCGGACCATTTGTGGTATATTTCGATCCAACCCAAGGGGACCGGGCAGATCTACATCCGGTACGGCTCTGCCATCGCACCTGAAGTCCTGGCCGCCAGCCAGAACCGGGAACTGCTGATCAACGAGGTCAGCGACATCCTGGACCAGGTCAATGAAGAAGACCGGATCATTATCGAAGGCCTGTACAAAGGGGCGAATGCCCCGCTCAGCAAGCCGGGATTGTTGTGCTGGCTCGAACAACAGAATCATGAATTTATCCAGTACCTTGCCAAGCATCTTTGCAAATCATGAATCCGTCGCACGCACTGCCCGGGGCAACCGTGCAGACATGACTACGCACGGTCCCGTTGGGAATACGGTGCAGGCTTCAGGTTCCCGTCCCGCCGAACCACTCCCGCAGTGTCCAGGCCAAGCCGGGAAGCCGGTACCCATTGAGCCAAATGGTTTCCCGGAACCGGGAAACCGGCACCAAACGATCCCATTGGCTGCAGTGTCCGGTTTGCGGCCTGGCCGCCTCCGGGGCGTTTCCCTGCCTGCCAGGTCCCGGCGGAGAATTTTCATGAAGAACCTGGTTTCCCTGGCCACTCTGGGGTTCTTGATCCTTGGCGGTCTGGCCTCACCGTTGGCGCAGGCAGACCAGGTGACGCTACAGCTCAAGTGGGTCACTCAGGCCCAATTTGCCGGTTATTACATCGCTCTCGACAAAGGCTTCTACTCGCAGGAGGGCCTTGAGGTCACCATTGAACCGGGCGGGCCGGATGTGGCCGCGATACCGGCCATTGCGGATGGCCATGCCGATGTCATCGTTGAATGGATGCCACCGGCACTGGCGGCGAGAGAACGGGGGATTGCGCTGGTGAATATTGCACAGCCGTTCAAATCGTCCGGCATGATGCTGGTCTGCCGGAAGGGCGCGGGGGTGGCCACCAGCGCCGACTTTCGCGGCAAGAAAATCGCGGTCTGGTTTTCCGGCAGTGAATACCCGTTTCTGAACTGGATGAGCCAACTGGGCATTCCGGTCACGGGGGGACCGGATGGAGTCGAAATGCTCCGGCAGGATTTCAGTATTGACGCACTTCTGCAAAAGCAGGTGGCCTGTATTTCCGCCATGTCATACAACGAATTCCTGCAGGTCATGGATGCGGGTGTGCCACCGGAGGAACTCGTGACGCTCCGGTACGAGGAACAGGGTGTCGCGACGCTTGAAGACGGACTGTATGTCCTGGAGGAACGGCTTGATGATCCTGCCTTCCGGGACCGGATGGTTCGTTTCGTACGCGCATCCCTGCGAGGCTGGAGATTTGCCGTGCAGCATCCCGAAGAAGCGGTCCGGATCATCCTTGACAACGACTCGACCGGCACTCGGACCGAAAGGCACCAGACACGCATGATGCGCGAGGTCGCCCGCCTGGTGGCGGGAACGGACGGGTCCCTTGACCCGGCCGATTACCAGCGAACGGTGGCCACTTTGCTGGCGGGCGATTCGGACCCGGTGATCACCCGGGAACCGGAAAGTGCCTGGACTCACGAGGTTACGGATGAGGCCCTGGACTACTGATTCCCGGGCTGTTCAGGATACCCGGGCAAGGCGGCCGGAGGTCTGTACGCGTTCCGGTCAAGAAGCACCCCCGTCACGATAGCGCGATTGCCTGCCCGCCTGGACAGTGTCCGGAACCATCAAATCCCGCAAACCGCGGTGGAGCCCGGCCACACCCGGTGCGTGCTGCAAAATACAGTCGTCAGGATTTTTCTGCAACCCCGCTGCATCGGGCAGCCCGGGTCCCCGGATTCCATCCGCGGCATACCCGTTTCCCGGTCTGCGTTTCACCAGATATTGCTCCGGCCAAACGGGTTGCTTGTCCGGCCGGTTTCGGTATCCTCCCGGCAACGGATGAAATTCCTTTTCCTGTCCGGCTTCCAGCGGTACCGAATGAGGATGGCTGGCACAGCTCTGACCCGTTTCCACCGGAACCGCATCCAATGAATGCGATGCGACCCGCAATTTCAGCCCAGACGGCCATGGCAGCATGGACATAAGCAAATTGTCCAGGGCCCAGGGCTGCCTGCTTGGACAGCTTTCCGGCGATGCACTGGGCAGCCTGGTTGAATTCGAGACCCCGGATGACATCCGCCACCGCTATCCCGGGGGGGTCCGGAAAATGGCAGACGGCGGAACATGGAATACCCTGGCCGGCCAACCCACTGATGATTCGGAAATGGCATTGCTGCTCGCCCGGATGCTGGCCAAAGACCGGAACTACCGGCCGGAAACCGCCCTGGGTGCCTATCAGTACTGGCTCAGCACCGGACCCTTTGACTGCGGCCTGACGATCTCAGCCGGCCTGCAGGGCCATCCCAATCCATCCAGCCAGGCCAATGGTGCACTGATGCGAATCAGTCCACTGGGAATCTTCGGGGCCAACCATGGATTGAAGCAGACTGCGGACTGGGCCAGGCAGGATGCTGCGCTGACCCATCCCCACCCGGTCTGCCTGCAGGCCAATGCCCTGTTTGCCATGGCCATCGCCCATGCCATCCGGGTTCCGATGGAACCGGATGGGCTGTACCGGATGCTGCTGGCCTGGGCAAAGGAGATGCAGGTCGATGAGGCATTGCTGGCGGCGATGGAAACTGCTGCGTCAGCTCCTCCGGATGACTATGTCCACCAACAGGGCTGGGTGCTGATCGCATTCCAGAATGCCCTCTACCAGCTGCTCCACGCCCCGGACCTTGAAGAAGGGGTGGTGGAGACCATCATGCAGGGCGGCGACACCGATACCAATGCGGCGATTTGCGGGGCACTGCTGGGGGCGGTATACGACCGGGAAGCGATTCCGACACCATGGCTTGACTGCCTGCTGGACTGTCGTCCGGGAGCCTGGAACCCGCAGGTGTTCCATCCCCGTCCGGAATGCTTCTGGCCGGTCGATGCCCTGGCCCTTGCTGAACAACTGGTCAGGGATTGACCTTGCTCATGCCGGAACCGCTGCCCGCGGCGGCCGAACACAGGGTTTCGAAAACCCGGTCCTGCGGGGCCTGCCCCACAAGATGCCGGAACGGAACCAGGCCGGGCCATACCGGAGCATGCGGTCCCGAAATGAATGCCGATCCGGCGCACAGGCACTTCTGATTTCATACGCCGGGATTCTCCGGGCGCAATAAAAATATTTCGATAATGGTTCAGATATATCCTATATTTATTTGATTAATAGATATAATAACAAACCTTCATATCCCGATTTTCTCCAAAACACACTGATCATTTCCTGGTTCATGACCAACCGGGCTCCCCGGACCCATTACGGGGTCAACCCAGGACGGGTCGCTCCCCTCAACCTGCGGTCCAGGCCGTCCAGACCGTTTTCCAGCACTTCCAGCAGACCGGCATCCCGGTGATGACCGAGCAGCTGGGTGTTCAGGCCGCCCTTGGTGGACAGGTCTTTCATCGCCTCCACAAACCGCTCTTTCCCGTCTTTTTGCAGGCTGCCCAGATAGCCGGAAACCAGGGAGGCAACATAGATTTCAGCATCCTCAGGATTGCCGGCTTTCGATTCCAGCCACCTGCGGGTACAGTCCAGTTGTGCCATCAGCACGGAAAGGATGGCGGTGGCGGCGAAATGCGGTCCCATGTCCTCTTCCGAGGATTGGGGAATAATGGTGTTTTCCTGACCGAACAGAACCTCCAGAATGCGGGACCGGGGATACACCGGCAACGGGCATCCGCCGGTTTCAATAAAGGGCAGTGGTATGGTCACACAAGGGTGTTGGGCGGGCGCAATCAGTTCACTGACTTCCGGCAGCCCGATGTCCGCCATGACGGAAATTACCTGCTGTCCGTCCCGGAAGACCAACCCGGGCAAAATCTCCCTGGCCACCCCGGCCAGGAGACTGAGTACCACGATCTCGGAGCGGTCCAGCACCCACTGATTGTTTCCGACTGAGACGTTACGGAACGATTTCGACAACCGGCGGGTCGTGGACTCCGAGCGTTTCGACAGTGCAATGCGGGCATCCGGGAAATTCCGGCAAAGAGAGCGAACCATTGGTTCGGCAATCAACCCGCAACCGAGAAACCCGATATTCATCCTGAAGCGTCCCGGGAAGGCGGCCTCCCCTGCCCGGAGTCATTGGGACCGCACAGACCGGTAGCGGAGACGGCAGCGAAGGATGGGATGTTCCGCCCCGGTTTACCGGCTGAAGCCGGGAAGCACAACGGTATCGTTGGCAGTACCCCACGGAGAACACCGGGATCCATGCACCGGGAGGCCGGCGACTTTCCGTGCAACGTGAATTTGACGGGTCGAAGGCCCATCGGGCGGTTGACGCCGGGCGGGATGAGTCCGGGATCTTTCATGGAGGCATTCCGGGTTGCCGGTTTTTCCCGGTTTGCGCCAGCTCGGCCAGGCAAGGGACCGCATCGTGAAAATGACGGCAGACCACCGCTCCCAATGCCTCCAGATCGGATGTCACATCCCGGGGCAGCGAGGTGTCGGTTTCCGCGGGGATTTCATTGAGCCGTCCTCCAATCAATACGGGAATGTCCGTCCCGGCCTCCATCAGTTCGTCCTTCAGCTGCTGGAAATAGGTCAGCGCCACCCCGTTGTATGTGCTCAATGCGATGGCATCCGCATCCCGGTTCTCTGCAGTTTTTGCCAGGGTGCGGGGGTCCGTGGAAACTCCGCCGTCAATTACCGAAATGCCCAGTCTCCCGAAGATCCCCTCGATCAGCATCTTCCCGTGTTCGTGCACATCCGTGGTCGCGACAATGATCTTCAAACGACTGCCCGACAGCTGGTTCGAGTCAAAACCTTCCAGCCTTTCCAGGTTCCGCTCCACGGCCCGGTCAATGGAGCGGACAGTGTCGGACAGGACAATGGAACACCGCTTCCTCATACCGGGGTCAAACCGGCCGGGGCCGTACAGCTGTTCGAGTTTTTTCCCTCCGATCCGGCGGATGGCCAGAAACATTTCCAATGGATCATGGATATCGATTCCACCGTCTTCGAAGCCGGCCATCAGGTTGTTCTTGAACTGTTGCGCCCCGGCAACCAGCCTCTCCACGGTGTGATCCACCTCGGAGCTGTCGGTAACGGGTTGAAATGCAAGGCTTTGCTCGACCATCCGGTGTGCAAACAACTGTGCATCGACGATTTCGCCGATATCCGGGATGCGCTGGTTTTCGGTCACCGGCACCGGATTGATGGCATGGCCACTTGGGGTTTCTCGCTGGGCCTGGATGTCCACCAGCAGATAGCCGGCCAGGCTGGCATAGTTCTGCGCGTCAGTCCCCTGGTATGCCACGGTATTACCGTACACCATGGTTCCCGGCCGGTGACTGATTCGGGACAGGGCCTTGTGAAAGGCATGCCGCACGACAGGCGTGCTGTAGTGATGCCCGTAGCAGTGCGACACCGTTCCTCCGAGCAGGTCTTCAACCAGGTAGGTCTCGATGAGCACGATACCCAGTGCACAGGCCAGATCCTGAAATACGGCCGCAAACCCGTCATCGAGGTTGGAATGCACCAGCACCTCGGCAGGTTGTGCCGCCATCAGCGCCAGGGCGGAAATCGTCGATGCCGTCGTCGTGACATCCTCCTCCCAGTTGGGCAGCCGGAAGGTGAAATACTGGCCGAGATTGCCAATGCTGGTGGCACCGGCGCTTAACGCGTGTCGGGTGTTCTCCAGTGCCGCCGGGAATCCGAGTACAAAATCGCCGTAGTGGGAGGCGACCGGCGCCGCATTGCTCAGTGAGACAAAATCCTCCGTCTTTTCAAGTATCAGGCCGGTTCCCTTCATCCGGCTTTTCCGGATTTTTTCGGGAAACCCCATGGACCAGTCCAGGCAGATCCCGTACCGGTCCACGGTCACACCCCGGGCCAGGCAGCTTTCATAAATTTCCGAACAGGCGGCCAGGCTCCTGGACGGGTCCCGGTACCCGATTTGTGCATGCTGCATGATTCGCCCGGAACGGATATGGAACCGCTTGTATTCGGCTTCGCTGCTGCATCCATTGGCCTGCAGAAACTCGGAATGCCCGATGCCCCAGGTCTTCGCCAGCGCTTTGCCGCGATCAATGAATTCCCGGGAGTCGGGCAATTCGGGTTCGGGAAATACTGCCGACCGGACAATGGGATCGATCATGCGGTCTCCCCTATTCGCACAACCGGTCCAGCAACCGGCCCAGAAACGCATCGCAGCGCGCCAGCTGGGCGCGGCTGACAAATTCATCCGGTTTGTGCCCCTGTTCCATGGAGCCCGGGCCGCACACTACGGTCGGAAGACCCAGGCGTGTCCGGAACAACCCCCCTTCCGTTCCGAAATCCAGCTTGACGGGATGGTCAGTTTGGGCCAGCCCGCGAACAAAGGCCACCTCCTCCTCCTCTGCCGCCGTGTCCAGTGAAGGATAGGTGTTGAAGATTTCCAGCTCGATGCCCGCTTGGGGGAAGCGCGCTGAATACCGAGCGGTAATCTCATTGGCCAGATTCTCAATCCGGTCCATGATTTCCACCGGGTCATCCGAGGCAAGGTTCCGGATTTCAAACCTGAACTCGCACCGTCGTGGAATGATGTTCAGTGCCGTGCCGCCCTCGATGGTCCCGACATGCAAGGTGGTGTACGGAACACTATACATCCCGTCCCTTGCACGGTTGGCCCGGATTTCCGACTGGATTGCCCGGATTCCCTGGATCATCTCGGTCGCCAGATAAATGGCATTCAAGCCGTTGGCAGACATGGCGGAATGAGCTTCCACCCCCCGGCATCGACAGACCACGGCCGTTTTCCCCTTGTGGGCAATCGCCACCTCCAGGGAAGTGGGCTCGCCTATGATGCAAAATCCCGGTTGTTGTGGAGCCGTTTCCAGCATGTCAATCATTCTGCGCACCCCCACACATCCGATTTCCTCGTCATAGGAAAACGCCAGATGGACGGGGTGTTTCAAATGCCGCGCCCGGGCCCCGGGAATCATGGCCAGTACCGAGGCAATGAACCCTTTCATGTCCGTCGTGCCCCGTCCGTACAGGCGATCGCCTTTCCGGGTCATGCGGAACGGATCCACTGTCCAGTCCTGGCCATCCGTGGGCACGACATCGGTGTGCCCGGAAAGCATGACACCTCCTGTACTTCCCGGCCCGAATACGGCATACAGGTTGGCCTTGGTCTGCTCCTCGTTGAACGTCAGGACCGATTCGATATCCATCTTTGCCAGATAGGATTCGATATACCGGATCATCTCCAAGTTGCTGTCCCGACTAACCGTCGGAAAGGCAACCAGCTTTCCCAGAATGTGCTCAGTCTCGGTCACCACAGGGCACGCTAAAGCGGTCCGACCGACGGGTCGCGTTGATCCGGAACCGGGCGGGGGAAATGGACGCATTCCCGGCGGGAACCGCCCTGTTGCACCGGAAACGGAAAGATTTCTTCCTGAACAATCGAGAAAGCCAATGCGGTTACCGGGCCTGATCCGGTTCTTTCAGCTCTTCCGGAGTCCGGAACATCGCTGCCGGCCACTGCTGCCGGCCACTGTTGGACCACCCACGCGTAGACGACTCTCCCGGGGTCCCGGTTCATCCCGGTGAACCCGTCCACCCGTCCCGGCCGGGCCAAAACAGGAATCTTCCGGCCCACCGGTCCAGGTTGCAGTTCCAAGGAATACGCTCCAATGGGTCACTGCAACTGCATGGAACGGCCAAACAACAGGCTGTGGAGGGTCGTACCCACCTGGTCCGCGAATTGTTCCACGAATGCGGGACGGTACGAGTAGTCCACCAGCGTCTCGGCCCCCAGGAGTTCCCGGGCAATCAGCTGGACATCTCCGAACCGGTCCACCAGGCCCAGTTCCATGGCGGTTTTCCCACTCCAGAACAACCCGCTGAAAATTTCGGAATCGTTGCTGCTGAGCCGGTCCCCCCTTCCCGCCTTGACCGCATGGATGAACTGCTGGTGCACTTCGTCAATAATCGTCTGTGCATGATGCTTCTGGGCCAGTATGACCGGGCTGAACGGATCCAGGAGTGCCTTGTTTTCTCCGGCGGCGATCAACCGGCGTTCCACCCCCAGCTTCTCCATGGCACCCACAAACCCGAAACCGTTCATCAACACGCCGATGGAGCCCACAATACTGGACGGATGGGCAAATATTTCATCCGCCGCCACCGCAATGTAATACCCGCCGGAGGCACAGACATCCGTCACTGCCGCATAAACCGGCTTGTCCGGGTACAGGGCCTTCAGACGGGTAATTTCAGCATTGATCTGCGCGGCCTGCACCGGTGTCCCGCCGGGACTGTTGATCTTGAGGATGACCCCCACCGAGGAGGCGGCACTGAACGCATTCAACAGACCCTGGTTGACCTGGTCCGCGGACAGGTCGTCAGGGCCGATAATGCCATCGATCTCAACCAGGGCGGTATGCTCGCCGCTGACCAGGGATTCATCTACAGTGAAATAGGCGATGGCCGCCCCGCCAAAGAACAGGAACAGGGTCAGCTTGAAGAAGATCCCCCATCGGCGACGCAGCCTTCGCTCCCGCACATACTCCTGTATCGCCGTTGCAAGCATCCTTTCCGTGGCGGTACTCCCACCGGATGCCTGCGCAGCATGTGGAGTCGTATAGGGTGGTCTGTTCTTTCCAAATAACATCGGATTTCCTCGGTAAACTGATGAATCAAAATAAATTTTATGGATACTCCGCCTAGATCACCTGCTCTTGGCGAAGCTGGTCGATCTGCTCTTCACTATACATCAACAGGCTACCCAGCACATCCACAGTATCCGCCCCATGCACGGGAGGGGCCTTGCGGTATTCGATCCCGGACCGGGAAAACTTCAGGGGATTGGCGACTCCGGGCACACGACCTGCCACCGGATGATCCAGATCAATGCGCATGTCCCGTGCACGCACCTGGGGATGGCTGAATACCTGCTCGATGTCATTGATGACCGAACACGGCACACCGATGGCAGGCAATTCGGACAGCCAGTGCGCATTGGAATGTTTTCGCACTTCATTGGATATGATCTCAATCAGTTGTGTCCGGTTTTTAATCCTGTTCCCGTTTGTTTCATACCGCGCATCCGCGGACAAATGAGGCAATCCGATGCCATGGCACAACCGCGCAAACTGGTGATCGTTGCCCACGGCAATGATGATCTCCCCGTCCCGGGTCCTGAACGGCTGGTACGGCACAAGATTGGGGTGCTCGTTTCCGGTGCGTCCCGGGACCTGTGCCCCGATCAGGTAATTCATGGCCTGGTTCATCAGCCAGCCCACCTGGGAATCCAGCAACGCCAGATCGATATGCTGCCCCTCTCCGGTCTGATTGCGGTGGTGCAATGCGGACAGCACTCCGATTGCCGCGAACAGGCCGGCATTGATATCCACAATGGGAACGCCGACCCGCTGCGGCCCGCCCCCGGGCGCATCGTCCGGCAACCCGGTGATGCTCATCAGCCCGCCGAGTCCCTGGATCAGGTAGTCATACCCGGGCTGGGCGGCCAGTGGGCCGGTCTGGCCGAATCCCGTGATCGAGACATAAATCAGCCCCGGGTGGAGGGCGCTCAGGGCATCGTAGCCCAACCCCAGTTTTTCCAGGCTTCCCACCTTGAAGTTTTCGATCAGAAGATCGGATTCGGCGGCCAGGTCCCGGAGTATCCGGGCTCCCTTCCCGGACTTGATATTGACGGTAACGGAGCGTTTGTTCCGGTTGGCGCTGAAAAAATATGCTGCATCGGCGGTTTCATTCCCGTCCCGGTCCCGAAGCCAGGGTGGCCCCCAGCGACGGGTATCATCTCCCCGTTCGGGATGTTCAATTTTAATGACGTCTGCCCCGAGGTCCCCCAGAATCTGGGTGCACCAGGGACCGGCAAGCACCCGGGTCAAATCCAGGACGCGTATTCCATGGAGCGGACCGGTCATCAGCCTTCCCGTTCAAACAGGCCCGCAATCCCCTGCCCTCCTCCAATGCACATGGTCACCACCGCATAGCGCCCTGCGGTCCGCTCAAGTTCCGAAATGGCCTTTTCGGCAATGATGACCCCGGTCGCACCGATCGGATGGCCGATGGAAATGCCGCTGCCGTTCGGGTTCAGCCGGTCCGATGGGATCTCCAGGTCCCGGGCAACGGCAATCGCCTGGGCCGCAAAGGCTTCATTGACCTCCCAGACATCAATGTCCCGAACCCTGAAATCCGTATTTTCAAACAGATTCCGCACTGCAGGGACCGGACCGATCCCCATGTATCGGGGCTCCACCCCCGCAAAGGCGTATTTCACCAGCCGGGCTCGGGGTTTCAGGCCCAGGGCGTCACAACGGTCCCGGCTCATCAGTACCATGGCAGCCGCGCCGTCATTGATTCCAGACGCATTGCCCGCGGTCACTGTCCCGTCTGGTTTGAAAACGGTTCTCAGTTTTTCCATGTCTGCCAGGTTCGCACCGAAGCGGACGTGTTCATCCTGTTCGAAATACGTCGAACCCTTCCGGGTTTTCAGTTCAATCGGCAGGATCTGCGGCTTGAAATACCCCTGCTCGATCGCATTCTGGGCCCGCTGATGGCTTTGCAGCGCCAGCTGGTCCTGTTCCTCCCGGGTCACTCCCCATTTCTCTGCAATATTCTCCGCCGTCACCCCCATGTGGTATTTCTCGATGGGACAATGCAAGCCCCCCACCATCATGTCGACGAGCCGGCCATCGCCCAGGCGATTGCCGAATCGCGCACCGGTGGCCAGATACCCGCCGCGACTCATCACTTCGACACCGCCCGCCACCGCAGTATGGCACAGGTCCAGTTCAATCTGCTGGGCAGCGGTCACGATGGCCTGCATCCCGCTGCCACACAGGCGGTTCACGGTGACGGCGGGGGTCTTGTGCGGCAACCCCGCGTTCAGCGACACCACCCGGGACAGGTACATATCCTGCGCCTCGGTATGGATGACGTTTCCAATGGCACAATGCCCGACCGTTCCCGCGTCCATCCCGGCCCGCCGCACGGCTTCGGCCACGACCGCCGCCCCGAGTTCCCCCGGGGATTGGTCTTTCAGGCTGCCGCCAAATGTACCCACAGCGGTTCTTGCGCCACTGAGCACCACTACTTCATTCTTACTCATCTCGATTTCCCGGTCAGTTCGATTGCTCCGGCTGGCCAGCGGGGACTGTCAGTCCTGCTGGAGTTCCTCGATCCCCCTGAAAAAGTCCAGGGCCTCGGGATTCGCCAGGGCTTCAATGTTGTTCACTTCCTCGCCATGCACCACCTTTCGCACGGCCAGCTCGACGATTTTACCACTCAAGGTCCGCGGGATATCCGCCACCGCCACCACCTTTGCCGGCACATGCCGGGGGGTCGCGTTTTGCCGGATCGTGCTGCAGATCCGGGTTTTCAGCGCATCGTCCAGTTGCACGCCGTCCCTTAGCATCACGAACAGAACGATCCGGACGTCGTCATCCCATCGCTGGGCGATGCACAGGCTTTCCAGCACCTCGTCCACTTTTTCCACCTGCCGGTAGATTTCCGCAGTGCCGATTCGGACCCCCCCGGGATTGAGCACCGCATCGGAACGCCCGTAGATGACCATACCGTCGCGGGCGGTTATCTCGGCGTAATCCCCCTGTGTCCAGACCCGGTCAAACCGGGAAAAATAGGCCTTGTGGTAGCGCTCATTGTCCGGTTCGTTCCAGAACCCCAGGGGCATGCTTGGAAATGGCCGGGTACATACCAGTTCTCCGCGTTGCCCGCGCACCGGCTTGCCATCCGCATACACCTCCACCGCCATTCCCAGCGCCCGGCACTGTATCTCCCCCCGGTAAACCGGCCGTAGCGGGTTCCCCAGCACGAAGCAACCGATAATGTCGGTCCCCCCGGAGATGGACGACAGCATGACATCCCGCTTGACCTCCCCGTAGATATAATCAAACCCCTCGGCGACCAGGGGAGACCCGGTCGACAGGATCATCCGCACCTTTTCCAGGTCGACCTGTTCACCGGGCCGGATTCCCGCCTTGATACAGGCCGAGATATACCGGGCACTCGTCCCAAATGCGGTAATGCCCAGCCTTTCCGCCATTTCCCACATGGCCATGGGCCCCGGTGAAAAGGGGGAACCATCATAGGTCACGATGGCACATCCGGTCGCCAGGGCACTCACCAGCCAGTTCCACATCATCCAGCCACAGGTGGTAAAGAAAAACAGGGTATCTTCGCGCCCCAGGTCGCAGTGCAATTGCTGTTCGGCGAGGTGTTTGAGCAGTGTTCCGCCCGCTCCATGCACAATGCATTTCGGTTTGCCCGTGGTTCCCGACGAATACAGGATATACAGCGGGTGGTCAAAGGGCAGCTGGCGAAAATCGATTTCCGTGGCATCGCTGGAAAATTCTTCCCATCCCGTCGCAACGGGAATGCCACGGAGGTCGGCCTCCCGGTCCAAAAAGGCGGTCACAATGGTTTGTTCGATACTCGGAATCGCTTCCACCACCGCTTTGACCGAGTCCCGAATATCGATCTTCTTGCCGTTATAGCGGTAGCCATCCACGGAAAAAAGGATTTTCGGTTCGATCTGGCTGAACCTTTCCAGCACCCCCTTGACCCCGAAATCCGGAGAACACGACGACCAGATGGCCCCCAGGCTGGTGGTGGCCAGCATGGCGATGGTGGTTTCGGGGATATTGGGCATGTACCCGGCCACCCGGTCCCCCTGCCCCACTCCCAGGGATTTCAGCCGGTCCGCACAGCTTGCGACTTCCCGGTACAGTTGCCGGTAGGTCAGCGTCCTGGGTTCCCGGCCTTCGCTGACCGCGATGATGGCCGTCCTGCCATCCCGAAACCGGAGCAGGTTTTCCGCAAAGTTGAGTTCGGCCCCCGCAAACCATTTCGCACCCGGCATGGCCTCCCGGTTCGTGAGCACCCGGTTCCAGGGTTGGCTGGAGATGACCCCGCAGTATTGCCAGAGTGCAGGCCAGAATTCCTCGCTGGAATCGATGCTCCAGCGGTACAGTGAATCGTAGTCCCGGACCGTTTCATTGGATTTTCCGACATGATCGATGAAGGCCTGCAGGTTGCACTGGTCCTGCCCGGTTTTGGAGAGTTCCCAGAGAAAAGATGGCTTGCTCAATGTGCTGTACGGGTGTGGGGGGCGTGGAGGCAATCTCTCAATTTCCGCTCCAGCCCGGTTTGGTGCCGGGTTTCCACCGTCCTGTGAAATTCAATATTGTGATTCTGGAACATGCACGACCAGCCCGTCTAGCTCTTCCGTGATTTCGATCTGGCAACTCAACCGGCTGTATTCGTCCACATTTTCGGCAAACTCCAGCATATCCATTTCTTCCTCATCCATCGGGGGCAGTTTTCCCATCCATTCCGGGTCAATATGGACATGGCAGGTGGCGCAACTGCAGACCCCTCCGCATTCGGCCAGAATCCCGTGAAGCCCGTGGCGCTTGGCGAGGTTCATTACCGGGGTCCCGGTGTGCCCTTCCAGTGCGTGATGACTGCCGTCGAAAAGAATAAAATTAATTAAAGGCATGCTCTTGATTCAGGTTCCAGTCGTTAAATGGCCATGCTCGGTCGTATCCGGTCCGCCAATCCCCGTTTCATTTCCGTTGGATTCCATTTTTCCGAGCTCTTCCAGATCCAAAAACGGGTTCATGACAGGGGACATTATGGCTGGTTCACCAGGACCACCGAAACTGCCGACAGCCAACGCGTCTTTTCGGGATGTGTGCAAGGATAAACGGGAAGATACCGATACATGACGTTCTGTTCCAATCATACCATGCGCAATGAATCTCCATACCAATGCATTCCACCTGATGGGGCCTGAATCCGGCCAGGCAACGGGGTCCGTTCTGCAAGGCCTGGGATTCGGAGGCGGCACGTGGAACCCACCCGAAGCGACGTCTGCCGGACCGCACCATGGCGCTGGCTGCCGGTCATGGCATACACCACGGAAAAACGGGACCCCATGGGTCTTCTGTGGCCGGCCGAAGGAATTCAACGCACACGGGCTTGTTCACAAGCATCCCGGAAGGCAGCCAAGCCGATTTGCTCTTCAGGACGGGGGACCCGCATACGACCGGACCCCCGTATCGGGCAGTTCATGCCCATCCAGCGCCCGTTCAGACCGGCCACACCCGAAACAGCTCCTCCAGCTTCAACCGAGGAGTTCCAGGGAACCCTGGCCGGCTGGATACCCATCCGGGGAATCCGTCAAACCACAAAGGTAAACCGGGCCTTTGCCCGACCGCCAATTTCGGTCCGGGGGTCAATCTGCAGGGGTTCCCGCTGGGACTTGAACCAACCCCGGCCGAGGTTTCCCCGCAGGTAAAGCTGTGTCGTCAGCCGCTCCTGGCTACTTTGCCATATTTTGACATGGATATGGGGTGGCCGCCCCGGATACGGTACCGGGTACAATGTGGTAAAGCGGTAACCACCCTGATGGCCGGTCAGCTGGGCGCCAAAGCCCTCAAAGCCGGGGTCAAAATGTTGGTGTCCATCCTGGGCCGGGTGGGCATATACCCCGTTGCCATCGCATTGCCAGATTTCTATTCTTGCCCCTGCGAGGGGGTCGCCCTGCCGGTCCAGCACACGGCCATCCAGCTGCAGCACCTCCCCTTCCAGGTTTTTTTCATCCCGAATGAGGCTGGAGCGCAGGGGAATGGGGACCACCGGATAAAAGGGACCTTCCGACTGAGAGGGAGTGAGTGGCAGATCGGCTGCGAACAGCCGAAACGGAAGTGCTGAGAGGCCCATCAAATACAAGAATTGCTGTCGTCGCACGTTTTGAACTCCTGTGGGTTGGAAACTGTATGGACAGGTCAGGGATTATATCCCGAAATCCGGCACTATCCACCCATGACCGGACGGGATGACCTGGCTGGGGAAATAGATTTTACCCCTCAACGGAATGTCCATATCACACAATCGTGATACACATGGCTTCGTCTTTGGCGGCCCGCCATGGTGTTCTTTCCAGATTCCTGATATACAGAGGCTTCGCATGGAAACCACGCCAATAAAAATTCTTCCGGTGTCAAGATTGTCCGCCGTGAACCAATGAAAACCTCCTGATTTTTTTCTTCCTGGTCCGATGTCTGAAGTCACCTCCCGCAATACCGATGCTTCCCCGGAAAAGACGCGGGCTGCCGTGACGGGCTGGACTGCATCGGACCGACCGGTAGGGTGTAATGTGATTGGCCAACGGCTTACCACGGGCACAGATGGCATGGACTCGCCGCAGGCTGGAACTCATGGAGGCATTCAACCGAGCCAACGGCTGCCCCTGTCATTCCCCTCCACAACATTTGGTTCGAGGTGTCGACCCATGACCTTCGGTCCCCCAGGCGGAAGGAAAACGTTTCCAAGGGTCACAGGGGCGACAACGGGAAACCGGGGCGGATAGGAATGAACCTGCTCAGAATTGCGGTTGCACTATCGATTGCAGTCGTGTCCGGCGCAGCCTGCGCCCGGACAACCCTTGTGATCGACAGCTGGCGTGACGACGACCGGGCCATCTGGGAGGAAAAGATCATACCGGCCTTCGAAGCCGTCCATCCTGGCATCGGGGTGCGGTTCCGTCCGTCCGTGCCGACTGCCTACGACACAGAACTGGAGACCCGACTCGAAGCTGGCACGGCGGGCGACCTGATCGCCTGCCGCGCCTTCGATGCCTCCCTGGCGCTCTTCGAGGCCGGACACCTCAGCGACCTCAGCGACCTGGCCGGATTGGCCCATTTCTCCCCCACGGCGAAATTGCCATGGCAGACCGATGATGGGTCCACGACCTTCTGCGTCCCGGTGTCCTCCGTGATCCACGGTTTCCTTTACAACCGGGAGGCGTTCCGCAGACTCGGTCTTGCCGTACCCGAAACCGAAACGGCGTTCTTCGAGGTTCTCGAAAAGTTCCGAGCCGATGGTACCTGGGTTCCCTTGGCCATGGGTATCCGCGACCGTTGGGAAGCCGCAGCCATGGGCTACAACAATATTGGACCGAACCACTGGAAGGGAGAGGAAGGCCGCCGGGCCCTGATTGCAGGGAAACAGAAGCTGACTGACGAGCCGTGGATCGCACCCTTTCGGACCTTGGCGAAGTGGCACCCCTATCTGGGAACCGGTTACAAGACGCGGACCTACCGCGACAGCCAGGACCTTTTCGCCCGCGGCCGTGCAGCCATCTATCCCGCAGGAAGCTGGGAAATTGCCGGTTTCAACGCCCGGGCCGGGTTCGGTATCGGTGCTTTTCCGCCGCCGGTACAGCAAGCCGGCGACCCCTGTTATATCTCCGATCATACCGACCTGGCCTTCGGCCTGAATTCCGCCAGCCTGAATGCCGAAGCGGCGCGCGTATTCCTGGACTGGGTCGCTTCGTCCGAATTTGCGTCGCTCTACGCCACGGCTCTGCCCGGGTTTTTTCCGCTCTCGGGCCATGCAGTACAGATCGGCGATCCGGTCGCCCGGACCTTCCTTTCGTGGCGCGACGAGTGCCATTCGACCATCCGGTTCGCGTCACAGTTCCTGTCGCGCGGCACGCCCGATCTGGCACAGGAAACCTGGAACGCCTCAGTCGGCGCAATCACCCGCACGGCAACCGCCGAAGAACTCGGCGCACGGTTGCAGAAAGAACTGGCGAGCTGGTACATGCCGCAGCAGTGAATTGCCGGATGTCGGAGGCTTTCCCGTAACCGAACCGTCCCGGGTTCTTGTCGGGATCCATTTATTGCAGGATGGAGTATACTCCGCAGAATCCACAATTCAGCGAATTGTTCCATGCCCTCCAAATTCAATCGTACCCGCC